>NZ_JBFBHK010000004.1:0-325241 GCF_040685235.1 Curtobacterium sp. NPDC089185 | reverse complement strand
CGCCCGGTCACATTCCGAACCCGGAAGCTAAGCCTCTCAGCGCCGATGGTACTGCAAGGGGGACCTTGTGGGAGAGTAGGACGCCGCCGGACTCACCTTTGCAACACCAGGGAACCCCTGACCAGTCATGGTCAGGGGTTTTCTGCGTTCGTGGCGTCGGCAGCAAGCATCCGCGGCAGTATGATCGGCCGACGACGAAGGAGAGCGATGACCGATCTGCTCGAGGTCACGCCGCCGGAGCCGGGAGCCTCGTGGCCCGTGTTGACCGATGCCACCCGCGCGGCCCTGCGGGAGATCGTCGTGCACGGTGTGCTCTCCCGGGCGGAGATCGCGCGGTCGCTCGGGTTGTCGCGAGCGAGCCTGACGCGCGCCGTCCGCACCCTGCAGGAGCACGGGTTCGTGACGGAGGTCGGCACGGGGGTCCGCGGTGTCACCGGCCGTCCCTCGGAGCTCCTGCGCGCCAGTACGGGCCGGTGGGAGTTCCTCGGGATCAAGCTCACGCCGGACCGCCTCTACGCCGCCGTGACCGACCTGGACGGTCGGGTGCTGGCACTCCATGAAGAAGCGGTGCCGGACACCGAGCCGCAGGCGCTCGTCGACCAGCTGGCAACCATGGTGCAGGTGCTCCGCCGGGCGTCGCCGGCGGTGTGCTCCCTCGGGGTGTCCGTGCCGGGCGACGTCGTGACCCGTGACGACGTCGCCGTGGTCGAGGTCTCGCAGTTCCTCGGGTGGCGGGACGTGCCGCTCGCGGCCCTGCTCGAGGAGCGGACCGGACTCGTGACGCACACGGCGAACGACGTCGACGCCCTGACGGCGAAGGAGCACTGGATCGGCGCGGGCGCAGGGGTCCGGTCCATGGCGCTCGTCACGGTCGGCACGGGCGTGGGCTTCGGGCTCGTCACCAACGGCGAGGTGTCCGAGGGGGCGCACGGTCGCTTCGGCCGCGTCGGGCACCTGCCGGTGTACGGCGGCGGGCCCGACTGCGGGGTGGGGCACCACGGGTGTGTCTCGAGCTACCTCCCGAGCTCGATCATCGCCAGGAACGCCGGAGCCGGGGACGACGAGTACGCCGCCGTGGTCGAGCGTGCCCGGGACGGGGAGCCGCGTGCCCTGCAGGCGTTCCGCGACGCCGGTACGGCACTCGGCGTGCTGCTCTCGACGGTGGTCACGCTGGTCGACCCGGAGTCGATCGTGCTCACGGGCGACGGGCTGCCGGTCCACGACATCGCGCGGGCCGAGGTCGAGGAGGCCTTCCGGCAGGGGCTCCGCCCGTACGAGGCGGCCGTCACCGTCGTGGTGCAGCCGTTCGAGTTCTCCGAGTGGGCCCGTGCAGCGGCCGTGCTGGCCATCCGCCGGTCCCTGCGCTCCTGACGGAGCACGCGTTAGTTTCACAAGTTGACAAAGACCCGACGCGGACGGGATGCTGGTGCGGTCCACCGTCGAAGGAGATGTCGTGACCGCTGCCCGTTCCGTGCCCTGGCCCACCGAGGGTCTGTCCTTCGGAGGTGACTACAGTCCCGAGCAGTGGCCGCGCGAGGTGTGGGACGAGGACGTCCGCCTGATGCGGGAGGCCGGCGTGAACCTGGTCACGGTCGGGGTGTTCTCGTGGGCGCTGCTCGAGCGGTCGCCGGCGGAGTACACGTGGTCCTGGCTCGACGAGGTGCTCGACCTGCTGCACGCCAACGGCATCGCGGTCGACCTCGCGACCCCGACGGCGGCCCCGCCGAACTGGCTGCTGACCGCGCACCCCGAGGTGCTGCCCGTCGACGCCACCGAGCGGCGCGAACGTCCCGGGGGCCGTCTCGGTTGGTGCCCCGCGTCCCCGGTGTTCCGCGAGCACGCCCTGCGCATCGTCGACGCGCTGGCCGATCGGTACGGCCGGCACCCCGCCGTGCGGCTGTGGCACGTCAGCAACGAGCTCGGCGGCGGCAACGCCCGCTGCTTCTGCGAGGTGTCGGCAGCGGACTTCCGGCGGTGGCTCCGGGCGAGGTACCCGGACGTCGACGCGGCGAACGCGGCCTGGGGCACGGCCTTCTGGGGCCACACCTACACGTCGTTCGAGGAGGTCTCGCCGCCCCGCGGTGTCGGCGGCGCGCCGAACCCGGGCCTGGCCCTCGACTTCGAGCGGTACTCCTCGGACGCCCTGCTGGCGCACTACACGGCCGAGCGCGACGCCATCGAGCGGCACTCGGACGTGCCGGTCACCACGAACTTCATGGTCGGCGCCGGCTCGCACGTGGTCGACTACGCCGGGTGGGCAGAGCACGTCGCCATCCCCGCGAACGACCACTACACGTTGGTGGACGACCCGGACCGCGCCGAGGACCTCGCGGCGTCCGCCGACCGGATGCGCGGCATCGCCCGCGGTCGGACCCCGTGGCTGCTCATGGAGCACTCGACCGGCGGGCCGAGCTGGCAGCAGCGCAACCGGGCGAAGGAGCCCGGCGAGCTGATCCGGAACTCCCTCGCGCACGTCGCCCGGGGGTCGGACGGCGCGCTGTTCTTCCAGTGGCGCGCCTCGACCGCGGGTGCCGAGCAGTTCCACTCCGCGATGGTCCCGCACGCCGGCACCCGGACCCGCGTCTGGCGTGAAGTGTGCGCCCTCGGCCGTGCGCTCGAGGCGCTCGCCCCGGTGCAGGGCGCACCCGTCGAAGCCGCCCGGGTCGCGATCGTCGTGGACGAGGCGTCGGGCTGGGCACTGCAGGCCGGGCTCAAGCCGCACCGGGGGCTCCGGTACGGGCACGAGGTCCGGGCGTGGCACACCGCGTTCTGGCGTCGGCAGGTCACCACGGACGTGGTCCCGCTCGACGCCGACCTGAGCGGGTACGACGTGGTCGTCCTGCCGACGCTGTTCGTCGTCGACGCGGCGTCGGCAGCGCGCATCAGCGCCGTGGTCGACCGCGGCGCGACCCTGCTCGTCACCTACGCGTCGGGCATCGTGGACGAGACCGCGCGGGTGCTGCCCGGCGGCTACCCGGGTGCATTCCGCGACGTCCTGGGCGTGTGGGCGGAGGAGTTCGTCCCGCTCCAGCGCGACCAGCACGCGCGGCTCGACGACGGCACGCTCGTCACCGACTGGGCCGAGGACCTGGTGGTCGAGGACGCCGACGTCGTGCTCCGGCACGTCGACGGCCCGCTCGCCGGTCGTCCGGCGGTGACCCGCCGCGCCGCCGGTGGCGGCGCCTGGTACGTCTCCGCGATGCTCGAGCAGGACGGCGTGCAGCGGATCGTGGACCGGGTCGTCGAGGAGCGGGCGGTCCCGCGGACGGTCACCGCGCCTCCCGGCATGGAGGCGGTGCGTCGCGTCCGAGACGACGGTTCCGGGGCCCTCTTCCTCCTCAACCACCGCGACGACGACGTCACGGTCGTCGCCTCCGGCACCGACCTGCTCGACGGCTCCGGGCAGGGCCCGGAGACCGTCGTGCCCGCCGGTGGCGTCCGCGTGCTGCTCGAGGCGGTGACCGCATGACCGTCGTGGAGCGCGCCGTCACCGAGGCCGGGCTGCCGGAGCGGACCGTGCACGTGCTGCGCGGGGGCGGCGTCGCGCTGGTGCTCGCGAGTCGTCCGGACGGGCTGCCCGAGGTGCTGCACTGGGGTCGGGACACCGGACCGGTCGCGGCCGCGGACGCCGCGGACCTCGTGCTCGCGCAGGACCGTGCGGTCTCGCCGAGCGCCTACGACGCCGCGTGGCCGCTGACGCTGCTGCCCACCGAGCACGACGGGTGGGAGGGGCGACCGGGGATCGCCGGGCAGGTCGGCGGGCGACCGCTCGTCCCCGTCTGGCACGAGGCCGCGGTCGCCGGGACCGACACCGAGCTCGTGGTCGACGCGGTGTCGGACGAGCTGACGCTGTCGATCGTCCTCGCCCTCGATGCCGCCGGCGTGCTCCGGGTGCGGCAGACGGTCACCAACACCGGTGTCGAGGACGTCGAGCTGACCGCGCTCGAAGCCGTGCTGCCGGTGGGGGAGCGTGCTACCGAGGTGCTCGACCTGGCCGGGAAGTGGACGCGCGAGCGGACCCCGCAGCGACGGGCCCTGACCGACGGGGTGCACGTGCGCGAGAGCCGCCGCGGTCGGACGGGTCACGACGCCCCGACCCTGACGATCCTCGGCACGACCGGCTTCGACGACGCGCTCGGCGAGCTGTGGGCGGTGCACCCGGCGTGGAGTGCGGACACCGTGCACCGCATCGACCGGCTGGCGGAGGCGCGGACCCTGCTCGGCGCGGGCGAACTGCTGCGGGCGGGCGAGGTGGTGCTCCGACCGGCGGAGGGGTTCACGGCACCCGAGACGGTCTTCGTGTGGAGCGACGGCGGACTCGACGGGCTGTCGGCGCGACTGCACGACTCGTTGCGTGCACGCCCGGGGCACCCGGTCAGCCCGCGACCGGTCGTCCTCAACACGTGGGAGGCGGTGTACTTCCGGCAGGAGCTGGACCCGCTGCTCGAGCTGGCCCGAGCGGCGGCCGACGTCGGGGTCGAGCGGTTCGTGCTCGACGACGGCTGGTTCACCGGCCGCCGGTCCGACACGACGTCGCTCGGCGACTGGACGGTGGACGCCGAGGTCTGGCCGGACGGGCTCGGCCCGCTGGTCGACGGGGTGCGCGCGCTCGGGATGGACTTCGGGCTCTGGTTCGAGCCGGAGTGCGTCAGCCCGGTGTCCGCCCTGGCCGAGGCGCACCCGGACTGGTTCCTGCAGGACCCCGACCGGGCGCGGACCTGGCGGCACGAGTACACGCTCGACTTCGCGCGCGCCGATGTCCGCGAGCACGTGCTCGACCGGATGTCCGCGGTGATCGAGGAGCACCACGTGGACTTCGTGAAGTGGGACCAGAACCGCGACGTCGTGCAGACCGTGCACGCGGGACGGGTCGGCCTCGGTGCCCACACGCGCGGGGTGTACGCCGTGATGGACGAGCTGCGCCGACGACACCCGTGGCTCGAGATCGAGGCCTGTGCCTCCGGCGGCGCCCGGGTCGACCTCGGGGTGCTCGAGCGGACCGACCGGGTGTGGGCCTCGGACTCGAACGACGCGATGGAGCGGCTCGCGATCCAGCGGTGGACGGAGCTGCTGCTGCCGCCGGAGCTGATCGGCTCGCACGTCGGCCCCGAGGTCTCCCACACCACGGGCCGACACCTCGACCTGGACTTCCGGATGGCGGTGTCGCTGTTCGGCAGCGCCGGCATCGAGACGGACGTCACGCGCTGCACGGCCGCCGAGCGCGACCGGCTGCGGGAGTGGACGGCGCTCTACAAGCGGGAACGCGGGCTGCTGCACTCCGGGCGGGTGCACCACGTGGACCTCGGGGACGCGGGGCTCGCGACGACCGTCGTCGTCGGCGCCGACCGGGACCGCGCGCTCGCGCGGGTCGTCCGGACGGAGACCGGACCGCGGGCGCTCGCGGTGCCGCTGCGCTTCCGTGGGCTCGACCGCCGCCGGCGCTACCGGGTGGCGCCGGTGAACGGGCTGCGCGTGCCGAAGGGCGTGGACGTCACCCGGACGCCGTGGCTCGAGCGGGGGAGCGTCGAGCTGTCCGGAGCGGTGCTCGAGGACCTCGGGGTCCGGCTGCCGTCGCTCGCGCCCGGCACCGCGCTGGTGCTCGAGGCGCAGGCGGTCTGACGCAACGACCAACGGGGCCCTGCACATGCAGGGCCCCGATCGTCGTTCCACGTCAGTCGAGCAGGTCGCCGGCGTGCCGGAGGACCAGCGGGCCGACGAGCGCCTCGGCGTCGACGCCCGGCACGCGGGACACGGTGAACACGACGTGCTCGCCCGGCAGCAGGGACACCAGACCCTCGTCCACGCGGGCGCTCGCCACGAGCCGGTCCGGGAAGAGCGACAGGTCGCGGACGTACCCGGTCGCCGTGACCGTGACCCGGGCGCCGTCGTCGGTCGGCTCCACCTCGGTCGTGAACGGTCGGCGCGCGAGTCGCTGGTCCACCACCTCGGCGAGGTCGTGCACCCGCCGACCGGAGGACGTGCCGGTGACGACGAGGACCTCGCCGGCGGCGTCCTCCGACCGAGCGACCTCGACCGGCAGCGGCACCCGTACCGCGTCCGCCGGGGCGACCGTCACGGACGCGCTCGTCGACGCGAGCACCGTGCCGTCGAAGGACCGCCGCTCGACGACGAGGTCGTCCGTGACCGCACCGGCGCCGGCGTTCACGACGACGACCTCCGTGCCGGCACCGTCCTCCGACGGCTGCACGGTGGCGAGGACCGGACGGTAGGCCTGCCGCACGGCGTACCAGACGGGCTTCCGGTGCCCGGCGTGGTCGACGAGCGCCCACGAGACCACGGGCCAGTCGTCGTTCAGCTGCCAGACGACCATGCCGGTGTTGTCGGGCGTGCGGGACCGGAACCAGTCCATGCCGAACCGGATCGCGTGCGCCTGGTTCAGCTGCGCCGCCCAGTGCCAGTCCTCGATGCTCCGCGGCTCGGGCAGGTGTCCGCGCATGCCGTCCGCGAGCTTCCGGTTGCCCTCGTGTGCCTTCTGGTGCACGAGCATCTCGTGGCCGTCCGGGTCGAGGGGCTCGTCGTGCACCACGGCGGTGAGCGTCGACCAGGCGGGCGGGCCCTGGTACCCGAACTCGGCCACGAACCGGGGGTGCCAGTCGGCGTAGGCGGTGTAGTCCTTCGTGTTCCAGACGTCCCAGATGTGCACGGTGCCGTTGCGGTCGTCGTTCGGGTGCAGGTACTCGTCGAACGAGAACGGGGAACCGGGCGTGTACGGCCGGGTCGGGTCGAGCTCGGCGACGACCGCGGGCAGCAGGGACCGGTAGTACCCGTTGCCCCAGGTCCGCCCGACGAGCGACGGCCGCCAGCCCCACTCGGCGTACGCGACGAGGTTCTCGTTGTTGCCGTTCCAGACCACGAGCGACGGGTGCGGGCTGAGGCGGGTGACCGCTTCGCGGACCTCGGGCTCGACCTCGTCGGCGAGCCAGGGTTCCTCGGCGTAGGCGGCGCAGGCGAAGAGGAAGTCCTGCCACACGAGCACGCCGAGTTCGTCGCAGCGGTCGTACAGGTCGTCGGACTCGTAGATCCCGCCGCCCCAGATGCGGAGCAGGTTGACGTTCGCCTCGATCGCGTCGTCGATGCGCTCGGTGTAGCGCTCCGGCGTCATCTCGGTCAGGTACGCATGGTCCGGGATCCAGTTCGCGCCGCGCACGATCACGGGCTCGTCGTTGACCCGGAGGAGGAACGGCGCACCGCCGGCGTCGGCAGCGGTGTCGAGCGTGACCGTCCGGAAGCCGACGCGGCCGGTCCAGACGTCGTCACCGACCTCGACGCGGACGTCGTAGAGCGGCTGCTCGCCGTGGCCCCGCGGCCACCAGACCGCGACGTCGGGGAGCTCGAGGCGGACCGCAGCGGACCCGGCGGCGCGACCGCCGGAGACCGGACGCGACCCGGAGACGGACGCGCCGTGTCCGGAGACGGTGACGCGCGCCTCCAGGCCGGTGCCGGTGCTGCCGTCGGTCACCGGAGCCGAGCCGATGTGCTGGCGGAAGCCGCCGGTGGTGCCGGCGTGCTCGACGTCGACGTGCGCGGTGAGCACGCCGGTGGCGCCGTCGACGTCGACGAGGGGGCGGACCGCGGCGATCCGCACACCGCTCCAGGACTCGATGCCGATCGAGCGCCAGATGCCGCTCGTGGCGACGTCGACGCCCCAGTCCCAGCCGAAGTTCGACGCGTTCTTGCGGAGCGCGTTGTACGGGTGGTGGTTGACGTGGGGGAGCTCGCCGCCGTGCTGCTCGGACAGCCGGACGGCGGCCGGCACCGGTGCGTCGAACGTGACCACGAGCTCGTTGTCGCCCGGTCGGAGGAGGTGGCCGACCGGGAACCGGTAGGAGCGGTGCTGGTTCGCGGTCGTGCCGACGACCAGCCCGTTCAGCTCGATCGTCGCGAGGGTGTCGAGCCCCTCGGCCACGAGGTCGTGCCGTTCCGCGGTACCCGTGCCGACGACGTGCTCGGTGTCCGTGCTGTCCCAGGTGAAAGTGCGGCGGTAGCGCCACACGGTGTCGCCGATCCACTGGGTCGCCGCCTCGCCGTCGCCGTCGAACGGGTCCGGGATCCGCCCCGCGCGGAGGAGGTCGGTGTGCACGCATCCCGGCACCACCGCCTCGGTGGGGGTCCGGAACGGCTCGGACTCCGCCGGACCGGTCACCGCCTCGAGGGTCCAGGGGCCGTCCAGTGTCGTGCGCTCCATCGCGCCTCCTCAGTTCGTCGTGCAGATGCTTGACCGGGTTAGTTTAGCCGTGTAACAATCGCCGTCAACGAACTGGACTGCGACGGAGCAGACCGAGAGGACAACGATGTCAGTACTCAACCGTTCACGGCGGCTCGCCATCGCAGCCGCGGCCATCGTCACCACCGCCGGGCTCGCCCTGACCGGCTGCAGCTCGAGCGGGACCGCGGCGTCGTCCGACTCCGCGAGCACCCTCGTCGCCTACACCGGGCAGTCCGGCGACTACCAGATCAACTTCAACCCGTGGTCCCCGTCGAACATCGGCGGCATCGGCACCATCTACGAGAGCCTCTTCTTCATCACCAACGTGAACACCGAGGACCCCAAGCCGCTCCTCGGCAAGAGCTACGAGTGGAACGCCGACGGCACGCAGCTGACCATCGAGCTCCGCGAGGGTGCGAAGTGGAGCGACGGCAAGCCCTTCACGGCGAAGGACGTCGTGTTCACCCTCGACATGCTCAAGCAGGACAAGTCGCTCAACTCGATCGGCTACACCGGCACCGCGAAGGCCGAGGGCGACTCGAAGGTCGTCGTCTCGTTCGACGAGCCGTCGTTCGTGCTCGGCCCGAACCTGCTCGGCAAGACCTGGATCGTGCCCGAGCACCTGTGGAAGGACATCGACCCCGCCACCGACGTCATGCGCGAGCCGGTCGGCACCGGCCCGTACACGCTCGGCAACTTCAAGGCGCAGGCGTTCACCCTGACCGCGAACGAGGACTACTGGGGCGGTGCCCCGGAGGTCAAGACGGTCCGCTACCTGTCGCTCTCCGGCAACACCGCCGGCGCCGACGCGCTCAAGCAGGGTTCGATCGACTGGCAGACCGGCCCCGTCCCGAACATGGACGACATCAAGGGCAACTACCCGGGCTACGACGGCATCACGATCGGGCAGAACCAGATGGCCCTGATCACCTGCGCGAACACCGACCTCGGGTGCTCCGGACCGCAGACCGACCCCGCCGTCCGGCACGCCGTCGCCGACGCGATCAACCGCAAGCAGCTCAACTCGCTGGCGTTCGCGAACACCGCGAGCGACATCTCGCCGACCTTCGCCCTCACCACCACGCAGCAGGACATGATCTCGAAGGAGATCGAGCCGGCGGTGATGCCGGACTCGCCCGACACCGACGCGGCCGCCTCGACGCTCGAGGGCGCCGGGTGGGAGAAGGGCTCGGACGGCATCTACGCCAAGGACGGGCAGAAGCTCTCGCTGACGGTCGAGGTCGTCACCGGCTGGACCGACTACATCACCGCCATCGACACGATGACCCAGCAGCTCAAGGCCGCGGGCATCGAGCTCAAGGCGCAGCAGTCGTCGTGGAACGAGTGGACCGACAAGAAGACCAAGGGGCAGTTCCAGCTCGCGATCGACTCGCTCGGCCAGGGCCCGACCGCGAACCCGTACTACCTCTACAACAACAACCTCGCGACCTCGAACACCGCGAAGGTCGGCGAGGGCGCCGCGACGAACCTGTCCCGCTACAGCAACCCCGACGTCGACGCCGCGCTCGCGAAGCTCAAGGCGATCAACCCCGAGGACACCGCGTCGACCCAGCCCGAACTCGACACGATCCAGCAGCACCTCGTCGAGGACATGCCGTACATCCCGATCCTCACCGGCGGCACGACGAGCGAGGTGCACACGGCGAAGTTCACCGGCTGGCCGACCCAGGACGACCTGTACGCCTTCCCGGCGATCTGGGCCAGCCCGGACAACGCCGAGGTGTTCAAGGCCCTGAAGCCCGTCAAGGGCTGACGGCGGACCGCGACCGAGGAGCACTCGTATGCAGTACTTCCTGCGCAAGATCGGCTTCTACGTCGTCGCCCTGTGGGCGGCCCTGACGCTGAACTTCATCATCCCCCGGCTCCTGCCCGGGAACCCCGTGGACATCCTGCTCGCCAAGCTGCAGCAGCGCGGCGGGCAGATCACCCCGGAGACCAGGGAGGCGTACCAGCTGCTCCTCGGTGGCGACTCCTCGCAGCCGCTCATCGTGCAGTACGGGCAGTACCTCGGCAACGTGTTCCGCGGTGACCTCGGGGTGTCGGTGAGCTACTTCCCGGCACCCGTCACCGAGGTCATCGGGAGCTCGCTGCCGTGGACCATCGCCCTCGTCGGGATCGCCACGATCCTGGCCGCGGTGATCGGCGTGGCCCTCGGTGCCTTCGTCGGGTGGAAGCCCGGCACCTGGCTCGACTCGTTCGTGCCGGCCACCACGCTGCTCGCCGCCGTGCCGTACTTCTGGCTCGCGCTCATCCTGGTGTACTTCTTCGCCACCGGACTCCACCTGTTCCCGGCCCAGGGCGGCTACGACGTCGTCCTCGACCCCGGATTCAACGGCCCGTTCCTGATGTCGGCACTCGAGTACGGCGTGCTGCCGGCGGCGACGATCGTGCTCGCCTCGCTCGGCGGCTGGCTGCTCGGCATGCGGAACATGATGGTGTCGACGCTGTCCGAGGACTACATCACCACGGCGCTCGCGAAGGGCCTGCCGCCCGGCAAGGTCCTCCGCAACTACGCCGCCCGCAACGCCGTGCTGCCGTCGGTCGCCGGGTTCGCGATCTCGCTCGGCTTCATCGTGTCGGGGTCGGTCGTGACCGAGCAGGTGTTCTCGTACCCGGGCATCGGGTCGAAGCTCCTGTCCGCGGTCACGAACAACGACTACGCGCTCATGCAGGGCATCTTCCTGTTCATCACCCTCGCCGTGCTCGGCGCCAACCTCGTCGTCGACCTGCTGTACGGGCTCATCGACCCGCGCACCCGGGCCCGGAGCTAGGAGGACACGACCGTGACCAACATCCAAGAGGAGACCGAGCCCACCGTCGGAGCGCTCGCCGAGGAGGCCGACGGCCACTCGACGCGCAGCATCGCGACGGCACGCTCGGCGAAGCCCCGCGGCGGCCTCCGCCGCTTCCTCCCCACGATGACCCCGTGGCTCGTCACCGGCATCGTGCTCATCCTCGGCGTCACCGCGTTCGGGCTGCTCGGCCCGTTCCTGGTCGGCGACCCGAACGCGATCCGCGACTCCGGGATGCAGGCGCCGAGCGGGGAGAACCTGCTCGGCACCACGCAGACCGGTCAGGACGTCCTCGCCCAGCTGGCGTACGCGACCCGTGGCAGCCTGCAGATCGGGCTCATCGTCGGGGTGCTCGCGACGGTGCTGTCGGCCTTCTTCGGCATCCTCGGCGCGTACCTCGGCGGGATCATGGACGAGGCGTTCTCGTTGTTCTCCAACGTCTTCCTCGTCATCCCGGGACTGCCGCTCGTCATCGTGATCTCGGGCCTCGTCCCGCAGGAGGCACGCGGGCTCTGGACCATCGCGATCGTCCTGGCGATCACGTCGTGGGCGGGCTCCGCGCGGGTCCTCCGCGCGCAGACGATGTCGATCCGCAACCGCGACTACGTCTCGGCGGCGCGCGTCGCCGGCGAACGACCGTGGCGGGTCATCGCGGTCGAGATCCTGCCGAACCTGCTGCCCGTGCTCGCGTCGCAGTTCGTGTTCGCCGTGATCGCGGCGATCCTCGGGGAGGCCGGCCTGTCCTTCCTCGGGCTCGGGGCATCGAACTCGTCGACGCTCGGCACGATGCTCTTCTACGCGCAGAACGGGTTCGCGCTCGCGCAGGGCGCCTGGTGGTGGTTCGTGCCACCGGGGCTGCTCATCGCGCTGCTCGGCATGGGCCTGTCCCTCGTCAACTTCTCCATCGACGAGGTCATCAACCCGCGACTCGCCAACGTGCGGGCACAGCGACGGCGCGAGCGCCAGGCGCGGCGCGCGGCTCGCCGCACGTCCGGCCCTGGAGGCGCGGCCCGCTCCGCGCAGACCGCCACCGACCGGAAGGGGGTCACCCGATGACCCGGGACGCCGTCCTCACCATCGACCACCTCGACGTCGTCTACGAGACCGAACGGCCCGTGCACGCCGTCAAGGACGTCTCGCTCTCGCTGGCTCCGGGGGAGATCCTCGGGCTCGCGGGGGAGTCCGGTTGCGGCAAGACGACGCTCGCCTACGCCATCACCCGGCTGCACAAGCCGCCGGCGAAGGTGGCGTCCGGCAGCATCACGTTCCACGACCGCGACGGCAGCGACGTCGACCTGCTCGGACTGAGCGACGAGCGGCTCCGAGCGGTCCGCTGGTCGAAGCTGTCCATGGTGTTCCAGGGCGCGATGAACGCGCTCAACCCGGTCACCACGATCCGGGCGCAGCTCGACGACGCCCTCGTCGAGCACCGGAAGGGCATGCCGAAGAAGGAGCGACGAGCGATCGCCGAGGACGCGCTCCGCCGGGTCGGCGTCGACCCGGCACGCATCACCGCCTACCCGCACGAGCTGTCCGGCGGCATGCGGCAGCGGGTCATGATCGCGATGGCGATGCTGCTCGAGCCGCAGGTGATGATCATGGACGAGCCGACCACCGCGCTCGACGTCGTCGTCCAGCGCGAGATCCTGCGCGAGATCGTGCGGCTGCGGGACGAGCTCGGCTTCGCGGTGGTGTTCATCACGCACGACCTGCCGTTGCTGCTCGAGATCAGCGACCGGATCGCGATCATGCTCCGCGGCGAGGTCGTCGAGTGCGACACCGCCGCGCGCATCCAGCACGAGCCGCAGCACCCCTACACGCAGCGCCTGCTGCGGTCGTTCCCGAGCCTGTCCGGCGCCCGCGGTGACTTCATCCGCACGGGCCTCGGCTTCGAGGAGGTCGCATCGTGACCAGCGTGACCGTCAACCACCTGACCAAGGACTTCCACGTCCGGAAGGGCCTGCGCAGGAACACGCTGCGCGCCGTCGACGACGTGTCCTTCGAGCTGCTGCCCGGCCGGACCGTCGCGCTCGTGGGGGAGTCCGGCTCCGGCAAGTCCACGATCGCGCGGATGCTCGCGAAGCTGGAGTCCGTCACGAGCGGGTCGATCGACGTCCGGCTCGAGGACGGCACGCCCGTCGTCGGGAGCATGTACCGGCGGCACGTGCAGATGGTGTTCCAGGACCCGTTCGCGTCGCTCAACCCGTTCCACTCCATCGAGCACCACATCGCCCGGCCGCTGCAGCTGCACCACCGGACCCGCGGTGCCGAGGAGACCCGGGAGCGCGTCCGCGAACTGCTCGACCGGGTCAACCTCGACGAGGACTTCGCCGAGCGTCGCCCGCACGAGCTCTCCGGTGGCCAGCGGCAGCGGGTCGCGATCGCCCGAGCGCTGGCACCGGGCGCGCAGGTGCTCGTCGCCGACGAACCGGTGTCGATGCTCGACGTGTCGATCCGGCTCAGCGTGCTCAACCTGATGGGACGGCTGCAGCGCGAGGACCACCTCGCCGTGCTCTACATCACGCACGACCTGGCGACCGCGCGGCACTTCTCGGACGAGATCCTCGTGCTCTACCGCGGCCGCGTGGTCGAGCGGGGGCCGTCGGACGCCGTCATCCTCGACCCGCACCACGACTACACGCGGCTGCTCGCCGACGCGGCGCCGGACCCCGAGCGTGTCGACCGGCGCGTGACCGCGGGGCCCGTGGTCGACCGGTCGACGATCGACAACACCACCTGCTACGACCACGGGCTCGGCGCGTGGGTGGACGCCCCGGCGGCGCCCGTCGGTGCCCGGTGACGGCGCCGTTCGTCGACTGGGTCACGACCGGCTTCACCGCCCGGTTCCGGATCGGCCCCGAGCAGCCGGTGTCGCTCGTGTCGTTCGTGCCGGCAGGCGGGACGCCCTCGGACGGGACCGCCGAACCGCAGCCGCTCGTCGAACTGACGACGGTCGGGCACGGTCGGTTCCCGGGCGGCTTCCGGCACGTCGACTCCACCGTCGGTGCGCGGCTGCGGTACGTGGCGCACGAGGCGACGGGCGCGACGGACGCGACCGACGGGTCGGGTGTGCCCGACGGGACGGACGCGAGCGCGGCCGTGGTGGTGACCGGACCCGGGATCCGGATCGTGCAGGCGGACGCGGCCACGGGCCTCCAGACCGTCTCGGTCTTCCGGGCGCACGACGGCGTGCCGGCGTTCCGCACCTGGACCGAGGTCCGGGCCGAGCGGGGCGAGCACGTCGTCGACTCCGTGTCCTCGTTCGCGAGCGGCGCGTGGCTGACCGACTCGGGCGTCGACGTCGACGACCTGTCGCTGACGCACGCGGCGAACGACTGGGCGGCCGAGAGCCGGTGGCGGACCGACCCGCTGCGGGACATCGGCCTCGCCCGCATCGACCGCGAGGCGCAGCACCACCCGCCCCGCAGCCGCGCCGTCGTGCAGAACCGGGGATCGTGGTCCACCGGCGAGGCACTGCCCATCGGGGTGCTCACCGGACCCGGGTACGCGCTCGCCTGGGAGGTCGAGCACAACGGCCCGTGGCTGTACGAGCTCGGGGAGACGCGGAGCGCCGCGTACCTGCTGCTCAGCGGACCGACCGACCAGGAGCACCAGTGGACCGCGGTGGTCACGCCGACACAGCCGTTCACGTCGGTGCCGGTGTCGGTGGGCATCGCGGGCTCGATCGACCAGGCGTTCGGCGTCCTCACCGCGCAGCGCCGGGCCTCGCGGAGGACGCGGGCCGCCGACGCCGCGATGCCGCTCGTGTTCAACGACTACATGAACACGCTCATGGGCGACCCGACGACCGAGCAGCTGCTGCCGCTCATCGACGCGGCCGCCGACGCCGGGGCCGACCTGTTCTGCATCGACGCCGGCTGGTACGCCGAGGGGCACTGGTGGGACACCGTCGGGGCGTGGGAGCCCGCGGCCTCGCGGTTCCCGGGCGGGCTCGGCGAGGTCGTCGACCACATCCGGAGCCGCGGCATGCAGGCCGGGCTCTGGCTCGAGCCCGAGGTCATCGGCATCCACTCGCCACTCGCGTCCTCGCTGCCCGACTCCGCGTTCGTGCAGCACCACGGCGTGCGGGTCGCCGAGCACGGACGGCACGTGCTCGACCTGCGGTCACCGGACGCCCGAGCCCACCTGGACGCCGTGGTCGACCGACTCGTCGGGACCTTCGGTGTGACGTTCTTCAAGATGGACGACAACACCATGACCGGGCCGTGGGCCGGTTCGGTGGACGGCGGTCGTGCGTTGCTCGACTGGCTCGACGACGTCCAACACCGGTACCCGGCGCTGCTCATCGAGAACTGCGCGTCCGGGGCGATGCGCGCTGACCAGGCGATGCTGTCCCGGCTGCACGTGCAGTCCACCTCGGACCAGCAGGACCCCGTGCTGTCCGCCTCGATCGTCGCCGCGGCCCCCGCCGCGATGCTGCCCGAGCAGGCGGGGAACTGGGCGTACCCGGCGCCGGAGATGTCCGACGAGCTGTTCACGCTGTCGCTCGTCAACGGGGTGCTCGGGCGGATGTACCTGTCGGGGCACCTGCCACGGATGTCGGCGGAGCAGCGGGCGGTCGTCGGATCCGCGATCGCCGCGCACCGGCAGGTGCTCGAGGTCGTCGACACCGTGCTGCCGGTGTGGCCGCTCGGGCTGCCCGGGTGGGAGGACCCGTGGGTCGCGCTCGGCCTCCGGACGGCGTCGGGCGACCTGTACCTGTCGGTGTGGTCGTTGCCGGGAACCTCGCGGACGGTGGCGCTGCCGCTCGATCCGGGTCCGGCACCGGGTCGTGTCGTCGTCGAGCCGCTGTTCCCGACGGCGGTGGCGCCGTGGACGGTGTCCTGGGACGGGGCCGCGGGGGTGCTGCACGTCGACAACGGCGGTGCGACCCCGACGGCTCGGGTGTTCCGTGTCCGGATCGAGGGGGCGGACACGGGGCGCTGAGGGGACGCGCGCCGGATGGCAGACGGTGCGCGTCGACGGACGGGAGGCGCGGTGCAGGCAGGTGCCGTGCCTCCCGTCCGCTGTCCGTCCCGTCTCGCCGCGCGGGTCGCGCCGCTCAGCGCCAGCTGCTGCGGAGCGCGCGGAACCAGCGTGGGGTGAGCGCCGGCGGGAGGTACCAGGTCGACCCGGCGCCCAGGAGCGCGATCACCGCCGGGATCCAGAAGAGCCAGCTCGGGCGGGCCGGCAGGGCGAGGACGATGCTCACCAGGACGATGCCGAGGCCGAACCAGAACAGGCCGAAGACCCAGTACGACAGGCCGCCCTGCGCCCAGGAGCGCCAGAGGCCGCTGTAGCCGAGCAAGCCGATGAGCATCAGCGCCGCGCCGATGATCCAGATCACGTCGTCCCTCCGCTCTCGTCGCACTCGACCGTACCGGTCGGCGCAGCGGCGGCCGGTGCGTGGATCGGAGGTGCCATCGGGACCGCGCTGTTCCCAGGGGTCGGGACGGTCGTGGGCGGTATCGTCGTGAGCGCCATCGGGGGTTGGCTCGGCGGGACAGGCGGCGAGGTGCTCGTCGACAAGCTGAACGACATGTACCAGGGGTCGGACTTCGCGAAGGGCGTGCACGACGTGTGGAAGGGGATCTTCGGATGATCTGGGCGATGATCGCGGTGTCGTGCGCGCTCGCGCTGGTGGGGTTGTTGGCCTACAACGGCCTCTGGCGGAGCTGGACGCGCTCGTGGAGCGCCGACCGTGTCTTCCCGACCGCCTTCCTCGGGCTCGGCGGCATCTGCTTGGGCGCCTTCGGGGCGCTCCTGTCGACGCACGCATTCGTGGTCACCGCTCTCGCGATGGTCGCGGCCTTCGTGCTGATCCTCGTCGCGGTCGGACTGTTCATCTTCGGTGTGCCGGCGTGGCTGACCCCGCGCTGGTACCGGCAGCGGAGCGGCGCGTGATCACAGGTCATCGGTGCCGCGACCCGCGACGGTCGATGACCACGGGGAGCTCGCCGGAGCGGGTGGACGAGGATCTCGAGTGACACCCGTCGGATTCCTCGTCATGCTGTTCGCCATCGGGACCGTCTTCGGCGGCGCCGGAGCATCGGCGTACGCCGGCGTCTGGCGTTCGTGGATCGGTCGGATCCACCAGAACGTCGTCTTCGGGTGGTTCTGGCTGGGTCTGGCAGTGCTGTCGATGGGGCTCGCGGCGAGCTTCATCCGAACGCGGGTCTTCGGGTTCTCCTTCGTCTTCGCGTTGTGCGCCGCCGTGGCCGGTGCGCTCGGCCTGTGGATCCTGCTGGCCGGTGTTCCGCGGCGGCTCCGACCTCGCTGGTACCGCGTGGAGCGTGAACAGTGAGCGTCCCGACGGAGTTCCGGCCGCCGAACGTCCCGTCGCCCCCGGGAACACCCGGCATCGAACCCGCGGTGACAGCGGCGAGGACGGGTGTCAGCGAAGCAGTCCGAGCTCCATCGCGCGGGTGACCGCCCGGGTGCGGTCGTTCACGCCGAGCTTCTCGAACACGTGCCCGAGGTGCGTCTTCACCGTCGTCTCGCTGAGGAACAGCGCGCGGCCGATCGCCGGGTTCGACCCACCCTGGGCGACGAGCTGCAGCACCTCGAGCTCGCGCGGGGACAGCGTCGGTCCGGCGGGGGCCTTCGTCGTGGCCCGGCGGACGAGGGCCGCGGCCGCCGAGGGCGCGAGTGCGGTCTCGCCCCGGGCGGTGGCGCGGAGGCCAGCGAGGATCTCGGACTCCGGTGCCGCCTTGAGCAGGTAGCCGGCGGCCCCGGCCTCGATCGCGGCCAGGATCTGGTCGTCGGACTCGTACGTGGTGAGTATCAGGACCTGGATGGCGGGTTCGCGGGCGAGGATCCGCGCCGTTGCCTCGTCCCCGTCGATGCCGGGCATCCGCAGGTCCATCAGGACGACGTCGGGACGCTCAGCGAGGGTGATCGAGACCGCGGTCTCGCCGTCGCTCGCCTGCCCGACCACCGACACGTCGTCGGCGTCCTGCAGGAGCGCGACGATCCCGGCGCGGACGATCGGGTGGTCGTCCGCCACGACGACGCGGATCACCGCGTCACCGCCGACAGCGGTGCGGGTGCGGACGGGAGGCGCCGCCCGGCCCCGGTGGGGACGGTCGCCTCGACGACGGTGCCGGCTCCGGGCGACGAGGCCACCACGCAGGTCCCGCCGGCCAGGGCGAGGCGGTCGCGCAGGCCGCGCAGGCCGTGGCCGGCGGACGGGACGGACGCGTCGAAGCCGGCGCCGTCGTCGGCGATCCGCAGGGTGACCTGCGGGCCGTCGACGAGCAGTGCGACCCGCGCCGAGGTGGCCCGGGCGTGCCTGCGGACGTTCGCCAGGGCCTCCTGGCCGACGCGGAGCAGGACCACCTGCGTGTCGCGGTCGAGCGGGACGTCGGGGGCGTCGACGGTGACGGTGATCCCGGTCTCGCGGGTGCACCGTTCGCCGAGGCGGTGGAGCGCTGCGCCGAGACCGTCGCTCGACACCCCGGCGGCGCCGGCGGCGACGAGGGTGCGGGAGTCCTCGAGCGCGGTGCGGGCGGACTCCTCGAGCACGGCGAGTCGGTCTCGTAGCCGGTCGACCCGGTCGGCGTCGAGGTCGCCACGCGCCCGCTCGGTGAGCATGACGATGCCCGCGAGGTCCTGCGCGACGGTGTCGTGGATCTCGCGCGCCAGACGCTCCCGTTCGCTCGTCACGCCGGCGGTGCGGTGTGCCTCGGCCAGGGACGCCTGCGCGGACTGGAGCTGTTCGAGGAGCAGCCGTCGCTCGTCCGAGAGCCTGGCGATGCGGGTGATCCAGAGGCCGAGCGCGCACGCACCGACGACGCTGATGCTCTCGATGAGGAGCGTCGAGAGCAGTTCGTCGGGCCCGGACGCGATCTGCAGCCCGATGCCCGACGCGATGCCGATGACGACCGAGACGGCGATCGACGTCCGGGCGCGTTCGATCTGGCACCAGGCGACCGGGAACAGGATGCACTGCACGAACGCGGTGCTCGGCACGACGGCCGGCAGGACGAGGGCCGCGACGACGAGGAGCGGCACGAACGCGGCCGCGGACCGGGGGTCGTCGTACCCGCGCCGGCCGTAGGCGACGTACGCGACGGCGAGGACGCCGAGCATCGCGAACGCGGGCCACCGGGTCGACCACGGTGACCAGCCGAAGGCCGCGATCACCGCGATGAGCGCGACCGTCACGCCGAAGGCGACGTGGAGTCCCACGTTGCGCTGCGTCGTGATGCGGTCCATGCGGCCAGCCTCCCATCGATCCGCGCCCGTCCGGCGGTTCTCCACAGGCCTGTCAGGCATCCCGACGGTTCCACCGGAACGTCAGGAGGCAGGCGACCACACCGAAGACCAGCCATGCTGCCAGGACGAGGGTGCCGAGACCGAGGTGCCACGCGCCTCCCGGCTCGGCGGACGCGAAACCCTCGGGCAGGAACACCGACCGCATGCCCGACGCCATCCAGCGGAGGGGGAAGACGCCGGCGACGGTCTGCAACCAGTCGGGGAGCTGTGTGAAGGGGAGGTAGACACCGGAGATGAACTGCAGGACCAGGACGATCGGCACGATGGTCGCGGTGGCACGGCGGCCCTCGCGGGGGAGCGCCGAGATCGCGATGCCGAGGACGCAGCTCGTGGCGACGCCGAGGAGCACGATGCCGGCGAACCGGGCCCACGCGCCGCCGTCGGTCGACAGGTCGACGCCGAAGACGAGGGCGGCGATCAGGAGCAGGAGCACGACCTGGGCGGTGACGGTGACCAGCACCATGCCGATCTTGCCGACGAAGTACGACAGGACCGGCAGCGGGGTGCCGCCGAGGCGCTTCAGCGTGCCGTCGCTCCGCTCGCCGGCGATGTCGACGCCGAGCGACTGGGTGCCGGAGAGCAGGAGGGCCGTGGCGACGAGGCCGGGCAGGTAGTAGGTGGCGTAGTCGACGCTGACGCCGGGGCCCGCCTGGATGTCGGGCGAACCGCTGAAGGCGACCGAGAACAGCGCCAGCATGATGACCGGGAAGAGGAAGGTGAAGAACACGGCGTCGGGGGCGCGGAAGTAGGAGCGGACCTCGTAGCCGATGCGGTGCAGGCCGAGTGTTGCGGCGTTCATGCTGCATCCTCAGTGATCGTGTGCTGCGCGGTCTGCTGTGCGCTGTGCTCGGCGCCGTGCTCGGCGCTGTGTTCGGCGATCATCGCGAGGTAGACGTCCTCGAGCGCGGGGCGGATCACCTCGAGGTCGTGCATCGCCGTCGCTGTGCTGCGGACCAGGGCAGTCGGATCGGTGGTCCGCCGTTCGTGCTCGATGCCCGCGTCGTCGCGCCACCGGACGACCGGCGTCCGGGCCTCGGTCCCACCGATCTCGTCGATGGGCGCGATGTCGATCAGGCTGCCGTCGGCGATCACCGCCGCCCGGTCCGCCAGGTGTGCGGCCTCGTCGAGGTAGTGCGTCGTGAGCAGGATCGTCGTGCCCTCGCGCTTGACGTCGTCGATGAGCTGCCAGAACTGCCGGCGGGCCTCCGGGTCGAAGCCGGTGGTCGGCTCGTCGAGGAACAGCACCTCGGGCCGACCGATGATGCCGAGCGCCACGTCCACCCGGCGCCGCTGCCCACCGGAGAGCCGGCTGATCCGGGTGTTGCGCTGAGCCTCGAGCCCGGTGACGGCGAGGAGGTCCTCGACCGGGCGACTCCGCGGGTACAGGTGCCGGAAGTGGGCGAGCTGCTCGGCGACGGTGACGTTCGGGGACTCACCGCTGGTCTGCAGGACGATGCCGACCCGGGCGTTGTGGCTGCGGCTCGTGCGGGCCGGGTCGTGGCCGAGGACGCGGACCTCGCCGGCGGTGCGTGAGCGGTAGCCCTCGAGGATCTCGACCGTCGTGGACTTGCCGGCGCCGTTCGGGCCGAGCAGGGCGAAGGTCTCGCCGCGCTCGATGGTGAACGAGACGTCGGACACGGCGCGCTTGCCGTTCGGGTACTGCTTCGTGAGGCGCTCGACCTGGATGGCGGGGCTGTTCGGCATGGTCCCAGCCTGCTCGCGCCGTGCGGGCGGCGGATCGGAAGGCCGGGCGGAGCAGCATCCTCCGATCGGAGGATGCTGCTGACCGCCGCGGTCGTGGCGGGCGTGGGCCGTGCCTCCCGTCCGACGCGCGTCAGGAACCGAGCGCCGCCCGCAGGAAGGGAGCCGTCCTGCTGTCCGCTGCGGCGGCGACCGCAGCCGGTGTGCCGGTCGCGACCACGCGACCGCCCTGGTCACCGCCCGCCGGACCCATGTCGATCACGTGGTCGGCCTGGGCGGCGACGGACATCGTGTGCTCGACCACGACGACGGTGTTGCCCGCGTCGGTGAGCCGGGCGAGCTGTGCCGTGAGGAGTTCGACGTCCGCCGGGTGCAGCCCCGTCGTCGGCTCGTCGAGCAGGTAGAGCGTGTGGCCGGAGCGTGCGCGCTGGAGTTCGGTGGCGAGCTTGATGCGCTGGGCCTCGCCGCCGGAGAGCTCCGGTGCGGGTTGCCCGAGGCGGAGGTAGCCGAGGCCGACGCTCCGCAGGGCGTCGAGGGCGCGGGCGGCGGCGGGGAGGTCCGCGAGGGCCTCGGCCGCGTCGTCGACGGTCATGCCGAGGACGTCCGCGATCGTCGCGTCGCCCCGGCGGACCTCGAGGGTCTCGGCGTTGTAGCGGGCGCCTTGGCACTCCGGGCACGGTGCCCAGCTGCCCGGCAGGAAGAGCAGCTCGACCGAGACGGAACCCTCGCCCTGGCAGACCTCGCACCGGCCGCCCTCGACGTTGAACGAGAACCGGCCGGCGGTCCACCCACGCTCGCGGGCGTCATCGGTCGCGGCGAAGGCCTGGCGGACGGCGTCGAACATGCCCGTGTAGGTCGCGAGGTTCGACCGAGGTGTCCGGCCGATCGGCTTCTGGTCGACCTCGACCACCCGGCTGATGACGGGGTGCGCGGTCGCGATCGCGGGGAGGACCCCGCCGACGAGCGAGGACTTGCCGGAGCCGGACACCCCGGTCACGGCGGTCATCACGCCGAGGGGCAGGTCGACGTCGAGCCCGCCAGCGTCCGCGGCGCTGCCGGTCCGTCCACGCAGGTTGTGCAGGGTGGCGTCCCGGATCTCGAGGGTGCCGACGGGCTCGCGCGGGTTGCGCGGGTCGCGTGGTGCTCGGGGCGCCAAGTAGCGACGGGTCACGCTCTCCGACACGTCGGCGAGTCCCTCGGGTGGCCCGCTGTAGAGCACGCGGCCGCCGCCGGTCCCGGCACCGGGGCCGACGTCCACGATCCAGTCGGCCCGACGGACGATGTCCATGTCGTGTTCGACGACGAAGACGCTGTTGCCGCTCGCGCGGAGGTCCTCGAGGACCTGCACGAGCGGCTCCGCGTCGGCCGGGTGCAGGCCCGCGGACGGCTCGTCGAGCACGTAGACGACCCCGAACAGCCCCGAGCGGAGCTGCGTCGCGATGCGGAGGCGCTGCATCTCACCGGGGGAGAGCGTCGGCGTGGCCCGGTCGAGCCCGAGGTAGCCGAGCCCGAGGCCGGTGAGGACCTCGACGCGGCTCAGCAGGTCCGCGGCGATCGACTTCGCCACCTCGGACCGTTCGCCGGAGGTCACCCGGCTCTGCGCCGCCGACGGTTCCGCCAGCTCGGCGGTCGGGCGGAGGACCTCGGCGACCTCGGACAGCGGCAGCGCGTTGAACGTCGCGATGTCCAACCCGCCGAAGGTCACCGCGAGGGCCGCGCGGGTCAGACCGGAGCCGTGGCAGAGCTGACACGGGCCGGACTCGACGAAGCGCATCGCCTTGTTCCGCTGGGCCTCGCTCTGCGAGTCGGCGAGGGTGTGCAGCGTGTACTGCCGGGCGCTCCAGAAGCGACCCTTGTACGGCTTCGCCACGCGGTCGCGCTTGGGGTGGACCTCGACGACGGGCTGTTCCTCGGTGAAGAGCAGCCAGTCGCGGTCCGTTTGCGGCAGCTCCCGCCACGGACGCTCGATGTCGTAGCCGAGCACGGCCGTCACGTCGCGGAGGTTCTTGCCCTGCCAGGCGCCGGGCCAGGCGGTGATCGCGCCGTCGCGGATCGACAGCGACGGGTCGTGCACCGCGGAAGCCTCCGTCACCTCGTGCGCGGTGCCGAGACCGTGGCACCGGGGGCACGCTCCGACCGCGGTGTTCGGGGAGAACGAGTCGGAGTACAGTTGCTCGGCGCCCGCGGGGTAGGTGCCAGCGCGCGAGTAGAGCATGCGGACGGAGTTGCTCAGCGTCGTCAGGGTGCCGACGGTCGACCGGGTGCTCGGGGCACCGCGACGCTGCTGCAGGGCGACCGCCGGGGGAAGGCCCGTGATCTCGTCGACGTGGGGCGTGCTGCCCTGGGCGATGAGCCGACGGGCGTACGGGGCGACGGACTCGAGGAAGCGGCGCTGGGCCTCCGCGAAGACGGTGCCGAAGGCGAGGCTCGACTTGCCGGAGCCGGAGACGCCGGTGAAGGCGACGATGCGGTCGCGCGGGATGTCGACGTTCACGTCCTGCAGGTTGTGCTCGCGGGCGCCGCGGACGCGGATGAAGCCGTCGGCCGGGATGGTGTGGTCCGTGGGGTGGTGCGGGGCGGGCATTCGTTCGAGCGTAGGCGGCGACACCCTGCGGTGTCCGGTCCGGGCCGTCCGCGTGTTCCCTCCTGCAACGTCCGCTGAGTGGACCGCAGCGCCCGCGCGTAGACCGGAAGGCATGAAGGTCGTCGGAGTCAAAACGTTCGGAGGGCCCGAGGCCCTCGCCGTCCACGAGGTCCCGGAGCCGCACGCCGGCTCCGGCACCGTCCGCATCAGGGTGCAGGCGTTCGCCGTGAACCCCACCGACACCGGGGTCCGTGCGGGCCAGCGGGACTCGTCGGAGGCATCGCCGCCGTACGTGCCCGGGATGGACGCCGCCGGGGTCATCGACGAGGTCGGCGACGGGGTCGAGGGCTGGCAGGTCGGCGACCAGGTCATGGCGATGGCCCTGCCGCTGTCCGAGCACGGCGGCGCGTACGTCGAGCACCTCGTCGCGCCGGTCGGCTCGTTCACGCGGATCCCGGCCGGGCTGTCGATCGAGGAGGCCGCCACCGTCCCGATGAACGGCCTGACCGCGCTGCAGATCCTCGCGCGGTCGGGGCTCAGCACCGGGGACACGCTCGCCGTGACCGGAGCCGCGGGCCTGCTCGGGAACTACGTCGTGCAGCTCGCGAAGCAGCGGGGCATCACGGTCATCGCCGACGCCGCGCCGAAGGACGAGGACCTCGTCCGATCGCTCGGGCCCGACCACCTGGTCCGACGGGGTGACGGCTTCGCGGCCGCCGTGCGCGGGATCGTGTCGGACGGGGTCGATGCGCTCGCCGACGCCGCCGTGCAGCGGGACGAGGTCGTCGACGCGGTGCGCGACGGCGGGTTCTTCGCGGACGTGCGGGGCTGGGAGGGCAACGGCGCTCGCGACATCCGGTTCGAGCGGATCATGGTGTTCTCGGAGTACACGTCGTTCGACCTGCTCGAGGAGCTGCGGCAGGCGGTGGAGGACGGGGTCCTCGTGCCGCGGGTCGCCGAGGTGCTGCCCGCGGAGCGCGCGTCGGAGGCGCACGAGCGGCTCGAGGCAGGCGGGACGCGGGGGCGGTTCGTGCTCACCTGGTGAGTGCGGGTCGCTTCGGCGACCACTGCTCGGACGGGAGGCGCGGTGCCAGCTGGCACCGCGCCTCCCGTCCGTTGCGGTGCCGGTCCGACGGGGTCCCGCCTCCGTCGGACGATGGCTGTCCAGCGCTCGAGCTCGTCCTCGACTCGATCTGCGACGGCCGTGGGATCGTCGTGCTCCCACGAGCGGATGACGCGCCAGCCCTCCGACGTCAGGATCGCCTGGTTCCGGGCGTCGCGCTGCCGGTTCGCGAGGAGCTTCCGCCTCCACAACTCGGCGTTCGCCTTCGGGAGCTGCACGTGCTCCTCGCAGAGGTGCCAGAAGCACCCGTCGACGAAGACCGCGATCCGCGCCCGCGGGAACACGAGGTCGGGGCGGACGCGACACCGGCGGCTCACCTGCCGGTCGACGAAGAAGCGGCGGCCGCGGCGATGAAGCTCTCGGCGCAGCGCGAGCTCGGGTGCGGTGTCACGGCGGCCGAAGCGGGCCATGTGGCGGCGGCGGGCGTCGTCGGCTTCCCACTGATCCATGCGTCCAGCGTCACAGACGGATCAGGCCGCGGCACGCCGAACGAGCGATCGGTGGACAGTCTGCCGCTGCGCTAGCTCTGTGCAGGGGGAGCGGTCGCGGTCTCCGCCGCAGCGTCGTCGTTCGCTGCGAGGAAGCGTCGGACGCGGGCGAGGCTGCGCCGGAGCTGCACGACCGTGATCGCGCCGACGACGACCAGCACCCCGACGAGGACGATCCGGAACCACGACGTCACGTCCGATGCGAGGCCGATGACCTGCGACCCCGCGATGCCGCAGAAGAGGAAGAGCTGCTGCGCCGTGACGAGCGGGAGGGTCACGTCGAGCACGTGCGCATGAGCGACGGCTCGTGCCTGGAGGGCAGCGGGGACCGGTGCTCCCGACAGGACCGCTCGCTGCACGTCGCGCTGCTCGGCGGCGTCGAGACCCCCGGCCGCGGCGCTCACGAGGCGCTTCATCCGGAACTGCGACACCAGCGCCGACAGGGCTGCGCCGAGGCCTCCGAGGGCCATCGCGCAGCCGAGGCTGGTGAGGAACACCTCGAGCGAGCGCTCGCCGTAGCTCAGCCACACCCCGATCGCGATCCCCGCGACGGCACCGGTGATTGCGATCCAGACCGCCCGACGTGCGGCTCGACGGACGGTGTCCTGCAACTGCGTCTCCACAGGGGCAACAGTAGGGCCCGGTCCGCGATCACGTCCGGCTACCATCGGCCGCGTGAGCAGCGACGTGACGCCCGGACGGTACCGGCACTTCAAGGGCGGGGAGTACGAGGTGGTCCTCGTGGCGAAGGACGTCGAGACCGAGGAGCCGGTCGTCGTGTACCGGGCGCTGTACGGAGAGCGGGGGCACTGGGTCCGGTCGCTCGCCGACTTCACGGCACATGTCTCGCGCGACGGGTACGAGGGGCCACGCTTCGTCCGTCTGGAGTGACCGGGCGACGGACGGTAGGCGCGGTGCCAGCTGGCACCGCTCCTCCCGTCCGGCGGGTGGTTCCGGACCGCGCTCAGCCGAGTCGCGGTCAGCTCATCCGGGTGGACGCGATCCCGCCGTCGACGTCGATTGTGCCGCCGGTGACGAACGCGGCCTGGTCGGAGACCACCCATCGGACCGCCCGGGCGATGTCGACGGGCTGCACCGGGACGCCGGCGGGGGTGCCCTGCGTCATCGCGGCGAGGACGTCGGCCGAGTCGGCGTTGCCCGGCGTCGCCGTCGCACCCGGCGCGACGGTGACGACCCGGATGCCGCGGTGCCCGTACTCGGCGGCCCAGGCCCGGGTGAGCTGCTCGACGGCCGCCTTCGTGGCGGGGTAGAGGGCCATGAAGGGGACGCCGACGCGGGCCATCCACGAGCCGATGTTGACGATGTGGCCGCTGCCGCGTTCGGCCATCCCAGGGGCGAGCGCGGCGACGAGGACGTGCGGCGCGCGGATGTTCGTGGCGAGGAGGGCATCGACGGTGTCGTCGTCGAGGGACTCGGTCGGGCCGCCGGGGTAGACGCCGGCGTTGTTCACGAGGACGTCGACGTGACCGCCGAGCTGGTCCCGGGCCTCGGCGGCGAGGGCGCGGACCACGTCCGGCCCCTGCGACAGGTCGGCGGTGAGGGGGACGGCGTGCCCACCCTGGCGTTCGATGTCCTCGGCGACGGCACGGGTGCGCTGCTCGCTCCGGCCGTGGACGGCGACGGTGAGGCCGGCGGCGGCGAGTTCACGGGCGATGGCCTCGCCGATGCCGCTCGAGGCGCCGGTCACGAGGGCGGTGCGGGGTGTGGTCTGGTCGTTCGGTGCGGTGGTCATGCGTCGATGGTCCAGCGTCTTCGGTTGCCGCGGCTTGCCCGGATCCACGAGGACGTTGCCGGATCCCGCAGCAGGACCCCGGAGCGCTGTAGCGGTCTCCGTCCCGTGGGTAGCGTGGCGACGTGGACGACCGGATCGCGCAGCACCTCGATCGTGCGGCGGCGGTCGCGTCCGCGCATGCGGCGGTACCC
Source organism: Curtobacterium sp. NPDC089185 (assembly GCF_040685235.1). Classification (NCBI taxonomy): domain Bacteria; kingdom Bacillati; phylum Actinomycetota; class Actinomycetes; order Micrococcales; family Microbacteriaceae; genus Curtobacterium; species Curtobacterium sp. NPDC089185. The sequence goes on along the minus strand of NZ_JBFBHK010000004.1, from coordinate 298,084 downwards.
GGGAAGGACCGGCAGGACGCCGTCGCCCGAGCAGGATCGGCGCACCACGCGGAGACCCTCGGGCTGACGGTGTCGAAGGTGCACGAGCCGACCGGGTTGTTCGACCGGCGCTACGAGCCGTCGTTGTCGGTCGTGCTGCGCGGGCGGAAGCGCTCGATCGTCGGGGACGACGACCAGGTGTGGGGGCGGGAGCGGTTCATCATCACGCCGGTGGACCTGCCGGTCGTCGCCGGGGTCGTGGACGCGGCGGGGGAGGACGGGTTCGTCGCGGTGGTCTGGCGACTGGACCCGGTGGTGGTCGGGGAGGTCGTCGCTTCGATGTCCGTGCCGGTGCCGGTGCCGGTGTCGGCGTCCGGGATCGCCGCTGCGCCACTGCCCCGGTTGGGGAGCTGGACGGAGCCCCTGGCGGACGCGTTCGCCCGGCTGCTCGCGCTGCTCGATGCGCCGGAGGACATCCCTGTGTTGTTCCCGCTCGTGTCGCGGGAGATCGTGCTGCGGTTGCTGCAGACCGAACAGGCTCCGAGGATCACGGCGGCGCTCGACGTGACCGGGCCGTCGGTGGTCGCAGGGGCGACGGCGCTGCTCACCGGGCGGATGGCCGAGGCGTGGTCGATGGAGCGGCTCGCGCGAGAGTTGCGGGTGAGCGAGTCGACGCTGTTCGCGCGGTTCAAGGAGGCGACGGGGATGACGCCGGCGCAGTACCTCAAGCGGACGCGGTTGGGGGAGGCGCGGCGGCGGATGGTGGTGCACGGGGACACGGCTGCGCGGGCTGCTGCTGCGGTGGGGTTCCGGAGTGCGTCGCACTTCTCGCGGGACTACCGGGAGGCGTACGGGAGGCCGCCGGCGGCGGATGCGGTGGTGGTGCGGGGGCCGTTGGCGGTTGCGGCCGCCGTCTGATCTCGCTGTGTCACGGAGGTGAGCCGCGGACGTCCGGGAGGCGCGGCGCCGGCCGGTCCCGTGCCTCCCGTCAGATTGTGGTGACTTCGTAGGCTCGGCGCATGCCCACGCACCGACCACCGTTCGACCCGGCCGCTCTGACGGTGCGGCAGCTCCTCGCCTCCTCGGTGGCGGTCATCGACGAGCTGTTGCGGCGCGGGTTGATCCGGACGCGGAATTCGCCGCTCGGTGACCTCGCGGAAAGTCTGGCGCTCCGCGCCTACGGCGGGGAGCTCGCGCCGAAGTCGGAGAAGAGCTTCGACCTGCGGACCGCCGACGGGCGGCGGCTGCAGGTGAAGGCGCGACTCGTGCGGCTGGACGACAAGCGGTCGCAGACGTTCTCGGCGTTCCGGTCGTGGGACTTCGACGCGGCGCTGTTCCTGGTGTTCGACGCGTCGACCTACGATCTCGCGTGGGCGCGAGAGGTCGGCCGGGCTGAGACGGAAGCGCTCGGACGGCATGTTGAGCACACGAACTCGTTCGCGATCCTCGTGCGGCAGGTGCAGGGGGCTGGGGTCGACGTGACTGCCCGGGTCGAGGCCGCGTACGAGCGCATCGACGGTCCCGCCGACGATCGACCCGTGGGTTGAACGCGGCGGTCGTGCAGATCACTTGGTCCCGACCAGCCGCGGAGTTCAGCCTCGACTGGCGACGAGTTCCCCGGCTGCCTTCAGGGGATCGTGTTGTGTGCTCTGGAGCGCAACGCCGCCCGTGCCGCACGCAGCGCCGTCCGAGGAGTGAGTGCGTGCACGATGTTGAGCGGCGGATCCCAGTGCCGGATGACCCGCGACTCGACGTCCCCGAGTCGGATGCTCAGCGCCGCAGGAAGCGCCCAGGTCGTGAGTTCGAGCTGGTCTTGCATCCACGCGGACAAGCGTCGCTCGTCCTCCGGATGCAGCGAGAAGCCCTTCGACGCGTCGCCCGCGATCTTGCCCCTCGGGACGGGACGCAGTGCGAGTTCATCGGCGAGGAGCGCCGACAACGAGCGGCGGAGCGTCGAGGAACCGGATCGCACGTTCGCGTCGTCGACGCCGAAGTGGGCGCGGAGGTCGCGGTCGCGCAGGCTCCGTTCGGCCTTGCCGATGTAGATCGGCGCTGCGCGGCCGTCCTGGCCGATGCCGAGCTGTTCGGTCACGGCTCCATCTGCCCAGATCGCGTAGAGCCCCGGCCCGTTCGGCACGTCCGCTGCGCCTGCCCGGCGAGGTTGCCCGCCCAGCGCCTGGACCGCATCTCCGACGGCTCGAGCGAGCACTTCCTCGGGCCGAGCGGCCGAGGGGAGCGCGCTCATTCTCCGTCGCTCTTCTTCTTGGACTTGAACAGCCCCGCGACTCGGCCTCCGACAGCGTCCGCGGCCCCCGCGACCTTGCCGCCGACATTCTTCACCGCAGTGAGCGCCTGCGCTTCGTCCGGTTCGCCATCGCCGTCCAGGTCGACTCGGCGGAACACCCGCGTCGCACCACTCGCCGCGCTCGACACGCTGGAGCCGACGGCGCCCGCAGCCCCGCTGACCCACGTGCCGGTCGATCGAGCGGCGTCCTCGAGTGCGGCGAGGGCGCGGTTGTCGGACTCCTCGTCGTCACCGTCGGTCTTCACGGTCAGGGCGAGGTGATCCGGGAACTCCGCCGGCGGCTCGGGGAACGCAGTCTTCGCAGACTTGACCACGTCGCGTCCGAAGACGAAGCGCGCGACCCCACCAGTGACTGCGCCGACGCCGTACTCGATCGAGGCACGCTGCTTGCCCGTGAGCCCCTCTCGGACCGGATCGAGTTCACCGGTCTGGATCGTGCGCATCAGGCTCTGCGCGGCGCCGCCCGGGAGCGCATCCGACAAGGTGGTCGCCCAGTGCGACCAGTCGTCGCGACCAGCGGCGATCTTCTGGCCGGTCGAGACGGTGCCTTCGGAGGTCACCTCAGCGACGTCAGTCGCCATGGCTGCGATCTGCTGCTGGCTGACCCGCTCGTTGGTCAGGCCGAGGACGAGCGCCTGAGCCTGGTCCTTGTCGAGATCCATGCCGTGCAGGTCAGCGACAGCGAGTCCGAAGACGGCTGTGATCTCGAACTGCAGCTGCTGGTCGCCGGCGGGCAACAGACGGGCCGCAGCACCCTTGGCACCCGTGCGGGCAGCGTTCTTCGCCATGTTCTTCGCCGCGGCCTTCATCGCGACCTTAGTGCCAGACTTTGCCGCCTGTGCGCCGGCGCTCTTCGCTCCAGCGACCGCAGGGCCGGCGATCGGGATCGAGGCAATCGCGATGTCAGCGGCGATCGACCCGACCGTGATCGCCGCACCAGCGGTGGTGATCGAGGTGACGTAGTGGCGCTCGAGCATCGCCACGATCTCAGCCGGCGTCGCCGACGGGTTCCGCCGGCGGAGCCACTTCACGTACTGACGGGCCAGCGCTCGCCGGCCGGTGACCGCCTTCGCGATCTCCCGCGTCGCCTCCTCGGCGGGGACCTCCGCTTCGAGGGTCTCGTCGGGGGTGTCGATGTCGGTCATCGCAGGGTCCTTCGTCTTGAGCCGCGCTCGGGTACGCGGTGATGGAGCACATCGTTGCATGGACGAGCGACGTTGCGAAGCCAGCCTTGAGTCATGCGGCGCCGGCGCCCTCGTCCGCTCGCTCGGGAGTCAGCTCCGAGACGTTGAGTCGCTCCCGCTCCTCCCGCAGCACCTGCGCGATCAGCTTCGAGTCCGACTCGTCCACCGCCTGCGCCGACGCCGAGGCCGTCTCGCTGTCCGCCGCGAAGTCCTCGAACGTCTGCGCCTTCCGTGCGAGCATCCGTACCAGCGCGGCGTCGACGCCGTCCTCGGACAGCAACCGATGGACCTGCACCGACTGCAGCTGCCCCATGCGCCGCGACCGGGCGATCGTCTGCCACTCGGTGGTCGGCTTGAGCTGGGGCTCGCAGATCACAACGACCGATGCGGCCTGGATGTTGAGGCCGACGCCGCCGGCCTCGATCTGCGCGACGAGCACCGCTCCTGGTTCCGCGGCGGCGAACTCGACGACGAGGTGCTGACAAGCGGCCGCGAGCGTGCTGCAGGTGAGCGGACCGAACACCCGCCGCCGGCTCAGACGACCTTGACGACCGCGGCGGAGGCGGACGGGAAGTGCGATGCCAGTTAGGGCATTTGTGAGTCTGTTGCCGCCGGACCGAGCGTGAGTCCGCCGCACTCCACGCGGGTCGAGAGGTAGGTGCCGACCACCCAGGAACATCGACTGGTCCTTACTTGGCGTTTCAATGAGACCGGCGTCCTCCCAGAGGTCGTCGGTCGGAACGATGTCGCCGTCGAGCGCGTCGAGAAGTTCCCAGTCTTCGAGGCGTTTGTCCTGCTCGAGGAAGCGGTGGCGCGCGCGGCTGAGTGTCCCGTTGATGAACTTCGCGAGCTGCTGCCCGGTGCCGCAGCGACTGCGTCCGACACCGCGGCTCCAGAGCCACTCGAGGGTCTCTGGCGCGGGAGCAGCCAGAGGCAGCGTGTCGGTCCGGTCGGGCCGGACGAGCAGGCCGACGTGGAAGACGTAGCGGTGAATCAGCTCGGGGTCTGTCGGGCGAGCGCGGACGCGGTGTTAGTCCCAGATGTCATCGATGACGCCTAGGGACGTCGAGGTGAGGGCGTCAGAGAGGGGGATGTCGCTGGCGCGTGCAGACGGAAGCAGGGCGAAGCGGGGGAGTCCCAGGGCTGAGCGGGCGACGGCGAAGGTGAACTCGACGAGGCGGTGGAGGTCGGCGTCCTCGGGAGCACGGGTGCCGGTGGCGGTCTCCCAAGTGACGCGGATGAGGGGCGGATCGTCGAGCACTGGAGGCGAGCCTACCGATCAAGGCCTCGTCGAGCTGAGGCCGGTCACGACGACCGACCCCTCGTGCCGCGGCGAGAGCCGAGCGTCGTCGCGCGCTATGCCTACCGCCGTCCTGCCTGCGGGCAGGAGTGAGCTGTCAGTTGCCGCAGGGAACGAGACCACACCCTGGCACCGTCGCACTGGCGTAGACTCGAGCGCCATCGAGTCTGATGGCGTCAGTGGTTCAAGGAAGGGTTCAACCATGCAAACGCCAGGTGTGGTCGCGACCGACGAGACAGGCTCTGCCGACGAGGCACTCAGCTTCGGGCATGGCCGACTGACTGACTTCTCCGATGCGACTCAGACCTCGAATCCCATTGGTACTTTCGTTTCTCTCTATGCGGGAGCCGGCGGCCTCGACGTAGGATTCGCCATGGCTGGGTTCGCTCCAGTGTGGATGAACGAATATGACCCCCACGCATTCGCGACCCATGAAGCCTCCTTCCGGAAGCTCGCAGCAGAAATTCCTCACCTCAACGGGCATAGCTATCGTAGCTATGCCGGTGACCTGCTGAAGATTCCGAAGAGGGAGCTACCACGGGCCGGCTCGGCTGATCTGGTTATCGGAGGACCCCCTTGTCAGGGCTTCAGTGTGGCCGGAAAAATGAACCCGACTGATCCGCGTTCGGAACACGTTTTTCATTTTTTGGACGTCGTGGAGCAGGTCCGACCGCGCGCGTTTGTCTTAGAGAATGTCAAGGCGCTGTACGCGAACTCGCGCTGGTCCCCGATCCGTGAGGCGTTGACGAAGCGTGCCAAGACTCTCGGATACGAGGTGACGATGCAGCTGGCGCACGCGGCCGACTTCGGTGTTCCGCAAGCCAGAGAACGAATGTTCCTCGTAGGGGTTCGGGACGCCAGCGCTCCGTTCGATCTAATGCCTACCACTCTGGGCGCAGGCCAACGGCCGACAGTAAGGCAGGCCTTTTCGCTTCTTCCGGTTTATGGTACGCCGGGGAACGACTCCTTCTGTGTAGCAAAGATTTCGACGGCAAGGACTCCGGTCCTCCGGAGAAGTCCTTGGGCTGGCATGCTATTCAATGGAGCAGGTCGCCCGCTCAATTTAGATGCCCCATCGATGACTTTGCCCGCTTCGATGGGCGGTAACCGAACGCCGATTGTTGACCAAGATGCCCTCGAAGACCCAAGCGTCGAGTCCTGGGTAGTCAGATACCACCAAGCACTGTGGGATGGGCAAATTCAGCCAGGAGAGTGGGAAGTGCCAAAGAGCCTCCGCCGACTCACGGTTGAAGAAGCTGCTGCGCTACAGACGTTCCCTGCGGATATGGCTTGGAAGGGCCCACAGTCTGCGCGATTTCGGCAGATCGGGAATGCGGTTCCCCCTCGCCTTGCTTTCAATGTGGCTCGATCGGTAGCGCACGCCATTGGTATGAAAATTGCGATTTCCGGGGAACACTACGATCGTACCAAAGAGGGGCCGCATGAGCGAGCATGACCGCCAAGCAGTTCTTCAGGACGCTCTTTTCAGTCTCTTGCTGCCACTAAACTCGGACGGCGCAAGTCGGGGCGCGAATGTACTTGCGTCGTACTTCTTGAGTCGCGGCTGGACACTGGTTGATGGGCTCCAAGAAGTGCGGTTCTTGGTGACAACCTGGACGGAAGCTGCGCCCGCTCGCCCTCTCAAGCAGCTCGTGATCGAGATCCTTCGAGCCGAGTTTCCTGGCGAGAGAGGCGCACGGTACGCGTCAAAATATTTTGAGACTCTAAAGGCGTTGACAAAGGGTAGCAAACGCTGGCCTGCCCTAGAACTCGAAGATGCACGCAGAATGCTGGCTCACACATCATTGATTGAGTTTCTTTTGCAACAATCAATGTCATTTACTCAGATTGTAAGAGTCCTGCAAGGCATAGAGAATCAGTTGCAGATCCCATGGCAGGCCGCGGCGGTGGCGAGCCGAATGGCTGTTCGCAGTGCAACGTTTAGCAGTGCAGATATATTCGACGTTTGGAAAGATGATGAGCGAGAAGCGGAGCGCTTGTTCCTCGACACGACAGGTCCCGAATCTTCCCAGATACTCGCGTCTGAACTGTCGCTGGTGGCCTCGGGCTTCCAGCTAGGTTGGCTTGACGCGTTGTTGGAGCAAGTCGAGGAACCAGGCGAGCAGTTCTGGCCTTATTTGCAGATTCTGCACTATTGTTGTGCTCCGCTTGTCAAAGTTGACCATCCGCCAAGTTTTCTTTACGAATTCTCGCCACGTTCAGCTCTGCTTGCTCCGTATTTTGCTCGATTTGGCACCCACACGGGCAACCCTTTCCTCAATAACGCGAAGTCGGTAGCGAGATTGGATTCCGGCTGGGCGCGGACGCGAGGAAGCGCTGGGGCGGCTTCTTTGGTGCTGATGTTGAATTGGTTGGAAAACTTGCCTTTCTCGGCTCGTCGGAGGGCGGCAGGCGCGATCCGGGCCTGGGTTGTGAGAATAGTTTCGCTACATTCCGTCGAAGTGACGCCGGTACCGCGACCGATTACTCCGTTGATTTTCAATCGACTCCTAGCGGTCGTCGCCTCTCGACCTACTGGGACGAAGGGGATCCTCGAGCAGCGGTTGTTCGATGGTGTTTGTTCTATCGTTCTAGGGCGGGGGCGCCGCGCACTGGGACTCGGAGACAGTGTGAACGCTTCGAATACTACTAAGCGAAAGCTCGGAGACATCGAGTTCGTCAGCATCGATGATCGAGATAGCATCGCGGTTGAAATTCACGGCGGTAGTCTCACGCAACCGTACGTAGACGATCACTTAAGAACTATCTCGACTCTTCTCAAACGTCGTCTGAATGATTCCTGGGCAGCGCTTGACGATCCGTCAGTGTGGACAGTCAATGTACTCTTCGTGGCACATGAATTGAAGTGTGTGTTGCCGCCGTCTCGTCGGGTACATGGAGTTCGTGTAACCTTCGAAGCGCTTCTGTTCTCAGACCTCCTTAATGAGGGCATTCCCGAGGATTTGCATCCGGACGATTGGGAAGAGTTGATGGCGTTGAGTGTCGAATCTCTCAACGTGCCGCAAATCGGGCATCCTGTCAGGAAGCGATACATGGAGTTATTGGAAGAAGCCAGCTGAGGGCAGTTCGGACGAGGTGCTGGTCTCGTCGCTCAGTCGACGGGTCGGCTGAAATCGCACCTACGGTGACTGACTTCGTTTCCAAACCGTGATCGGCGGTCGGGGACGTAGCTGCTACGTTCTCTTGGGGGCCGTGAGTGCGGACTCATCGATGACGAAGGGATCCGCATGGCGAGCAGAGCGGTTTTGCAGAATTTTCCACTGTCAGACTTGCGCCCGGACTGGTTAAATCCCCGTTTTCTCCCGGGATCCGCCGATCGTTTTGAGAGCGATGCTGATGTCTACCGCTATATCGAAGCACAGTTTGACGCGGCGTCAGTAGCTGAGTCAATCGACCGGCACGGTTTTTTCCCGACCGAACCGTTGATCGCGATGAGGGACGAGTCCGGCGACTTGATTGTCTTGGAAGGGAATCGTCGGCTCACTGCTCTTCGCGGGCTTGCGGATGCAGGATTGCGAGCTAGCTTCAAGGATCCGAGGTGGCGTAAATTCGAAGCTTCTCTCATGCTAGACGCGCAGATACCAGTCCTTCTCGCGTTAAGTCGGGAGGAAGTTGCGCCGATTCTAGGCTATCGGCATGTTACTGGGATAGCGCCATGGGAGCCTTATCAGCAGGCGCGTTACGTTGCATCGTTGATCGATTCTCCGACCTCGGAATTAAGCTTTGGAGAGGTTGCGGACCTGATCGGCCGGAGCGGTTCCGAAGTGCGCTCGTTCTACCGTAACTACTCAATCTACGAGCAGGCGGTTAACGATTTCGAACTTCCCGAGGCGGATCGGATCACCGATGAGTTCGGTGTTTGGAATAAAGCGATGACCGCTTCAGGCATACGAGAGTACCTGCAGGCACCCACTCCAAGGGAAACTGAGGAAGGCACCTATCCGCTTCCGGCGACTGCTGCTGGGCGGCTCGCGAATGTGGTCACGTGGATCTTCGGACCGCCGGCAAATGACGAGGATAGCTCGCACCGGCGGCTTATTAAGGACTCGCGTCAGATCTCGAGGCTGGGCAAGGTCCTCGCCGATGAGAACGGCGCGGCTTCTTTAGAGCGCGGCGAGAGTCTCGCGGCCGCGGAGGAGTCGACATTGGATCACTCGGCGCGTTTTGCCGAAGCGCTGGGTTTGGCAAAGCACTCACTGGAGAATGCGAAACTTCTCGCCACTGGCGAACTGGTCGCGCGCCATCGTGATTCCATCCACCAGCTTGCTCGCCTCGTTGCTGAGGTCGGTGGCCGATGAGTGAGGAATTCATGGACGTTCCGACAGATTTCGACCCTTTGAGTCTTGCTGACTGGCTCGAGGCGTCAATGGTGGTTTTTGGAATGTACACTGTTTCTCGGAGTGCAATTGCGCGCCAATGGTCCTCCGGTCAAGGCCCGGATAGTGCCGAACTGGATGAGCTATTCGGCGAGGTTCAGCGGCGGACGGCGATGTTTCCGGATCTTTACCCCTTCCGAGTCGTATCGGAATCGGTCGTAATTCCAGAGTACATCCCGTCTCCGATTTATTTTATGTTGATACTTCTCACCTTCCGCGGGAGGTTGATCAAGAATCCCTCGTCTCTCGCTTCAATCACCCCTGCGTTTGAGGCGCTGGTTCGCGATGCGGTACTTGCTTATATCGGCGCCGGTGCCCGAGGCGTTCGTTTCGGATACCCCAGTTCCGAAGGGCGGCCAAAGGATCTGCCTGATGCGGTTCGTTGGGTCGCCGAGTTGATGGGTTTGAGGGCGCCCCACGTAGACGAACTTGTTGACAAGACGGATAACGACGCCGGAGTCGACGTTATTGCCTGGAAGCCACTCGTGGGCGGCGGTGCGTCTTTCAGTGTCTGGCTGGTGCAAGCCACAGTACAATCCGATTTTCAGCGCAAGGGTCGTGACGTTGTTCTGCGTGAATGGGGAAAGCTGATCGAATTTGGATCACTCCCGAACGCTGCTCTTTGTGTGCCGGAGGTGGTTCCTTCTGACACCCGCGCTCGTCTAACCATCTCGTACGATGTCCATCTATTCCTAGATCGTCTGGGCATGTTGGGGGCGCTCTCTGGGACCCCGTTGAGTGATTTGAAAGAGTTTGAAGGGGTCGCGAAGTGGGTTCGAGAATCTACTGACGTTGTGCGGCGTCATATCGAGATCGGCGGTAAGACCGTCAAGCGAGCCCCGAAAAGGAAGCCTCGTCCGATGGGCGGCGCGTCCGTGAGCGCTTCGTCAATCGCCGGAACCTAGGCGGACCGCCGCGCGTGTTCCAATGAGATGTGATGTTCTTCCTGGAGGTTTGTGTCGTGGCGGAGGGGAGGCGGCAGCCCTGAAGCGTAATCCCTCGGTCGGGCGACTGAAGAGCGAGCTAGCGGCGGCAAAGCCACGGCCTGCACGGAGGGTGCGCAAGAGTTCGGCTGGCGCCCAGCTCGTGAGCAGCATGGCCGCTCCGATGCCGAGCAATGCGACAGGCGCCGTTGCCGCTGCCCAGGTCCCGTGTCCCGCTGGCCACCAGGGGTATCAACCCAAGTGCGGCGACCGAGAGCGGCACCTTGCACGGGCCTAGCTTTCGGTAGAATGAGGAGCGCTTATAAACTATAAGCGTCGAGCGTCGACTGCTTTGTGCAGTTCGATCATCGTCTTTCTCGCGGATGTGGTGAAAAGGGGTGCGGCCACGTCGGTTGGGAGCCTCATGCCCGAGAGTCGGACAGTCTGTCATGAGCATGATAGCTCGCAACGGCAGCGCTAAAAAGGAGTCGAGGCGGATGAGATGTTGCGGCAGGAATACGATGATCGAATATTAATCGAATTCGGCCCCTGTCCTTGAGGATGGGGCGAGTGAACGAATCGTCATGCGCCTAGTCACGTGCGACGGTGCACGCGACAACCGCAACCCTCGGTGCCGATGCGTTGATTAAGGTGAACAGGAGGTTGAAGACGATCGGCATGCCCTAGTGGATGGCGCACCGCATGCTCGGCGCGGGCAGGGGTCAAAGGTCCATACACGATTGTGATGACCCGCCAAACCTGAGGACGCACAGGCTCGGCTCGAGGCCAAGCACTGGTCTGAACTGATGCGCGACCACTGGCGGAGGCGCGGCCTAGATTCGTGGCGGTGGCGCCCGCCGCTGTCTACTTAGTGTCGCATGCGGCCAGCAGCAGCTAAAGGGTTCCAGGGAAGGGCGACCGGGGCAGGGCAAACCCGAGACCAGGTCCGTCGCGACGAGCGCGGTCGTGACGACAACGCTCGCCATCGCGCTTACCGAGCCAATACGTTGATTGATTCGCTCTCGATGAAGCGCAGCACCGGCGTGGGGACGGCGCAGAATCTCGCCGTCGGACGGTCCTGTCGTCTGGTCAGTCGCCCTGCGGGCAAGCCACTAGCAGACAGTGGCTCCTCGTAAGCGCTTCACGATCGGACGAGCGGCCTCGAAGTGGGATGGTGGTCCTGTCGGCCCTGACCCCTAGGCTCGATCCGCACCACACGACACCGGGGGAGCGCATGCAGATCTCCATCGACGGCCAGGTCCTCCTCAGCCCGAGCGACCTCAGCACTTGGGCGACCTGCGAGTGGTCGTTCCTCCGCCGCCTCGAGGCCAAGCTCGGCCGCGGCGGCCCCCTGCCCGACGAGCACGACGACATGCTCGAGCGCACCGCACGCCTGGGGGACCAGCACGAGGTCGACTACCTCGAGATCCTCAAGCAGACCCGCGACGTCGTCGAGTTCGAGCGCCCCGCACCGCAGGACTACGCACGAGCAGCCGCCGAAGCAAGAAGAGACCTGTTGAACGGCGCTGACGTCCTCTACCAACCAACCTTCCACGAGCCGCCCACCACCGCCCGCCCGGGCTTCATCGGCTTCGCCGACTTCATCCTCCGCAACGACCAGGGCGCCTACGAGGTCTACGACACCAAGCTCGCCCGCCACGCCAAGATCAGCGCCCTGCTCCAGCTCGCCGCCTACGCCGAGCAGATGCAGGCGCACGGCATCCCGACCGGCGAGCAGGTCCACCTGGTGCTCGGCGACCGCACGACGACCACGCACGACCTCGCCGACATCGCCCCGGTGTACCGCACACAGCGCGCCGAACTCGAACGGGTCATCTCCGAGCGGATGCAGCAACACGAAGAGCTGCAGTGGGGCGACCCCCGCTACTCCAGCTGCGGCCGCTGCGCGATCTGCCAGACCCAGGTGCAGCAGCACCGCGACCTGGTCCTCGTCGCCGGCATGCGCCTCGACCAGCGGACGAAGCTGATCCGGCAGGGTGTGCGGACGATCGATGATCTGGCGGACCGCACCGCGGCCGTACCCGGCATGTCGCGATCCACGCAAGAGAGGCTGGTCCGTCAGGCGCGCCTCCAGACCGAGACCGAAGCCGAGCAGCAAGCAGGCCACACAAACAAGACCAAGCCGCGCTTCGAACTCCACGACCCCCGAGCACTCGACGCGATCCCCGAGCCCGATCCGGGCGACGTCTTCTTCGACTTCGAGGGCGACCCCCTCCACACCGAGGACGGCGTCCACTGGGGCCTCGACTACCTGTTCGGCCTGGTCGACGACCGCGCCGACTTCACCGCCTTCTGGGCACACACGATCCGCGACGAGCGCCAGGCGCTGATCGACTTCCTCGCCTTCGTCAAGGAACGGCGCGAGCAGCACCCGGGCATGCACATCTACCACTACGCCGCGTACGAGCGGACGCACCTGCTGTCCCTCGCCGCCCGCCACGGCGTGGGGGAGGACGACGTCGACGACCTGCTCCGCGCCGGCGTCCTCGTCGACCTGTACCCGATCGTCCGCAAGGCCCTCGTCGTCGGCAGCCGCAGCTACTCGATCAAGAAGCTCGAGCCGCTGTACATGGGCGAGGACCTCCGCATGAGCGACGTCACGAACGCCGCCGACAGCATCACCGCGTACGTCGAGGCGATCGAGGAACTCCGGAACGGCGACCCCGCGACCGGCCAGCGCATGCTCGACCAGGTCGCCGACTACAACGCCTACGACTGCCGCTCGACGCTGCGGCTCCGCGACTGGCTGCTGTCGCTCCGGCCGCCGCGGTCTGAGCCGGCGACCGACGAGGCCGAGCTCCTCCCGCCGATTCCCGTCGAGCGCGAGCCGAACCCCGTGTACACGGCCCTCGCCGCGCAGATCGCGGACGTCGACCCCCTCGACCGCGACGCCGACCAGACCGCCCTGGCGCTCGCGGCCGCCGCGATCGACTACCACCGCCGCGAGGCCAAGACCTTCTGGCAGGACCACTTCGACCGCCTCCGGAACCCCGTCGACGACTGGGCGGACACCCGCGATGTCCTCGTCGTCGAGCGCGCCTCCGTCGAGCGGGACTGGGACACGCTGCCGCGTGCCCGCTCACAGTCGCGCGAGATCCGGTTGTCGGGGACGGTCGCGCCCGGCTCGCGCATCCGGCCGGGAGGCACGCCCCACCTCGTCTACGACGACCCACTCCCGCCGTCGGTCACCGCTCCGGCGCCGGGTTCGAAGGGCGCGTCGGCTCGCGCGGTCGTGATGGAGGCCGAGCAGAACGGCGATGCCTTCGAGGTCCTGGTGAAGGAGAGCCTGCCGGTCGGCGGCGGCGAGCCCCACCACGACTTCCCGGTCGCGCTCGCACCGGCCGCCCCGCCCCGGGCGAAGCCGCAGCCCGAGGCGATCGCCGAGTGGGGTCAGGAGGTCCTCGACGCCCTGCCGTCGATGCTGCCCGACCCGGCGCTCGACCTGCTCCGCCGGGTCCCGCCGCGCGGCGCACTCGCCCCGGTCGCCGGGGACGACACCGTCTCCGCGGTCGTCACGACGCTGCTCGGCCTCGACCGGTCGTACCTGGCGATCCAGGGCCCTCCCGGCACGGGCAAGACCTACGTCGGGTCGAACGTCGTCGCTCGGCTCGTCCGGGAGCACGGCTGGCGCGTCGGGGTCGTCGGCCAGTCCCACGCGACATCGGAGAACTTCCTGTCGTCGGTGGTCCGCGCGGGTGTGCCCGCCGACCGCGTCGTGAAGGTACCGAAGTCCGGTGCGACCGAGGACGAGCTCGAGGCCGCCGCATGGACGCCGGTCAAGAACAACGCCGCCGTCTCGGCCTTCCTGTCGTCGTGCGCCGAGACCGGCACCGGGGGAGTCGTCGGCGGGACCGCGTGGACCTTCGCGAACGAGGGCACGATCCCGCGACGCTCCCTCGACCTGCTCGTGGTCGACGAGGCCGGGCAGTTCTCGCTCGCGCCGACCATCGCGTCCTCGATCGCCGCGCAGCGCCTGCTGCTGCTCGGTGACCCGCAGCAGCTCCCGCAGGTGTCGCAGGGGTCGCACCCGGAGCCGGTCGACCAATCCGCGCTCGGGTGGTTGGCGGACGGGGAGCACGTGCTCCCGCCCGAGTTCGGCTACTTCCTGGCGCACACTCGGCGCATGGAGCCCGCGCTGACGGCGTCGGTCTCGGGGTTGTCCTACGACGGGCAGCTGACATCGATCGTCAGCGGGCGGCACCTCGACGACCTCGAGCCGGGCGTCCACCCGGTGCCCGTGGTGCACAGCGGCAACACGACGTCATCGGAGGAAGAGGCAGCACGGGTCGTGGATCTCGCGCGGGACCTGATCGGCCGCCGGTGGGTCGACGGCGAGGTGTCGCGACCGCTGACGGACGAGGACGTCATCGTCGTCGCGCCGTACAACGCGCAAGGGGCCCTCATCCGCGAGGCCCTCGACCGCGCCGGCCTCCGCGGGACGCAGGTCGGCACGGTCGACATGTTCCAGGGACGGGAGGCCGTGGTGTCGATCACGTCGCTCGCGGCGTCGAGTGCGGCGGACATCCCGCGCGGGCTCGACTTCCTGCTCATGCCGAACCGGTTGAACGTGGCGCTGTCGCGGGCGCAGTGGGCGGCGTACCTCGTGTACTCGCCGGCGCTCACCACGGGGTTGCCGCCGTCGATCAGCGGGCTGTCGTTGCTGTCGCGGTTCATCGAGCTGGTCGAGCCGCGCGTCTGACGGCGGTCGGCGAGACCGGCCCGGAAGCTAGTTCCCTTCGTCGTCGACCGGGATCTCCCCGCGCAGCTGCGCCCGGATCCCCGCCAGCACGTCCGCGTGCAGGAAGTTCGCCGCCTCCGCACTCGTCGGGTCCACCACGATGCCGAACTCCTCCGGCACCGCCGTCACGAGCTCCGCCATCCGCACCGGACGTGCCTCGGTACCGGGGACGCCCTCGGTGAGCTCGGCGGGGTCGGTGAAGACCGGCACGAACGGCAGCTCGCGGATCATCACGTGCGCGATGCTCCCGCCCTCGGGGTCGTCCGCCGACTTCCACGGCACCCAGGCCGCACTCGACAGGAAGCCCTCGGCCGAAGCGGCCATGCGCTTCCGCAGCTCGCCGGCCGCGGTGGACGCGGTGTTGTCGACGCCGCGCCCGAAGGCCGACCCGGTCGTCTCGTTGCTGCTCATCGCGTTCCCTCCGAGGTGGTGTCCCGCCATGCTCCCACGCACCGGCGCGCAGGCCGAATGCGCACTGGCGGCACCGGTGTCGGTGCGGGCGTCTACAGTCCGAGCAAGTGTCCACGCCCCGAGTCAGGAGCACCGTGTCACCATCCCAGCTGACCCGACGATCACTCCTCGCAGGAGCACTCGGGCTCGGTGCCGCCTCCGTCCTGAGCGGGTGCGTCGCGAACAACGGTCCGATGCCGAGCAGTGCGGCGCCGGGGTCGAAGGCCGACATCGGCGAGGTCGAGGGCACGCTGCGCTTCGCGTTCTGGGGCGGCAGCGACGGCGAGAACACCGGGTTTGCCCGGGCAAAGGCGGGCTTCGAGAAGCGGCACCCGAAGGCGACGATCGAGCTGCAGACGCTGCCGTACGACGGGTTCTTCTCCGGCATCGACCGGGGCATCCTGTCGCGCACGGCACCGGACGTGTTCCGGGTCGACTACACGAGCATCGGCAAGTACACCTCGCACGGGGTGCTCCTCGACATGACGCCGTACCTCAGCGCCGCGGAGTCGAAGGCGTTCCTGCCGGCGCTCTACGATGCGGTCCGGTTCGAGGGCCGCACCTACGGCGTCCCGCACCAGACTGACACGTCGGCGATCGCGTTCAGCCGCAAGGCCCTCGACGAAGCGGGCATCGGCGCCGTGCCGAACCGGCTCGAGGACGCCTGGACGTGGGAGGAGTTCGCCGACGTGAGCACGAAGCTCCGGAAGAGCCTGCCCGACGACAAGTACCCCTTCGCCTACGACTGGACGGCGGCCGGCGCCTACCGCTGGGCGAGCTTCCTGTACCAGGCGGGCGGGTCGCTCCTGACGCCCGAGCTCACCCGCTCGGCGGTGGACAGCGATGCCGGCAAGAAGGCGATGGCGTTCACGCAGCGGTTCTTCGACGAGCGCTGGGTGCCGGCGAACAACACGATCAAGACGACGGTCTACTCGGACAACTTCTTCCTCAACCAGACGGTCGCCATGACCTTCGTCGGCGACTTCCTGGTGCCCGAGCTGGCCGACGGCACGAACGGGTACCAGGGCGGCGAGTGGACCACCACGTACATGCCGCAGGACCGGGCGGCGGCGTCCGACCTCGGCGGCAACGCGATCGTCGCGACCCGGGACACCGAGAACCCGGAGCTCGCCGCGGCCTTCCTCAAGTTCCTCGTCGAGGAGGACCAGATGCGTGACTTCTGCCAGCGGGCGAACGAGCTGCCGACGCTGCTGAGCCTGGCGGACACCCCGCTCGACTACGCGGTGCGCCCCGACGTCATGGGCGTCTTCACGCAGCAGGCGACGACCATCACCGAGACGGCGGTGCGGGAGACGGTGGTGCCGGGCTTCGCGAGCGTCAACACCGCGCTGCAGGACCAGCTGGAGCTCGCCTTCCACGGACGGAGCACCGACCAGGCGATCCGCTCGATCAGCGCCGCGATCGACGAGGCGGTGGCCGCATGACGGGCGCGGCCGAGCGCATCGGCGGTGCCACGGCGGGCGGAGCCGTGCGGCGCGGACCGCGGCTGTCCGCCGGACGGTTCCGTGCCTCCAGTACGGCCGCCGCGTCGGCGTTCCTGCTGCCGAACGTCGTGCTCATCGTGATCTTCACGCTGTTGCCGCTCGTCTACGCGCTGGTGATCAGCTTCCAGGACCTCGACTCGCTGGGCGGGACGAGCTGGGCCGGTCTCGGCAACTACGCCAAGCTCATCACCGACCCGGTGTTCTGGCAGTCGGTGTGGAACACCGGTGTCTTCACGCTCTTCACCGTCCCGGTCGGCATGGCGATCGGGCTCGGCATCGCGGTGCTGCTCAACGGGGTGCTGCCCGGTCGGGCCGTGTTCCGGACGATCATCTTCCTGCCGCTCGTCGTGTCCGGTGTCGCGACGGGCGTGCTCGGCGCGTGGATGTTCGACCAGAACAACGGGTTCATCGACAAGTTCCTCGCGACGCTCGGGCTGCCGCAGATCGACTGGCAGTCGAGCGGCGGGTGGGCGATGACCGCGGTCATCCTCATGACGCTCTGGCAGCGCATCGGTTTCGACATGCTCATCTACCTGGCGGGGCTGCAGGGCATCGACCCGGCCGTGCAGGAGGCCGCGACGACCGACGGCGCGAGCGGCTGGCAGCGGTTCCGTCTCATCACCTTCCCGCTGCTCGGTCCGTCGACGTTCTTCCTGCTCGTGATGAACCTCATCTACTCGTTCCAGGTGTTCGACACCGTGTGGGCGATGACCCGCGGTGGCCCCGGGTACGGCACGACCACGGTGGTGTCGTACGCCTACCGGGTGGCGTTCGACGAGCACGGCCCGCAGCTGCTCGGCTACGGGGCCGCTGTCGGCATCGTGATCTACCTCGTGACGCTCCTCATCACCGGACTGCAGTGGCGCTTCAACGCCGGACGGGACCAGACGGACTGATGACCTCCTCGACCTGGAACACCGGCGCCGCAGCCTCCGGCCGGTCCGCCGCCGCGGCCACCACGACCGCGACCCGATCCCCGCGGAAGCGTCGCGGCCGCCTGCTCTGGCTGCGCCTGACCGTCGCGGTGATCGTCACCGTGGTGATGGCCTTCCCGCTGTACTGGATGCTGCTCACCGCGTTCTCGACGCGGGCGGACCTCTACGCACCGGGGCTGCACCTGTGGCCGCAGCACTTCACGCTGCAGAACTTCGTGCGCCCGTTCGCCGAGTTCCCGGTCTGGCGATGGTTCGCGAACTCGTTGCTCGTGTCGGTCGTCGTCACCGTCATCACGGTGGTGTGCAACCTGCTCGCCGGGTACGCCTTCGCCAAGCTCAAGTTCCGCGGTCGGAACGCGCTGTTCCTCGTGCTGCTGTCGACGCTGATGATCCCGCCGCAGGCGATCATCGTGCCGCAGTTCTTCATCTCGATCGGCCTGCACCTGTACGGCGGACTGTGGGCGGTCATCCTGCCCGAGGCCGCGGCGATCTTCGGGGTGTTCCTGGCGCGGCAGTTCTTCCTCGCCGTGCCCGACGAGCTCATCGAGGCGGCACAGCTCGACGGCGCCGGTCGCTTCCGCACGTTCGTGTCGGTGGTGCTGCCGCTCTGCCGCCCGCTGCTCGCGGTCCTCGTGCTGCTGACGTTCATGGGGGAGTGGAACGCCTTCGGCTGGCCGCTCGTCGCGCTCTCCGGCAACCAGGACCTGTTCACGGTGCCGATCGGCATCGTCGGCACGCTGCAGGGGCAGTACACGTCGGACTACGGTGCGATCATGGCGGTCAACCTGCTCATGATCCTGCCGATCGTCGCGCTCTTCCTCGCCTTCCAGCGCTACTTCGTCGAGGGCCTGTCGCGGAGCGGCCTCCGGTGAGCTCGGGCTCCACCCGGCAGGGCCCGCTCGGCGCGGGTCCGTCCGGCTTGCGCCCGTCGGTCGAGGACGCCCGGCACTGGCTCGCCGCGGACTTCGCCGTGCAGGTCGCCGACATCGAGGAGGTCACCGGCGGCACCGACACCTCGGCCGTCGTGTGGCGCGTGGTCGACGACGCCGGGACGGCCTGGGCGGCGAAGTGGACCACCCGCCGCACGGGGACCGGCACGCGACTCGTCACGTCGATGGCCACCGCGGGCATCGAGGGCACCCCGACCGTCCTGCCGACGACCGACGGGCGCTCACGCAGCCGTCGGGCCGGAGGGAAGCTCGCACTGACCCGCTGGTCGGAGGGCGAGGACGCCGCCACCGTCGGGCTCGGCCTGGAGGCATGGGTCGCCTACGGCGCGCTGCTCGCCGACGTGCACGCACACGCCTTCCCCGTGCCGCCGCGTCGACAGGGCGCGCGTCGGGGCATCCGCCGTCGCCGGCGTCGCTACCGCGCGGAGATCCGTGCGCTCGACGCCGCAGCCGTCGGCGGGACCGACCCGGTGCTCGACCTCTGGCGTGCGGCTCGCCCCCGGATCGACCTGCTGCTGCGCGGCACCGACCTCGCATCGAGGACGCCCGGGGAGCCCGTGCCGTGCCACGGCGACCCGCACCTCGGGAACGTGCTCGTCGAGCCGGACGGCTCGCTGCGGCTGGTCGACTGGGACGAGGCGGTCGTCGGCCCGCGGGAGATCGATCTGCACCTGGTGGAGTTCAGCGTGCTGTTCCAGCCGGCGACCGCGGCGCAGCTCGCCGCCTTCCGTCGTGGGTACGGGCCGGTGGAGCTCGACGAGTGCCGAATGGTCCGCTACGCCTGCATCCGGGCGCTCGAGGACCTGACGGCGACGATGACCGCGGCGCTCGCGAGCAGCGGGGCCGAGCGGGACGAGGAACTCCGGGTCTTCACCGGGATCCTCGCACCGACCGGATCCGCATCGCTCGTCGAGGACCGGCTGCGGAGCGCCCTGGCAGCCGAGGCGGCCTGACCTCCGAGCCGGCGCGACGATCGAGGCGGCCTGACGTCCGTGTCCGCCGCCGGACCGAGTCCGCTCAGTAGGCGGCGGACTGCCCGCCGTCGATCGGGACGACCGTCGCGTTGACGTACGAGGCGTCGTCGGACAGCAGGAAGGCGACGACCGCAGCGATCTCGGGCGCCTCGCCGTAGCGCTTCGTCGGGTTCACCTGGATGAACTCCTCGGCGGCCTTCCGCGGGTTCTCCGCGTCGATCTGCTTCATCGAGTTCTCGACCATCGGCGTCCAGATCGCACCGGGGGCGATGGCGTTGATGCGGATGCCGTACCGGCCGTACTCGACGGCGGAGTTGCGGGTGAGGCCGACCACGCCGTGCTTGGCGGCGGCGTACCCGGACTGGTTGCCGATGCCGCGGATGCCGCCGACGCTGGCGGTGTTGACGACCATGCCGGAGCCCTGCTCGCGCATGACCTTGAGGACCTTCTCGAGGCCGAGGAACACCCCGCGCAGGTTGATCGACACGACGCGGTCGAACTCGGCGGCGGTGAAGTCCTCGGTGGGGTTCTGCTTGCCCTCGATGCCGGCGTTGTTGAAGAAGCCGTCGATGCGGCCGAAGCGCTCGGTGGTCGCGGTGACGTAGGCGTCGACCTGGGCCTCGTCGGAGACGTCGGCGACGGTGGTGAGGACCTGCGCGTCGGGCGTCGCCTCGCGGACGGCGGCCTCGCTGGCCGCGAGCCCGTCGGCGGAGACGTCGACCAGGGAGAGTGCCGCGCCCTCGGCGGCGAGGCGGACGGCGGTCGCGCGGCCGAGGCCGGAGCCGCCGCCGGTGATGAGGACGACGCGGTCGGTGAAGCGGGTGGTGTCGGGCATGGTGATGGCCTCCTGCGGTCTTCGACGGTGAAGTCGATGCGTCTGCATCAGCTTGCCGCCTACGCTACACCTGTCGTCCAGCAGGCCCGGTGTCAGCAGCGCGCGAGGACCCGCTCCATCGCGTCCCGCTCCGCCGGTGCGACCCAGAGCCGGTAGGTGGTCTTCACGGCGACCTGGTGCTCGACGTAGGTGCAGCGGAACGCGGTGGCTGCGGGGAGCCAGGTCGCGGCGTCGCCCGAGCGCTTCTGCGCGTTCGAGTGGCCGTCGACGGCGAACAGGTTCGCGGGGTCGTTCGCCAGGGCCTCGCGCTCGGCCTGGGACAGCTGCTGCGCGCCGGTGCGCCAGGCGTTCTCGAGCGCGACGACGTGGTCGATCTGCACGAGGGTCGAGGTGCGGTCGCCGCGGACGAAGTCCACCCGTTCGCCGGTGTACGGCGACACGAGCGTCCCGCGCAGGACCTTGCACGGCCCCTGCCGCTCGACGTCGCTCAGGTCGCGGGCGAGGACGTCGTTGCGGGTGTCGCACCCGTTGCGGTCGACGTCGAGCCACGCGGTGCCGAAGCGTTCCTCGCGGTCGTAGCCGGTCGCGGGCGCCTTCCCCTTGACGGGCAGGAGCGCGAGCTGTCGTCGAGCGGCGTCGGCTGCCGCGGCAGCGGCGGTGGTGCCGGTCGCGTCGGTCGTACGTGGCGCGTCGGTCGCCGGCCGGGAGGCGCTGCTCGCCCCCGCCCCGCCGCCCGCGCCGACCGACGGGTCGCCGCTGCTCGTCGGCGCGGCCGTCGGTGTGCGGGTCGCCTCCTGCGCGGCGTCGGCGTCGGCGTCGACCGGACTAGCGGCGTGGAGGACCGCGCCGAGGACGACGACGGCCACGACGACGCCGAGCGTGCCGAGGGTGGTGCGGGTGCGGGTGCGGGTGCGGTTCGACGTCATGGATGGAGCCTTCGTTGATGCGGTGGTGCGGTGGGACCGGTCCGGGTGGACCGCCCTCGATCCTGCCGTCGAGCACCGACGCAGCCGGGCGGGACACGGCGTACCGGAGCCGGTTGTCCGCTCCGGGACGTGCCTCCGAGCACTGACGACCATGCGGCGTAGACACGGGGCATGACCGATCATGCGAACCCCTCCGTGTCCGTCACCGGTGGGTCGATGCCGCTCCTGGGCTTCGGCACCTGGCAGATCCCCGACGCCGATGCGCCCGCCGCCGTGGGTGCCGCGCTCGAGGCCGGCTACCGGCACATCGACACCGCCACGGGCTACTCGAACCAGCGCGGCGTGGGCAAGGCGCTCGCCGCGTCCGGCCTGGCGCGCGACGACGTCTTCGTCACGACGAAGCTGCCGCCGGACAACGCCGAGCGCGTGCGCGAGACCATCGAGGAGAGCCTCGACCAGCTCGGGCTGGACCACCTGGACCTGTGGCTCGTGCACTGGCCGCCGAACGGCGAGGCCCGTCCGGACGTCTGGGAGCAGGTCGTGCAGGCGCAGGCCGACGGGCTCACCCGCGCTGTCGGCGTGAGCAACTACTCGCTGGCGCAGATCGACGAGCTGACCGAGGCCACCGGGACCACCCCGGCCGTGAACCAGATCCGCTGGAGCCCGGCCGAGTACGACGCCGGGGTCGCCGCGGGGCTGCAGCAACGCGGTGTGGTGCTCGAGGGCTACAGCCCGTTCAAGGCGAGCAACTTGCAGGACCCGACGCTCGTCGAGATCGCCCGGGCGCACGACGCCGACACGGCGCAGGTCATCGTGGCATGGCACGTGGCGCACGAGTTCGTCGTGATCCCGAAGTCGTCGAACCCGGAGCGCATCCGGTCGAACGCCGCGGGCGCACACCTCGAGCTCTCGAGCGACGATGTGACGCGCATCGACGGCCTCGCCGGCTGACGATCCGAACGACGGCGGGCTCAGACCGGGAACGGTCCGGGCCCGCCGTCGTCGTACAGCTCGGCGATGACGACCCCCTCGGACCGGGCGATGCGACGCAGCTTCCGGTCGAACGTCGCGAGCTGCCCGCCCGCGGCGCGTGCCGTCGCGAGGATGATCGCGTCGGGCATCTGCAGCCGCCGCCCGGCTCGAACCCGTGCAGCCGCGACGGCGGTACTGCTCGTGACCGGGAGGACGGTGACGCCGAGCCGTTCGACGGCCCCGTGCTCACGGTCTGCGTGGCCGCGCTCGGCGGGCCGCACGAGCATCTCGCCGAGCGTCAGAGCGGAGGTGCAGAACTCGTCCCACTCGTGGTCGTCGATCAGGTCGCGAGCCCGCTCGTGCGAACCGTCGTCCTCGTCGAGGAGGGCGATGACGACGTTCGCGTCGAGGACGATCACGCCGCCGGCTCGTCGGTGCGATCGCCCTCCGGCCCGTGGGACCAGGTGCCACGGCTCCCACCGGAGGAACCGCCGAGCAGGACTTCGTTGCCGTTGGGGAGTCGGAAGACGGAGACGCCACGAGCTGGGTCGTGTCCGATGACGCCCGACCGGCGGAGGGCGATCGGCGGGTCCGCGCTCAGGCCGTGGCGCGGGTCGACGGGCGGCGTGACGACGTTCAGGATCGGTTCGACGAGCATGGCGCGACGGTACCGAGGTCCGCGGCCGGCGACCAAGGCGTTCGTATGTCGCATGCGCAGAGCCGGACCGGGCGTCAGGCGAGCAGGGAGCGGATGTCCTCGGCGGTCAGGTCGTCGGCGAACAGGGCGTCGTCGTCGATCATCGTGGCGAACAGCTCGGCCTTCTTCGCGGCCAGGGCCAGGACCTTCTCCTCGATCGTGTCCTCCGCGATGAAGCGCTGCACGTTCACGGAGCGGGTCTGGCCGATGCGGTGCGTCCGGTCCACCGCCTGGGACTCGGCGGCGGGGTTCCACCACGGGTCGAGCACGAACACGGTGTCGGCCTCGGTGAGGGTCAGGCCGAAGCCGCCGGCCTTGAGCGAGATGAGGAACGCCGGCGCCGTGCCGGTGCGGAAGCGGTCGATGACCTGCGGGCGCTTCCGGGTCGACCCGTCGAGGTACTCGTAGCCGATCCCGCGGGCGTCGAGGGCGTCGGCGACCATGCGCAGGAACGTCGTGAACTGGCTGAAGACGAGCGCCCGTCGGCCCTCGGCGGCGAGCTGCTCGAGTTCGTCGAGCAGCAGGTCGAGCTTGGCCGAGGGGACCGGGTCGCCGGGCTCGGTGGCGTCCTGCACGAGTGCCGGGGACAGGGCGAGCATGCGCAGCAGGGTGAGCGACCGGAAGACGATCATCCGGTTCCGGGCGAGGTCGTCGATGAGGTCGAGGACCTTGAGGCGCTCCCGGTTCAGCGTCCGCTCGTACAGCGCGCGGTGCGCCGGGTCGAGCGTCACGCGGACGACCTGCTCCTGCTTCGGCGGGAGGTCCGCGGCGACGCTCTCCTTCGTCCGCCGGAGCATGAGCGGTCGGATCCGCCGACGGAGCCGGGCGGTGAGCTCCGCGCGGGCCTGGCCCCGCAGGTCCGGCGAGCCGAGCGGCTTGACGTAGTCGTCGCCGAACCGCGACCACGAGGACAGCAGCCCGGGAGCGACGACGTGGAACAGCGCCCAGAGGTCGGTGAGGCCGTTCTCGAGCGGGGTGCCGGTGATCGCGAACTTCACCGGCGCGGGCAGGTCGACCGCGGCCCGGTGCGTCTGCGACTGCGGGTTCTTCACGAACTGCGCCTCGTCGAGCACGAGGGCCGACCACGGCAGCTCGGAGTACTCGGTCGCGTCGAGCCGGAGGAGTGCGTACGACGTCACGACGACGTCCGAGGCCGCGGCCGCGCGGGCGATCCGGGCGTGGTCCTTCAGCGAGGTCGCCGTGATCGTCGTCACGCGCAGCGACGGGGTGAAGCGTGCCGCCTCGTCCGCCCAGTTGCCGACGACCGAGGTCGGGGCGACCACGAGGAACGGTGCGCCGTCCGGTTCGGAGGCGCGGGCGGCGGCGACCATCGCGAGCACCTGCAGCGTCTTGCCGAGGCCCATGTCGTCGGCGAGCACCCCACCGATGCCGTGCTCGCGCAGGAACCGCAGCCACGCGTACCCGGCGTGCTGGTACGGCCGCAGCTCCGCGTGCACGGTGTCGGGAACGGGGACGTCGCCGGGGGGCGTGGCGTCGAGCAGGCCAGCCGCGATCCGCTGCCACCGGTCGTCGTGCTCGGACTCGTCGGCGAGCTGGTCGAACTCCGACCAGATGCCGGCCTGCAGCGGGGTCACGGTGAGCGGCTGGTCGGGCTCCCACTCGTCGAGCTCGCGGGCCTCCTCGATGACCTCCTTGAGCCGGTCGAACGCCGGGTCGGCGAGCGACAGGTAGGAGCCGTCGACGAGCTTCATCCGCCGGTCGCGCTTCGCGAGCGCCCGGAGCAGCGGCGTGAAGGGGAGCTGCCGACCATTGACCGTGACGAAGATGCCGAGGTCGAACCAGTCGTGCTTGGTGGACGGCATCGTCGTGACGCGGATGTGCGGTCGACCGCTGAGCCGTTCGTGTTCGGTCGGCTCACCCTGCACGACGGTGCGGACACCGAGTCCGGGCAGGGCCGGCAGGAGCTCGTTCACGAAGACGGCGGCGTCGGCGTCCTCGACGGTGCCGTCCTCGAACCAGGCCAGGCCGCCGCCGGGCCCGGACGACTCGGTCTCGTCGGCGGCGTGCAGCGCGGACAGGTCGGGCAGCGGACCGTGCAGGGCGACCGGGTCCTTCCGGCCGTCGACGTGCCAGCGCCACTGCAGGTGCACGCGGTCGTCGGTGCGCGGGGCCCGTGCGGGCTCGAACGTCACCGTGAGCACGAGCTCGGGCGGGGTGCGCTCGGGCAGCTCGACCGACCCGTCGGAGCTGACCAGCCCCAGCGCCCCGCGGAGGCGCGGCGACCAGTCCGCCAGGAACTCGTCGACGGCCTCGCTCGGGACGGTGATGCGGGAGCCCTCGACGAGCATCCGACGCTGGTCCTCGGGGACGGGCGACGGCGTCGGGGCCAGCGTGACGTGGAACTCGGGGCTCTCGCGGAAGGCGTAGACCCCGTGGTCTCCGATCGTCCGAGCGGCGCCCTCGGGGACGGGGCGGCCGTCGACGACCGCGCTCGCACCGATGACGAGCGCACCGTCGTGGCGGGCAGCGTCGAGGAGCACGCGGGCCTCGGCGCCGAGGACGGCCCCGCCGTCACGCTTGCCCGTGACGAACGCGATGCCGAGCCCCGGTGCCTGCTGCAGCAGCGGCCAGAGCAGCGGACTGCCGAAGTCGTCGAGGTGCACCCAGTCGCTCTCGCCCGGCAGCCCGGCGAGCTGTCCGGCCCGGTGCAGCGCCGAGAACTGCAGGAACCAGGCGTGCTGCTCCGGCGCGATGCCGAGCCGGTTCATCGAGTAGGGGAGCGTGCCCCAGGTGAGCTGCCCGCGCACCCAGTTGCCGGCGGCGCTGCGCGTGACGGGGCGGACGCCGAGCCGGACGCTCCGCGAGCGGGTCGGCAGCGTGCGGCCGGCCGCCCGTGCGCGCGAGGCGAGCGCGGCGGGGACCGCGTCCCGCAACTCGAACTGGAGGCCGATGGGGGTGCCCTGCGGGGTGACCACCCGGTCGTCGTCACCGGCGAGGCGGGCGAGGTCGTGCCTCCAGTCCGGGGCTGCCGGTGCGCTCACCGGGGCGCTCGTGCGGGGACCGGCAGCGGCCGCGAGGGCGCGGGCGTTGACGGTGAGGAGCGCGGCGGCGACGTGCTTGCAGTCGCCCCCGAGGGGACAGGAGCAGGTGCTGCGGACCGGGCGGACGAACTCGCCGCGGGCGGCCGTCGTCTCGACGCGGAGCTCGTACGGCTCGTCGGCGGAACCGGACACGGACGCCGTGACCGTCCCGTCGTCGTCGTGCCATGTGGCGTCCTCGACCAGACCCGCGCGGACGACGTCACGGGCCCGACCGAAGGTCTGCGGGCCGACGAAGCGGATGACGTCGACGGCGTCGATCATCGGGGCGGCGGGCACGGACCCATCGTGCCAGGTGGGACCGACAGGCACGGCCCGTCATCTGGGGGCGTCGCGCACGGCCGGGAAGGGGCAGGATCGTAACGTGCTGCAGTCACTGGTGTACATGAGTTCCGCCACCGAGCCGTTCGACGAGGACGCACTCGAGGCGGTGCTCGAGCACGCGCGCGTCCGGAACACCGAGGACGGCCTGTCCGGGATGCTCGTGCACCGCGGCGGCCGCTTCATGCAGCTGCTCGAGGGCCCGTACGACGCGGTGATGGCGACCTACTCACGGATCGTCGAGGACCCCCGGCACGACGAGGTCCGACTGCTCGTCGAGGAGTCGATCCACACGCGGCGATTCCCGGAGTGGTCGATGGCGTACGACCGTGAGTCGGACGGCGTCGCGGTGCCGGAGGGCTTCAGCACGTTCCTCGACCATGGTGACCACAGCGCCGACGCCAGCCGTCCGCGGGAGTTGCTCCGCTGGTTCCGGAACCACCCGATGGCGGACCCGACGGCGTCGAAGGGCAAGCACCGGCGCGACGCCTGAGCGGGTCCGGTGCGGACGGGCCCTGCCTGGAGACCCGGGCCGGTCATACTGGTCCGGTGACGACACTGCGAGGCACGATCCGCTCGACCGAGACGCGCGAGGCCGAGGGGTACGCCACCTCGGTGGTCGCGGCGAAGGAGGCGGCGGTCGCCGCGCTCGACCTCGACGGGTTCGCGCTGACGCAGACGAACGCCGTCGAGAGCAAGGCCACGGGGGAGACCACGATCCGGGCCACGGCGCGGTCGACGGCCACGCGGGAGCACGAGGCGTCCGGCCCGAACTACACGGCGGCGCTCGCGGCCTACCGCGACTCCGTGCCCGACGGGTGGGAGGCGCAGCACGTGTGGGTCGTCGCGGAGTAGCCGCCCAGCCCTGCGGCGCCGCCAGCTTGCTGCCCTTGTGGGAGTACCCGTAGTACACGCGCATGGGCGTCTCGGCCTGAGGGGTCCTCGCGACTCGGCGCAGCACACGCAGGTCCGCCACCTCAGGTCGGCATGCGGTGCCACGAACGTCTTCGCTTGAGGTGCAACACCTTTTCACTACCCCAGAGATCGAATGTCTCCTGTGTAGGGGCACAGGAGGTCACGGTCGAGTACCGACCTCGACTCTTGTGGCCCGTTCTCCGCTTGACTGCGTCTTGCTTGGAGGGGCCAAGCGAGAAGGGGGCAACATGAAGCTCAAGCAGTCGATGGCGCTCGCCATCGCGATGACCGCCGTTCTGCTGATGGGCGGAACCACGGTCGCGAATGCAGCGAGTCCTGAGGACACCTGGAGTGAGCCGCAGTCCGTGACGTTCGATGCGCCGGCATCTTCTGCCGGTAGTTCGTCGACCGCCCGGGCCGCTGCAGCGTCGAAGATCACCTGTACGGTGCAGACCAACAGCGCCCACTACTCGGACGGTTCAAACGGAGTCATTGCCAAGATCAGGGCCTCGTGCAAGGGGACCTGCGGCTGTGAGCCGACTGTGTCTGTTCGCGTGCAGGGGCTCCTTTCGTGGTCATCCACGGAGTCGCCGTACACGAAGTACAAGAAGGTCCGCACCACCGACACGACCAAGACGTTCAAGACGGACGGAACGCAGGTGACGACCTACATTCCGCAGCTGGGCCAGGACGGCTACCGGGCGAACGGTTGGTACATCGCAACTGGGACGCTCGATCCGGCTGACGCACCTGCTGTCTCGTCGACGAACGGGCCGCGGCACGTCACCGACGTACCCTGATCAGAGCGACTGGTCGCGACAGCGGTGCGGATGCTCCTAAGCGTCCGCACCGCCGTCGTCTGTCAGCCAGATGAGCCCGGGAGCGCCTGCCTTGTCGGTGGACAGGATGGCGAGGTCCAGAGCGGCGCCCCGGCGTGCTGCTTCCCCGCGCGCCCATGACGACGCTTCGCTGATGGTCGCGCCGGAGATCTCCTCGCAGTCCAAGTGGGTTCGCCCCTTGGTCCAGAAGAACGCTCGCAAGCGTGGGGTGGCCGTTTCCCATTCCGTGTCTCGCTCGTCGACCGTCTTGTGGTCCATCAAGCCCTCCTTCAGCGACTGAAGGCAGCCTACGATGCGTGTTGAGCGCTCACGTGCCGCGCTGCTGGTTCGCGTTCCTCATCCACTTCCTACGCCAGATGTTCCGCCGCTGGTCAGCGTTCACGTACACCGCTCCATCGGCCGTGTGGGTCTTCAGCCCGACCTGCTGGATGGAGCGGTTCAGGGTCTGCGGGGTGATCTGCATCATTCCGGGCGGCCTGCTTCTTCGTCTGCCCTTGGCCGGCTCCGCGACTTCCTCGGAGCGCAAGTCCTGCAGGAGGTCGGCGAGGTCTCGCTCCTGCAACAGCGCGGCAGTGTCGCCCTCGAGGCCGCAGGCGGAGCACACGAGCGTGGATGCTTCAGCTGCTCCGAGCACCACTGGACACTCACTGACGGTTCGCCGCATACGGGGCACAGGCGGGGGGACACAGGTCGGGGTCCACGCCGACCGCTGATCCTGCGGACGATCTGCGGACTATCGAGATTGAGACGCGTCGGATGTCGCCAGCTTGCTGTGCTTCCGCGAGTACCCGAAGTACACGCCGAGCCCGATCGCGAACCAGATCGCGAAGCGCACCCACGTCTCCCACTGCAGGAACGTCACGAGCCACAGCGACGCGACCACCCCGATGATCGGCACCACCGGCATGAAGGGCAGCCGGAACTGCCGGTCGAGGTCGGGCTGGCGGTAGCGCAGCACGATCACCGCCGAGCAGACCACCACGAACGCGAGCAGGATGCCGATGTTCGTCAGCTCGGCGACGATGCCGATCGGCAGCAGGCCGGCGAGCACCGCCGACGCGATGCCGAGGATCCACGTGACCCGGGTCGGCACGTGGCGCTTCGGGTCGGTCTTCGCGAACCACGCCGGCATGAGGCCGTCGCGGCTCATCGAGAACCAGACGCGCGACGCTCCGAGCATGAAGGTCACGAGGACGGTCACGATGCCGACGATGGCCCCGATCGCGATGACGTTCGCGACGCCGCCGAGCCCGACCGACGCGAACGCCGACGAGAAGCCCGAGGCCGGGTCGATGTCGGTGTACTTCTGCATCCCCGTCAGCACCAGGGTTGCCAGCACGTAGAGGACCATCGCGATGCCGAGCGACAGCAGGATCGCCTTCGGCATGTGCTTCCGGGCGTCGGTGGACTCCTCGGCGGCGGTGGACATGGCGTCGTAGCCGAACACGGCGAAGAACACGGTCGCGGCGCCGGTCATCACGCCGCCGAACCCGAACGGGAAGTACGGCGAGTAGTTGGCGCTGTTGATGTGGAACACCCCGAGCACGACGATGAGCACCACGAGCGCGACCTTGATCGCCACCGCGACGAGTTCGAAACGGGCGGCGCTGCGGATGCCCCGGGTGAGCACGAAGGCCGTGAGCAGGCAGAGCACGATCGCGAAGACGTCGACCACGTGACCGTCACCGGTGCCGGGCGCGCCGAGCATCCAGGCGGGCAGGTCGATGCCGAACTGGCCGACGAGGAAGCCGACGTACCCGGAGATGCCGATCGCGACGACGGCCACGATCGCGGTGTACTCGAGCAGCAGGTCCCAGCCGATGAACCAGCCGACGACCTCGCCGAGCACGGCGTACCCGTACGTGTAGGCGCTGCCGGCCTTCGGGATGAGCCCGGCGAACTCGGCGTACGACAGGGCTGCAGCAGCACTGGCGACGCCGGCGACCAGGAAGCTGATGAGGACCGCCGGGCCGGCGACCCCGTTCGCCACGGTGCCCGCGAGCGTGAAGATGCCGGCGCCGATGATGCCGCCGATGCCGATCGCGGTGAGCTGCCAGAGGCCGAGGTGCCGTTTCAGGCCGCCCTCGCCGCCCTCGCCCTCGGCGCCGTCGTCGATCGTGTCGATCGGCTTCCGTCGGAAGATGCCCTGTGTCGTCGTCGTCACGCGCCCACTCTGCTCCTCCTGCGGCGGCGGTGGTAGACCCGACCCCATGCGCCCCACATCGAGGACCGAACCCGGACCCGGCCAGGAGTCCGTCTGGGACTACCCCCGCCCGCCCGCCGTCGAGACCGTGCCCGAGCGGGTCGTCGTCCGCCTCGGCGGATCGGTCGTGGTCGACACCACCGACGCCGTCCGCGTGCTCGAGACCTCCCACCCGCCGGTGTACTACGTGCCGATGGCGGGCGTCGAGCTCCGACCGGCGGACGGGTCGAGCATGTGCGAGTTCAAGGGCCGAGCACGGTACTTCGACGTCGTCGGCGGGGACGGCGTCGTCGCACCCCGTGCCGCGTGGAACTACCCGACCCCGGAGCCAGGGTACGAGGACCTCCGCGACAAGGTGGCGATCTACCCGTCGGCGATGGACTCGTGCGAGGTCGGCGGCGAGGTGGTGCAGGCGCAGGAGGGCGACTTCTACGGCGGGTGGATCACGTCACGCGTGGTCGGACCGTTCAAGGGCGGCCCGGGCACTCTCGGGTGGTGAGGGCCGTGGCGGGCACGACCCGCGCCTCCCGTCCGGCTCAGCGTCGCGCGTAGGGCGACCAGAACGGCGGCGGGAAGCCGCCGCCGGTGGCGAAGGTGAGCAGCTGCCAGGCCATCATCACCAGGCCGATCGCGGCGAGCACCAGACCCACCCAGGCCCACACCCGCACGGCCCGACGCCGGCCGGCGATGCGGGCCGCCCGCAGGCCGCACAGCACGCCGACGATGCCGAAGACCGCACCGAGGAACACGTGCCGGGCCATGCCCGCGGCGGGGACGATGATGCCCATCCAGAGCGACAGCGGGGCGAGCAGGACGGCGACCGTCGCCAGCGCGGCGGGTGGCTCGTGGTCCCGAGCGACGGTTCCCATGCGTCCGAATGTACCGACCTGCGGGCGCACCTGCGCGTCCCAGCGTGGGGGACTGCCGGGGGAGCCGGGGCACCCGCCACGCCGGACGGCGGCGGTGCGAGCGAGCACGATGGACGCATGCGTACCTTCGTCCGTGTCCTCCTCGGCCTCGCGCTCGTCTTCGCCGGCACGAGCCACCTCACCTTCGCCCGCCGCGACTTCCGGGCTCAGGTCCCGGACTTCGTGCCGCTCGACACGGACACGACCGTGCTCGCCTCCGGGGTGGCGGAGATCGGTCTCGGGAGCGCGATCCTGCTCGCGCCGCGCCGCCGGCGGAAGGTCGTCGGCAGCATCGCGGCGCTGTTCTTCACGGTGATCTTCCCGGGCAACCTCTCGCAGTGGGTCAACCGCCGCAGCGCGTTCGGCCTCGACACTGACGAGAAGCGCGTCGCCCGGCTGTTCGGACAGCCCCTCCTCATCTGGGCCGCCCTCTGGTCGACGCGCGGCTCCGCCGGCGCCCGTCGCTGATGGTCCGGCCGGCCGCGCCGCACGACCCGGACGTCGCGTCCGGGCGGCGGACCGCGGTCGGGACGGCCGTGCGGGACGACCCGGGGTCGCCGACGATCGGACGGGAGGCTCGGCACACCCTCCAGGGGCGCCGGCACGTCGTCGACGTGGTCACGACGGTCGTCCTGCTGGTGCTGTCGGCGGTCGAGTCGGTGGCCGCCGCGGGCGGCATCGTCTTCCTGTCGATGGCCTTCCACTCGTGCTCGGCCCCGGGCAATGCCTGCGACGTCGGGCTGGGCGGTGCCGTGGTGTACGCGGGGCCGGTCGTCGTGGCCCTCGTCTTCGTGACGGTGACGGTCGCGTGCGTGCTGCGACTGGTGCGGCGTCGGTGGGCGTGGCCCGTCGCGCTCGTCGGCATCGCGGCGCAGGTCGTCGTGTTCTCGGGTGCCCTGCTGCTCGTCGACAGCGCCGTGCAGCACGGTGTCTGACGTGCGTACTCCTGCACAGCTCTCCTTCTGAGGGCGTCGGTCCACAACCGGGTGCCGCTGTGCTGTGTGGGCGTCGCCTCGGCGCGAAGCTCGGAGCATGACCGGAACCGACGTGCTCGACCACCTGTTCACCACACCCGCCCGCACCGATGCCGACGTCGTCGCCCTCGTGACGGGCGTCGTCGGGAAGCCGCTCCGACGGCAGTGCTGGGTGCTGTTCCTCGACGAACGGGCGCTCCCGGTGCCGTTCCTGCTGCCGGTGTCCGACCTGCCGCTGCAGCCGGACGACCACGTCGAGGACTTCGCGACGCTCGTGGCCGAGGTCTGCGTGGACGAGTCGGCGACGGAGGTCGTGCTCGTCTGGGAACGCCCCGGCGCCACCCGGCTCTTCCCCGTCGACCGGGAGTGGGTCGCGGCGTGCGACCGCGCCTTCGCGGAACGTGCCGTGCGGCTGCGTGCGCAGGTCGTCGTGTACGCCGGGGGCGCGCGCGTGATCGACGCCGACGAGCCCGACGAGCCTGACGACCTCGAGCTCAGCCCTGCGGTGCCGTGTCCGGGACGGTCTGCCCGGTGAGGCCCTCGACGACGGCCTTCGCCTCCGGCCAGAACTTCGCGTAGTGGTCGGGGTCTGCGTTGATCTGCACCGCGTGCGCCATCTCGGTCGGCGACATCGTCTTCCAGCCCGGGGTCTTCACGAGCTTCGTGTAGAACATCGTCGCCGCGGTGTACGGGTCCATCCGCTGCTCGTAGGTGCCCCACGCGCCGTTGTCGCGCTGCTGGAACAGCCCGCGGCTGTCGGGTCCGGCGGCGTCGCCGTGGTCGAGGTTCACGAGGCTCGACTCGCCGATCGCGGTCATCACCCCGACCGCCTGGGTGTGCGGGCCGATGCCGAGTGCCTGCGCGGCGTCGATGATGTGGGCGGCGTTCACCAGGCGGTCCTGGCAGAAGCCGCCGACCGGACCGGCGGGGACCACGATGCCGCCGACCGTGACCGACGGCTTCTCGGGGCACGCCGGGGCCGCCGTGACCTCGCGGGCGGCGCCGGTGAGCGAGTGCACCGCGATGACGACCACCACGACCACGCCGATGACGGCCGCGACCACGCCGGCGCCGAACACCGAGGCGATCGTGATGCCGACGCGGCGCATTCGGGGGTCCTTCCGGGCGGGGCGGACCGGCGGTGGTGCCGCGGCCCGTCGAGTGCAGAGCACGACGAGCGTAGGTGCACCGGCTGGGAACCGCACCCGCCCGATCGGGGGTGTCGCGCCCTCGGGCGGTCGCGCCGCCGGTCAGTCGCGACGGCGGCGGAACAGGCCGGTCGCCGACAGTGCGATCACGACGATCGACCCGATCGAGATCGCGAAGATGACGTCGACCGCGTCCATCACACCGTCCGGTCGTCGCCGGGCTCGCGGTCGTC
Organism: Curtobacterium sp. NPDC089185; assembly: GCF_040685235.1. NCBI lineage: Bacteria > Bacillati > Actinomycetota > Actinomycetes > Micrococcales > Microbacteriaceae > Curtobacterium > Curtobacterium sp. NPDC089185. The sequence continues at coordinate 264,393 of NZ_JBFBHK010000004.1, read as the reverse complement.
GCCCCGGTGCACGACCGCGGTGGGCTCCGTGACCAACCCGGTCGGGGCCTTCTCGGCCTGCTTCCGGCCGTGCGTGAACCACGTGACGACCCAGAGCAGCACGCCGAGGGCCAGGAGCGCTCCCGCGATCTGGTACTGCTGCGGGTCGCGTCCGGACGAGAACGGCACCACGAGCCACACGCAGGTCACGATACCGATGACGGGGATCACGACCCCGGCGCGGAAGTGCTTGTGCTCCACGCGGTCGCGACGGAGCACGAGCACCGCGGCGTTGACGACCGCGAACACCGACAGCAGGAGCAGCGACGTCGTGCCGCCGAGGACGACGACGATGGGGGAGTCGGGGTCGAGCGAGACCCAGCCGATGAGCACCAGCGAGATGGCCGTCGTGAAGACGATGGCCGTCGACGGGGTGCGACGGGTCGGCGACACCCGCGACAGGAAGCCGGGCAGGACACCCTGCTTGCTCATGCCGTACAGCAGGCGCGACGCCATCATCATGTTGATCAGCGCGGTGTTGGCGACGGCGAACATCGAGATGAAGGGCAGCAGGTCGGCGATCGGGAAGTCCGGGGCGGCGGTCTGCACGGTGGTCACGAGCGGCGTCTCGTTGCCCGCGAGCTCGCCGATGGGCACGATCGCGACGGCGCAGATCGACACGAGCACGTAGATGACCGCGGTGATGCCCAGGCCGGTCAGCATCACCTTCGGGAAGATCCGCGACGGGTCCTTGGTCTCCTCGGCCATGTTCACCGAGTCCTCGAAGCCGACCATCGCGAAGAACGCCAGCGACGTCGCCGTGGACACCGACAGCAGCAGCGACTTGTCCTCGGGGGTGTCGAACATCACGACCCGCGAGAAGTCCGCGTTGCCGCCCGCGATCGCCCAGAAGCCGATGAGGATGACCATCACGAGCCCGGACAGCTCCACGAGGGTGAGCACGACGTTCGTCTTCACGCTCTCGCTGACACCGCGGAAGTTCACCGCCATCACCGCGAGCATGAAGCCCATCGCGATGAGCATCACGACCGCGTTCGGCAGTTCGAGCCCGAACCCGATGCCGAGGTTCGCGGCGAACGCACGCGACGCCGTGGACGCCGACGTGATGCCGGAGCACATCACGATGAAGGTCACGATGAACGTGACGAAGTGGATGCCGAACGCCTTGTGCACGTACAGCGCGGCACCGGCCGTCTGCGGGTACTTGGTGACGAGCTCCAGGTACGAGAACGCGGTGAGCAGTGCGACCGCGAACGCGATGAGGAAGGGGAGCCACGCTGCTCCGCCGACCTCGGCCGCGACCTGCCCGGTCAGGGCGTAGACGCCGGTGCCGAGGATGTCGCCGACGATGAAGAGCAGCAGCAGCTTGGGGCCGAGCACGCGCTTGAGCGTCGGCTGTTCCTGCTGCTGGCGGTCCGTGTTGGTGGTGGCCATGCGTCACCCTTTCCCGGTTCGAGGCTCGCTGTCAACTTCCTCAGACTCCTCCCGGGGTGCCGCAACACGCCCGTAGCGCGGCCGCCGAGCGCTTCCGAGGGGGCGGTGGCTACGCTCCGAGCCATGTACGACGATTCCGACACCACCGAGGAACCCGTCGAGTTCGCCGACTTCAACGCGAAGCTGCTGGTGCTCGACGTCCTCTGCTACGACCTCGACGCGCTCGAGCCGTACGCCCCCGACGAGGACGAGGACACCGGCGAGGACCTGGACGTCGAGGGCCAGGACGACCGCGCGCGCCAGTACTACGACGAGCTCGACCTCCTGCCGTCGCACCTGGCCCTGGTGACCGAGCTGACCGTCGACACCGACCTCGAGGTCCTGCAGGACGTGCACCCCGGCTGGGACGGCTCCGACGACCGGTACGACCCGCAGAACTGGGACGACCTGCTCGACCTCCCGGCCCTGGCCACCGTCTACGCTGCGGCACCGCTGCCCGCGCACGTGGCCGACCGACTCGCCGCGAAGGGCGTCGAGGTCCAGTCCGCCTGACCGGCCCGTGTCCCGCTCGTCGTCGGCGGCGAGTTTGCGACGTTCCACGCGTCGATCGACACGTGTGATGTCGCTCCGTGCGTCCGCACCGGATGCGGGCGCATCGTCCGACATCGCGCTCGTCGAACGACGCGTGCGATGTCGCAGATCGTGTGCGACCGAGCCGCGGAACGGCCGGCGCAACCGACGCCCGCGCCCGCGCCCGCTACCGCCGCAGCGCCCGCACCTGCTCGGTGAACTGCGCGGCGCCGCCCTGCGCCGGGTGCCGCACGGCCTCGGCCTCGATGCCGGCCAGCGCGAGCGCCCCCTGCGCCTTCCGCCCGACGGCGACCACGCGGACCGCCCGGTCGACCTCGAGCGCGCGCAGCAGCGCGAGCGCGACCGGGGCGCCGTCGCGGACCTCGGCCGGTCGCGGCGTCCGGTTCGTCAGCCGGTCCGGCGCGACGAACGGGTGGTGCGGGAAGATCGCCCACGCCAGGGGGAGCGGCCCCGACCAGCCCGACAGTGCGGCGTGCACGACGCGCGAGGACGCCTCCCACGGAGCCGTCGGCGCGGGCGGGGCCTGCACCGGGAACCCGAGCGCGTCGAGCTCTCGCATGCTCGTGAACGGGACGCCCGTGTTCGTCATGCCGCGCCAGCCGGGGGCCTCGGCGACGAGCAGCGTGTCCGCCGAGGTCCCGACGTGCTCGAGGTAGGCCGCGAGGTTCGCGCGACGGAGCCGTCCGTCCGGGGTGCCGGGGTCGTAGAGCGCCTCGGCGTCGTCGGCCACCGGCACCGCGTCGAGCGCGGCCCAGAACCCGTCGAACCGGCCGCTCGCCGTCGTCGGGGTCCCGTCGGCCATCAGGCCCGCCCGAGCACCCGGCGGTAGACGTCCTCGAGCCCGGCCGCCGACTGCTCCCAGCTCAGGCGCTCGGCGTGCTCCCGCCCGGCCGCGGCCAGGCCGGCGGCGTAGTCGGTGTCCGTCAGGATGCGCTCGATCTCCGCCGCCCACACGGCCGGGTCGCGCGACTCGAGCACCACCCCGGTCTCGCCGTCGACCACGGCCTCGCGCAGCCCGCCGGCGGCCGCGGCGACGACGGGCACGCCGGACGCGGACCCCTCCAGCGCCACGAGGCCGTACGTCTCGGAGTGCGACGGCACGAGCACGGCTGCCGCGCCCCGGAACAGGAACGCCAGGTCGGCCCGCGACTGCGGACCGATGAAGGTGACGCGGTCGGCGATGCCGTGCGCGGCGGCGAGCCGACGCAGCTCCGCCACGTGGTCGCCCGCCTCGCTCGAGGCGTCGCCCGCGATGACGAGGGTGGGGCGTGCCTCCCGGCTGATGCCCGCGACCGCCTCGATGGCGAGGTCCAGGCCCTTCAGCGGCTGCACGCGCGCCGCGGCGACGACGTACGGCGAGGCGGCGCGACGCGCGCCGACGGCGGCCGGTCGGAAGACGGACCCGTCGACGCCCGGCGGGACGATCCAGACCCGGTCGTCACGGCCACCGAGACGGTCCCGGACGGTCGACGCCTCGGCCGCCGAGACCACGACGACCGCGTCGGACTCCTGCGCCAGTAGCCGCTCCCCGGCGGGCCGGCCGGCCGACTCGGGGCGCTCGCCCTCGGACAGCGGGGTGTCCGAGTCGGCGGCGATCGAGTGGAAGGACTGCACGTGCGGGATGTCGCGCTCGCGGGCGACCGGCAGTGCGGCCGCGCCGGAGAACCAGTGGTGCGAGTGCAGCACGTCGTAGGGGCCGAGTGCCTCGAGCCCGCGGCGGAACGGCTCGATGAACGCGTCGTGCTCGCCCTTCGGCACGGGCTGCGCGGGGCCGGCGGACAGGAACCGCAGGCAGACGCCGGGCACGAGCGACACGCTGTCCGGCTGCGTCGGGTCGGAGCGCCGCGTGATGATCTCGACGTGGTGTCCGCGGTCCGCGAGTGCCTCGGCCTGGTGACGGACGACGACGTTCATGCCGCCGACCTCGCCGGAGCCGGGTTCGTCGCCGGGGGAGGTGTGCAGCGACACCAGCCCGATGCGCAGGGGTTCAGGGGTGGTGCTCACGACTGCAGCCTACTCAGCGGGTCGCCGCTGGGACGGGCGGGCGGGTGCCACCACGACGGGCTTCCGGCCCGCGTCGTCCGGCCGGTCGGACGGGAGGGCCGGATCACCTCCCAGCACCTGCACCCGTCGGTCGCCGTGCCGCTCCCAGAACGCGGCGGTCCACGCGCACAGGGCGCCGTCGAGCAGGTCCTCCCGGTGCTTGTGCGTCGGCCCGTGCAGCACCGAGGGGTCGGCGAACCCGGCGGTGAGCGGGTGGGAGTCGAGGAGCAGCGGCGGGTCGAGCGGTGTCGTCCGGAGCCGGTGCACGAGGTCGTCGAAGGCCGCGGCCCGCGCTGCACGGGCCTCCGCGGCGGGCAGCTTCAGGTCGAGGCGCTTGTAGCGTGGCCGCTCCACGTCGTAGCCGAGCTCCTCGACGCCGACGAGCGTCGTGTACGGGTAGCACTCGAACGCGGCGGGGCCGGTCCGCGCGTGCATCCCCGCGGTGTCCGACACGTACCCGACGCCGCGGTCCGTCAGCTGGTCGAGCAGCCGGGCGCCGGCGCTCGCCGCGGACGCGAGGTTCGTCGGGTTCGCCGCGACCTTCCACCGGCCGTAGCGCTGCCCCACCTGTCGCTCGGCCTCGCGGATCCCGGTGGGGTTCGTCACCACGAGGGATGCGTCGACGGCGACCAGGGTGCGCGGCCCGAGGTGCTCCGTGATCCAGTCGGTGACGGCGTCGACCCCGCGGGCCCACCCGGCGTCCGTGATCGCCCCGTCGGCGTCCATCGCGACGAGACCGGTCTCGTTCGCGGGCTTCCGTCCGGAGCCGAGGCCCCACGCCAGGTCCACCCCGAGGTACGCCGTCACCCCTCCATCGTGCACGCCACGGGTCGGGCCCGTGTACCGTCCGCTGCATGGCGAGCGAGGCGACGACGCTGACGGTCCCGGGGCCGCACGGCGACCGGGAGGTCCGGATCAGCAGTCCGTCGCGGGTGCTCTTCCCGGAGCCCGGGATCACCAAGCTCGAACTCGCGCAGTACCTCGTGACCGTCGGGGACGCGTTCGTCCGGGCCAACGGCGACCGCCCGATCTCCCTGCAGCGCTACGGCGCCGGGATCGACGGCGACTCGTTCTTCTCGAAGAACCCGCCGAAGGGTGCCCCGGACTACGTCCGCGACGTCGTGGTGACGTACCCGAGCGCCCGTTCGCACCCGCAGCTCGTGATCGACGAGCCCGCGGTCGCCGTGTGGGCGGCGCAGATGAACACCGTCGTCTTCCACCCGTGGGCCAGCCGTGCCGGTGACCCCGACCACCCGGACCAGCTCCGCATCGACCTCGACCCGCAGCCGGGCACCGACTTCCACGACACGGTGCCGGTCGCGCACGAGCTCCGCCGGGTCCTCGCCGACGTCGGCCTGTCGGCGTGGATCAAGACGAGCGGCAACCGCGGGCTGCACGTGTTCGCGCCGATCCGGCCGGAGCACGAGTTCCTCGACGTCCGGCACGCCGTGATCGCCGCCGCCCGGGAGCTCGAGCGGCGGATGCCCGACCGGGTGACGACGGCTTGGTGGAAGGAGGAGCGCGGGCAGCGGGTCTTCGTCGACTTCAACCAGGCGAACCGCGACCGGACGATGGCGGGTGCGTACAGCCCGCGTGCGCTCGCCCACGCCAACGTCTCGACGCCGATCACGTGGGACGAACTGGACACCGCTGACCCGACGACCTTCACGGTCCGGTCGGTCCCGGAGCGCCTCGCAGCGGTCGGCGACCCCTGGGAAGCGATGCACGACGAGCCCGGGGACATCGCGCCGCTGCTCGCGTGGTGGGAGCGCGACCTCGGCGACGGCCTCGGTGAGCTGCCGTTCCCGCCCGACTTCCCGAAGATGCCGGGGGAGCCGCCCCGCGTACAGCCGTCGCGGGCGAAGAAGGCCTGAGCCCGCCCGGACCGCTACGGCGTCAGGCCGCGGTGAGGTCCTCGCTGCGCCGGTCGGTCTCGGCCACGCGCGAGGTGTGCATCGGGAGGGTCACGCTCGCCGTGTGCAGGCGGGTGAGGCGGGACCAGGTGCCGCGGTGTGCGTCGCTGATGCCGTCGATGATCATGTCCCGCTCCCGTTCCCCGCACCCGAAGGCCGCGTCCTCGATGTCGCTAGTTAGCCTAACTACTGTGATCATATTGGTCGGCAGGTGAACGGTGCAACCGTCAGCGGAGCACGTCGCGCAGGTCGTACGCAGATGGGACATCGAGCTGCTCGAACCCGCACGACCGGGCGTCCCGGTCGGGCCGCCAGCGCTCGAACTGCACGGTGTGCCGGAACCGGTCGCCCTCCATCTGGTCGTACCGCACCTCGAGGACCCGCTCCGGCGCCAGCCGGACGAACGACGTGTCGCGACCCGACGAGAACCGTGAGCGTTCCCCGTCACCGGTGACGGGCCTCCCGTCCGCATCCCGGAGCACGACGGGGTCGAGCTCCTCGACCAGCTCGCGCCGTCGCTTGTCCGTGAAGGCCGAGACCCCGCCGACCTGGCGGAGCTCGCCCTCGTCGTCGTACAGCCCCACGAGCAGGGACCCGACGCCGGAGCCGCTCTTGTGCACGCGGTACCCGATCGCGACGACGTCCGCGGTGCGGTGGTGCTTCACCTTGAGCATCGTGCGCTTGTTCGGCTCGTAGGGCTTCGCGCGTGGCTTCGCGACGACGCCGTCCAGGCCGGCGCCCTCGAAGGTGGTGAGCCACTCGCGTGCGAGGTCGACGTCGAGGGTGGTCTGCGTCACGAAGAGCGGGTCGCGCATGCCCTCGTCGAGGGTCTCGAGCCGCTGCCGCCGCTCGTCGAAGGGCAGGTCGACCAGCTCCGATCCGTCGACGGCGAGCAGGTCGAACGCGACGAACTGCGCGGGCGTCTCGACGCTGAGCGTGCGGATGCGGGACTCGGCGGGGTGGATGCGCTGTGACAGGGCCTCCCAGTCGAGGTGCTCGGCGCCGCGCTCGCCGGAACGGAGGACGACCTCGCCGTCGAGCACGACCGGGTGGTCGCGTCCGCCGAACTGCTCGCGGAACGCGTCGACGAGCTCCGGGAAGTACCGGGTGAGGGGCTTCGCGCCGCGGCTGCCGATCTCGACGTCGTCGCCGTCGACGGTGACGATGCCGCGGAAGCCGTCCCACTTCGGCTCGTACCGCAGGCCGCCCCGCACGCTGTCGGGATCGGGGACGGTGGCGACGGCCTTGGCGAGCATCGGTGCGATCTCCATGGGACCTGTCTACTCGGCCGAGCCCACCGGGTCGGGCCGGGAGGCGCGGTGCGGCCTGCGCAGCGTCACCGGCGGTCGCTACGGTGGTGCCGTGACGACCGTGCCCCCTCCGGCAGCGCCGGCTCCGGACCCCATCAGTCCGGTGCAGGCCGCCGCGCTCCGCGACGGCGTCCTGCCGCCCGTCGAGGAGGTCCGGCCCGGCATCTGGACGATCGCGGTGCCCTTCCGCTCCGGCGTCGCGGACGCGACCCTGGCGTACGTGGTCGAGGGCGCGGACGGCGTGCTCACGGTGATCGACCCCGGGTGGGCGTCCCATGACGGACCGGAGGTGCTCCGGGCCGGCCTGCGCGACATCGGCCGGTCGGTCGACGACATCGGACTCGTGGTCGTGACGCACCTGCACGCCGACCACCTCGGGGCGGCAGCGGCGATCCGGCGTGCCAGTGGAGCCCGGGTCGCGATGCACCGGCTCGAGGTCGAGGCCCTGCGCCGCGAGCACGACGACGCCGTCGCGAACGACGCGGACATCGCGACCTGGGGCCTGCCGGACGACCTGCGCGCGGGCGTGGTCGCCGCTTGGGGGAGCGGGCGGCGCATCGGGCTCGGCCGGACGGAGGAACCCCTCGCCGACCTGCTCGTCGAGGACGGCGACCTCCTGCCGGTCGCGGGCCGCGGGCTCCGGGCGCTCTGGACCCCCGGGCACACCGCCGGCCACCTGTGCTTCGTCGACGTGGAGGACGGCCTGCTCTTCACCGGCGACCACGTGCTGCCGCGGATCAACTCCGGGATCGGTCTGGGCGGCCGGACCGGTGCGAACCCGCTCGGGCAGTACCTCGACTCGCTCGTGCGGCTCGAGGGCTACGGCGACCTCGAGGTCTGCCCGGGACACGAGTACCGGTTCCGCGACGTCGTGACCCGGGTGCGTGCACTCGTCCGGCACCGTGAGGAGCGGACCTGTCACGTGGCCGGTGCGCTCGACGACCTGTCGTCGCCGACGTTGTTCGAGGTGGCGTCCCGCGTGCCGTTCAGCGGCGGGATCGACTCGATGTCGGGCTTCCTGCTCGCGAGCGCGCTCACGCAGACGGCCTTCCACGTGGACCTGCTCGGCCGCGGCGACGAGGTCCGCCCGGCCTGACGCCGGGCGGTGCCGCTCGTCGGGTCAGACGACCGTGGTCGCGAGGCGCTCGAGCGTCGTGCGGGCGTCGGCGAACTCGGCCGAGGCGTGCTCGGCGAGGGCCGCGAGGTCCGCGATCCGGTCGGCCAGGGTGGCGCTGACGGTGACCGGGTACAGCTTCATGCCGAGCGCGGTGCCGAGGATGAGGTGCAGCACGGGGGAGCCGTGGTCCCACGTCTCCGTCGGGGTGCCGGCGTCGTAGGTCGCGCCGCGGCTGACCACGGTGACGACCGGACGGCCGGCGAGGGGCTGGACGCCACCGGCGAGCACCCCCGGCACGTGCACGCGGTCGATCCAGGCCTTGAGGGTCGAGGGCACCGTGTAGTTGTACAGCGGCGCGCCGACCACGACGACGTCGGCGGCGAGGAGCTCGTCGATGACCTCCTGCCGGAGTGCGTCGGCCTGCGGGTCGACGGGTTCATCGGCGGTCCGGTCGGCGACCGCCCAGTGCAGCGCCGAGCTCTCGAGGTGCGGGAGCTGGTCGACGTGCAGGTCGCGGCGCACCACCGTGTACTCCGGACCGCGGGCGCGCCACGCGTCGGCGAACGCGGCGGTCAGCGCGCGGGAGCGCGAGTGGGTGAGGTCGGCGGAGGAGTCGATGTGCAGCAGGGAGGGCATGCGCCAACGCTACCGATCTGGACCGGGGGCGCGACCGGCGTGCCGGACGTGCGGCCGACCGGCCGTGTCCGCACGGACGTGGAACGGCCCCGCCGCGTCCGGGAGGGACGCTACGGGGCCGCGGGGGGAGCCTCCCGTCCGGCGCCGAGGGACGGACCGGACGGGAGCGGGTGGATCAGCGCTGGGCGCGGCGGCGACGCAGGACGCCCGCGCCGAGCAGGCCGGCACCGGCGGCGACGAAGCCGAGGGCCCAGGGGAGGGCGCCGGTCGCGTCGGTACCCGTGAAGGCGAGCTGGCCCGTGGTGGGGGTCACCACGGTCGGCGTGGTGCCGACGGTCGCGGCGGTCGGGACGACCGTCACGGGGAAGGAGACCGACAGGCCGGACTGCGCCACCGTCAGGTGGTGGGTCGAGGCGTGCGGGAACGTGACGCGCGTGGAGAACTCGTCCTCGTCGAAGGCGATCTGGTCGCTCGCGACGTCGCTCGTGACGGTCGGCGCGGGGGTGTTGCCGTCCTCGTCGGGCTGCACCGTCGCGTTGCCGAACTCATCGACGGGCGAACCGTCGATCCAGAGCGACCCGCCCTGCTTCACGGTCGGGGTGCCGCCGTCGGTGAAGGTGGGCTCCGCGTCGATGTCGCCGGGCTGGGTGATCGTGGTGATGCTGCCGTCGGGCATGACGATCCACGAGTGGATCGGGTGGTCGAGCTTGACGTTGCCCTCGTCGTCGATCGCGTCGAAGAACTCCGAGCTCGAGGTGTCGGTGGCCCAGGCGAGGACACCGACGGCCTCAGCCGGCTCGACCGTGATCTGGACGTACTCGGTCGCGGTCGACGTCCCGTTCGAGGCGATGATCGTGAAGTCGGAGTCGGTGGCGGAGTACGGCGTGCCGCTGAGCAGACCGGTGGTCGGGTCGAGCGTGACGCCGTCCGGCAGGAAGTACTCCGGCGTCATCTCCGGGTCGTCCGGGTCGGCGTACGACGGGTCGGTGTACCCGACCGAGTACGTGACGTCGCCGCTGCCGGCGGTGACGGCGAACGAGCGCGAGAGGTCCTGGCCGGCCGTGAGGGACAGCGTGAGCGGTGCGTCCGCGGTGGTCTCGTCGGCGAACGCGACGTCCTCGGTGACGGCCTTCGTGGTGGCGGTCGCGGTCTGGTCGGGGGTCGCGCCCGTCACCGTCAGGGTGATCGTCTTGCCGACGATCTCCTTCAGGATCTGGTACGAGGAGCCCTCGACGACGTCGGCACCGTCGACGGTCCAGACGGCCTTCGACGGGCCTTCGATGCCGGTGGTGTCGTAGTGGAGAGTCGTGCCGACCTTCGCGTCGCCGACGATCGTCACGGTGGCGGCGACGGCGCTCGGGGCGGCTTTCGTCGTGGCCGAACCGCCGGCGGGGGCGACGGACTTCGCGGGGGCCGTGGTCGCCGGAGCGGTCGGCTCGCCGGTGGGTGCCGGCGCAGCGGTGTCGGTGTCCGTCGGCGCGGTCGCGGCATCCGTGGGGGCCGGCGTCGTGACGGTGTCCGTCGCGTGGGCGGCGGCGTCGGTCGGCGCGGCGGGCTGCGTCGGGTCCGCCGAGGCGACGACGGGCGTCGGTGCGTCGCCCTCGACGGCGAAGGCGGCCGTCGAGGTGAATACGCCCAGGCCGGTGGTCAGGCCGATGAGTGCCACGGTCGTGCCGAGCGCGCAGGCGCGTCGGGTCTTGGAGGTGCTGCGGTGCACGGGTCCCCCAGGGATCAGGTCCGGTCGGGTGCCGGATCGTGAGAATCTGCCGTGAATCCACGGCGTTCTCGGATCGTAGAGGTTCAGGTGACTTGCAGGGGTCTCCGTGCCCGGATTGTGACCTGTGTTGGGGGCCGTCTGCGCGGCCCCGCCGCGCGGGTGGGCGACGGCGTCGTGACGGTCGGGAGGCTCCCCATCGGCTGGTGGGGAGCCTCCCGGCCGTCGCGTGGTCGGCAGGGTCGCTCAGGCGCGCCGACGACGGAGGTGACGACGAGCCCGGTGGAGCAGCAGCGCGGCGCCGACGGCGAGGAGCCCGCCCGAGGCGGCGAGCGGTGCCGTCGTGTCCGCGCCGGTGAAGGCCAGCTGTCCGTCCCGCGGCACGACGGTGATCGGGACCACCGCGGTCGCGCCGCCCCGACTGATCGTCAGCGTGTGCGTCGAGGCGTGCGGGAACCGGACACGGACGGCGGCACCGTCCGGCGTCACGACGTCCGTCGCGACGTCGCTGCGGACGTCCGAGCGGATGGCCGAGCCGTCGCCGTCGAGGTCCTCGTAGCGGGCGGTGAAGTTGCCCCATCGGTCGACCGGCGTCGCCCGGACGTCGAGGGTCGACGACTGCGGGACGCTCGGCCGGGACACGGTCGTGCTCCGGCCCGGTCCGCCCTCCGGGAAGACGGTCTGCGTCACGGCGCCGTCCTGGTCCACCTTCCACTCCCGGAACTGCGGATCGCCGACGAGCGTCAGCCACGCCTGCAGACCGGTCGTCGCGCCCGGCCGCACGGTGAGCTCGACGTACCGGGTCGTGGTCCGGTCCCCGACGGTGGTGTCCACGATGAGGGAGGACAGGCCCGCCGTGGTTTCCGAGCCGGACAGGACGCCCGTGCGCTGGTCGAACCGGAAGTCCGTGCCGCGCAGCGGGTCGTCCGCCAGCTCGGGGGACGGCGACCGGAGGGTGTAGCGGACGTCCTCGCCGGGCGCGGTGTCGACGGCGAAGTCGTGGGAGAAGGCCTCGCCGGCGGTCGCCTCGAGGCGGAGCGGGGACTCGGGGGACGAGCCCGCGACGTCGCGCGTCCCGGGGCCGGTGCCGCTGCCGGTTCCGGTGCCGTCACCCGCACCGTCGCCGTCGCCCGCTTCGGGGATCGCGCTGAGGAGGATGCGCTCGGAGAGGCCGCCGCCGGGGTGGAACGGCGTCGAGACGTGCACCCAGAAGCCCTCGGACGGCGAGCGGTGCAGGGTGCCCGACAGCACACCGTCCTCGGACAGGGTGACGCCCGCCGGCAGCGCGCTCGGGTCGGGGCCGCCGCCGATCGAGCCGTTCGCGAAGAAGCGCAGGTCGGGGTTCGGCGCGGGCGACAGGGAGACGGAGAACGGTTCGTCGGGCGTGACGGAGACCACCCGGGACCCGTAGGTGAAGCGGAGGTCCTCCTCCTGGTCGACGACGACCGGCGCGGTCGGGGCACTGGTGACGGTCGTCGGGGTCGCGCCGGGTGCGGTGCCGGTCACCGTCACGGTCACCGTCGCGTCCGCGAGTTCCGGGTCGACGACGTACGTCCGGTCGGTGGCGGGTTGGCTGTCGATGACGACCGGGTGCCGGAAGTGCCACGCGTACGTGAAGGTCGTGCCCGCGGGCCACCCCGACGTCGTGGCGGTCAGGGTGCGCCAGGCCCGCGGGGTGCCGGTGACCGTGACGGTGCCGGCAGGGGTGGCGGTGGCGGCTGGGGTGCTCGTCGTGGGCGCGGCCGGCGTCGCGGTACCGGTGGGGGTGGCCGCGGGGGTGGGGGTCGCCGCGGGGGTCGGGTCGGCGGTGGCGGTGGCGGCGGCGGCGGTGGTGCTCGCGCTGGTGGGCGTGGGCGTGGCGGTGCTCGTGCTGGTGGGTGTCGCGTCCGGCCCGGCGCTCTCGGCCGTCGCGCTCGTCGCGCCCAGTCCGAACGCCGACGCGGCGCTCACGATGGCGATGGTCGCGCCGAACGCCGCGGTGCGGCGGACGACTGGGCGGTGGACGTGCTGCATGGGGATCCCCCTCGGATCTGGTGGAGCCGCGGTGGCCCCTCACCTGGAGGTGTCCGACCGACGGCACTCCTCACGGCACCGAGGTCACGATCCGGCAACGGTGCAGGGCCGGCCAGTGGTCGCCGTCAGGCGTGCTGTGTCGTGGCCGCGTGCTCCAACGCCGCGCGGAGCGCCGTCACGGCGGGGGAGTGCGCGCTCGACATCCGCTGCGCCGTGAAGATCGTGCGTCGCGCCGGTTCCGGCAGCTCGAGCAGGCGGCAGCTCGTGGACCGCCCGGCCCACACCAGGTCCGGCATGAGTCCGACCGCGTTGCCCGACTCGATGAGCCGGATCTGCGCCTGCAGGTCCGCGGTCTCGTACCGGACGTCCGGCTCGAAGCCCGCGCGGCGGCAGGTCTGCTCGGCGAAGTGCCGTGAGGCGGTCCCGCGCGGCTCCATCACCCACGGCATCTCGGCCGCGTCGAGCAACGCCACCGTGGGGTCGTCGTCCGACAGCGGCACCAGGCAGACGTCGACCGGCGGCAGGGCGAGGCGGACGGCGTCGGTGGTGAGGTCACGTCGGTCGAGTCCGGGAAGCCGCGGAGCCGAGTGCGCCGGGTACTGCTCGGCGATGACCATGTCGAAGTCGCGCGCCCACGTCTCGCCGAGGGCGGTCTCCGGCTCGCGCTGAACCATCTCCACCCGGACGTCGGGGTGCTCGAGCGCCATCGCACGCAGCGCGGACGGCATGAGCGCGAGCGCCGCCGACTGGAAGACCGCGACCCGGACGCGTCCCTGCACCGAGGTCAGCGTCGACTCGACGGACGACTGCGCGCGCTCGAGGACGTCGAGCACCTCGCCTGCAGCGGTCACGAGGACCTCGGCCTGCGGGGTGAGCTGGAGTCGGCGTCCGGACCGGCGGAGGAGTTGCACGCCGGCCTCGCGCTCGAGCACCGCGAGCTGCTGCGAGACCGCCGACGGGGTGAAGTTCATCGCCTCTGCGACGGCGGCCACGGTGCCACGGATCGACAGCTCGCGGAGGAGGACCAGACGCCGGACGTCGAACATGACGAGACTGTAGCTGAACTGAACGGTACGCATCAGCAGGAGTTGCTTCCGCTACCGCTTCCGGAACTCCACACTGATCCCATGACCGACCTCCAGGCGCCCACCACCACCGACCACGACGCGCTCGCCGACAGCACCGTCGCCCTCGTGCGGCAGTGGTTGGCCGAGGCCGAGACGTACCCGGTCGACGGCTCGGCGAAGCAGCTCGCCGGGGTCCTCGCCGACCCGAAGGGCCTGGCGTTCGCGGTCGGCTTCGTCGACGGTGTCGTCCGCCCGGAGGACCTCGGGGTCGCCGCCCGGAAGCTCCGGCAGATCGCGCCCGACGCTCCCGGCTTCCTGCCGGCGGCGCTCCGCGGGCTCGTCCGACTGGGCGGCGGCATGGCTCCCGTGCTGCCGGGGGTCGTCGTGCCGATCGCACGCCGGGTCCTCCGCGAGATGGTCGGACACCTCATCGTCGACGCCACCGACGCCAAGCTCGGCCCGGCGATCGCCAAGATCAAGCGCGACGGCGTCCGGCTCAACGTCAACCTGCTCGGCGAGGCGGTCCTCGGCGAGAAGGAGGCGTCGCGTCGTCTCGAGGGCACCGAGCGGCTGCTCGCCCGCCCCGACGTCGACTACGTGTCGATCAAGGTCTCGTCGACCGTGCACCCGCACTCGCCGTGGGCGTTCGACCACGCGGTCGAGGACATCATCGCGAAGCTCCGGCCGCTGTTCCGCCGTGCGGTGCAGAGCAGCCCGCGCAAGTTCATCAACCTCGACATGGAGGAGTACAAGGACCTCGACCTGACGATCGCGGTCTTCACGAAGCTCCTCGACGCGCCCGAGTTCACCGACCTCGAGGCCGGGATCGTCCTGCAGGCGTACCTGCCCGACGCGCTCGCCGCGATGCAGCAGCTGCAGGAGTGGTCCGCGGCCCGTCGTGCACGGGGCGGTGCCGACATCAAGGTGCGGCTCGTCAAGGGCGCGAACCTGCCGATGGAACAGGTCGAGGCGTCCGTGCACGGCTGGCCGCTCGCCACCTGGCACACGAAGCAGGACTCGGACACGAACTACAAGCGCGTGCTCGACTGGGCACTCACGCCGGAGCGCGTGGCGAACGTGCGGGTCGGGGTCGCCGGACACAACCTGTTCGACGTCGCACACGCCTGGCTGCTCGCCGGGGAGCGCGGGGTCCGCGAAGGCATCGAGTTCGAGATGCTGCTCGGCATGGCGCAGGGACAGGCCGAGGCCGTCCGCCGCACCGTCGGCTCGCTGCTCCTCTACACGCCGGTCGTGCACCCGGGCGAGTTCGACGTGGCGATCGCCTACCTGATCCGCCGCCTCGAAGAAGGGGCGTCGCAGGAGAACTTCATGTCGGCGGTGTTCTCGCTGGCGTCCTCGCCGCGGCTCTTCGCGCGTGAGGAAGCGCGCTTCCGCGACTCCCTCGCGCCGCTCGCGCAGCCGGGTGGCCTCGACGCCCCGCCCTCGCACCGCGTGGCGGACCGCTACGCGGCCGTCGAGCGACCGCGCCCCGGACACTTCGACAACACCCCCGACAGCGACCCGTCGGTCGCCGAGGTGCGGGAGTGGGGCGCGGCGATCACGTCGCGCGTCGCGTCGTCGACGCTCGGTGAGCGCGGCGTCCGGGAGGCCCGGCTCACCTCCGCCACGCAGCTCACCACGGTCCTCGACCGCGTCCGCACCGCCGGCACGTCGTGGGCGCAGTGGTCCGGCAGCGCGCGGGGCGCGGTGCTGCACGCGATCGGCGACGCACTCGACGCGAACCGCGCCGCACTCGTCGAGGTCATGGCGGCCGAGGCGGGCAAGACCATCGACCAGGCCGACCCCGAGGTGTCCGAGGCGATCGACTTCGCGCACTTCTACGGTGAGCTCGCCGGGCAGCTCGACGAGGTCGACGGCGCCGCCTTCTCGCCCGCCGCCCTGACCCTGGTGACGCCCCCGTGGAACTTCCCGGTCGCGATCCCCGCCGGGTCGACCCTCGCCGCGCTCGCCGCCGGGTCCGCCGTCGTGCTCAAGCCGGCGCCCCCGGCTGAGCGCTGCGGCGCCGTCCTGGCGTCGGTCATCGAGACCGCGCTCGACGCTGCCGGGGCACCTGCCGACGTCCTGGCCTTCGTGCAGGTGGCGGAGGACGACCTCGGCAAGCAGCTGATCGCCGCGCCGCAGGTCGACCGCGTGATCCTGACCGGTGCGTACGAGACCGCCGAGCTCTTCCGGTCGTTCCGCCCCGACCTGCCGCTGCTCGCGGAGACCTCGGGCAAGAACGCGATCATCGTCACCCCGTCGGCCGATCTCGACCTCGCCGTGAAGGACGTCGTCGCCTCGGCGTTCGGGCACGCGGGGCAGAAGTGCTCGGCGGCGTCGCTCGTCGTGCTCGTCGGGTCCGTCGCGACCTCGCGCCGCTTCCGGTCCCAGCTGCTCGACGCCGTCTCGTCGCTCACGGTCGGGTACCCGACCGACCCCACCACGCAGATGGGCCCGGTGATCGAGCCCGCGACCGGCAAGCTGCTCGATGGGCTCACGACGCTCGGCACGGGGGAGACCTGGGCCGTGCAGCCGAAGCGGCTCGACGAGACCGGGCAGCTCTGGAGCCCGGGTGTCCGCGACGGCGTGCGTCGCGGGTCCGCCTTCCACCGCACGGAGTACTTCGGTCCGATCCTCGGCATCATGACCGCGTCGACCCTCGACGAGGCCATCGACATCGTCAACGAGGTCGACTACGGCCTGACCTCGGGCCTGCACTCGCTCGACGCGTCCGAGATCGGCACGTGGCTCGAGCGGATCCAGGCGGGCAACCTCTACGTCAACCGCGGCATCACCGGCGCGATCGTCCGTCGCCAGCCGTTCGGTGGGTGGAAGAAGTCGGCCGTCGGTGCCGGTACCAAGGCCGGTGGCCTCAACTACCTGCTCGGGCTCGGTTCGTGGACGTCCGCGACGGCGTCGAGCGGTGCCGCGGTGTCGTCGTCGGTGCGGTCCTTCGTCCGCGCGACCGGCGTCTCGTCCGAGGTGCTCGACCGCGCCACGGCGTCCGACGAGCAGGCCTGGTCGACGCTGTTCGGCGCCGCGGTCGACGTGTCGGCGCTGAGCGCCGAGCGGAACATCGCCCGGTACCTGCCGTACCCCGGCGTCCACGTCCGGCTCGCGTCGGCGGAGGAGTCCTCGGCCGCCGACCTCGTTCGGGTGGTGGCCGCGGCGCTCCGTGCCGGCACGACCGTGGACGTCTCGACGGCCGCGTCGCTGCCGTCGGCCGTCGCGTCCGCGATCCGCGCGCTGCCGAACGTCCGCTCGGTCGCCGAGGGGCAGACCGACGACGCGTTCGCCAGCCGCATCGCGCGCGGCGACTCCACGCGGGTGCGTCTCGTCGGCGGGGACACCGCGGCGCTGACGACGGCGATCGGTGGGCGTCCCGACGTCGCGGTGTACGGCGAGCCCGTCACCGAGGCCGGGCGGATCGAGCTGCTGCCGTTCCTCCGCGAGCAGGCGGTGTCGATCACCGCGCACCGCTTCGGCACGCCGAACCACCTCACCGACGCGCTCGTCTGACCCGGTCCGTTCATCTGACACGGTCCGCACCGGGCGTCGAACCACGGAGCCGACGTCGAACCAGCACCGCCCGCTGGTTCGATGTCGGCGTCCTGGTTCTGTGCGCGACGGCCGCGGCGCCGAGTGCGTGTTCCGGACCGTCAGCGGTGCAGGGGGCGCCTCCGCCGGTCGCCCCGGTGGGCCGCTGCGTACCGTGGCGGGCATGTGCGAGTCCGTCCAGTGCCCGGTGTGCGGCAAGACCTCGTGGACCGGTTGCGGCGACCACGTGCGGGACGTCCTCCGCGGCGTCCGCCGTCGTGACCGCTGCACGGGCCACGGACTCCCGCGCCACGTGTTCGACACCGCTGGCTTCCGGTGAGCGCGTCGGAGACGACGGGTGACGGCATCGTCGAGCCGCAGGGCTTCTCGCACGTGCGACTCACAGTGACCGACATCGCGCGGAGCAAGGCGTTCTACGAGCAGTTGTTCGGCACGGCACCCGGCAGTGACTTCAGCGACCAGATCGACGACCCGACGGTCCGCGACGACCCGTGGCGCACCTACGGCGGCTGCTCGTTCACCTTCCACGGGCAGACGCTCGGGCTCCGACCGGTCGCCCCGGCCGGCGACCGCTTCGACCCCGACCGCGTCGGCCTCGACCACCTGAGCCTCCGCGTGTCGTCCGTCGACGACCTCCACCGGGCCGTCGGACGGCTCGACGCTGCGGGCATCGCGCACGGCGAGGTCACGGACCTCGAACCGTTCGGCCTCGTGATCCTCTCGCTGCAGGACCCGGACGACATCAACCTCGAACTCGCAGCGCCCCGTCCGGACCCCGCTCGCCAGGACGACTGACAACGCTGGCCGGTAGCCGCACGACCCCCACCGCCGCCCAGGTGCCCGGCGTTGGCTCGACGGCATGAGCGAACAGATCGTCAAGCCCCTCGGCCTCGCACACGTGCGGGTCACCGTCACCGACATCCACCGCAGCAAGGCCTTCTACGAGCAGTTGTTCGGCACGGCACCGGCGATGGACTTCAGTGAGCACATCGACGAGCCCGGGATCACCGAGGACCGCGAGCGGCTGTACGGCGGTGCGATCTTCCCTGTCGGTGAGCAGCTGTTCGGCCTGCGCCCCGTCGCACCGAGCGGTCAGCGCTTCGACCCGGACACGGTCGGCCTCGACCACGTGAGCTTCGTGGTCGGCTCCGTCGACGAGCTCCACGCAGCCGCCGAGCGACTCGACGCCGCGGGCATCGAGCACGGCGAGGTCACCGACCTCGGCGATGCGGGCATGGTCATCCTGTCGGTCCAGGACCCGGACGACATCAACCTGGAGCTCGCCGCGCAGAAGTGACGTTCCCGATCGCGTCCGCAGCGTCGATCCCGGCGCTGCGGACCCGGTCAGGGCCGCAGGATGTACTCGAAGGTCGCCCGCGCGCGAGCCGGGTCGGGGGTGTCGCCCGAGATCAGGTCGGCGTACGTGAAGGACTCCGAGACCCGGACGAGCAACCGTGCGAGTTCCTCGGCGGACAGCGGCGCCGGGTCGAAGGTGCCGGCCTCCTGCTCCGCGCTGATGACGGTCGCGACCACGGCGACGAACCGCCGCTGCACGTCGCTGTCGGTGGTCGTCAGGAGCCGGAGGGCGCGGCTGGGCTCCCGCGTGAGGAACGCGCGGAAGTACGGCGCCCGGATGAGGTCCACCGTGAAGTGGTCGAGGACGTCGACGATGCGGGCGGCGCCCGCGGGCGATGCGGCGCGACCCGCGGCGTCGAGCGTGGGGACGGCCAACGACCAGAGGATCTCCGACAGGAGCTGGTCGCGGTTGCCGACCCACCGGAACAGCGACGTGCGGTCCACGCCGAGCGACGACGCGAGCGAGCCCATGTCGATCCTGGCCCCGTCGATGAACGCACGTCGCGCCGACCGGAAGGCGCGCTGGGAGTCGCCGTGGGCCTCCAGTCTGGCCGCGAGCGCGCTCGGGACGAGCGCCGATCCGAGTGTGCCGAGTGGCTGGTTGCTCACCGTTCCCCCTGAGTGCCGCTGCCGGTCTTGCAACGTTTTCGAGAATGATGCATCGTTGCTCCCATGTCAACGTCGATCACCGACACGCCCCTGCTCGAGTCCGACTTCTACCGGTTCCAGGAGGGGCTCACGGCCCGTGAGCGGGAGTCGCTCGGGCAGCTGCGCGCGTACCTCGAGGCCGAGGTGCGTCCGATCGCCGACCAGTACTGGGCCCGGGCCGAGTTCCCGGTGCAGACGATCGCGCCGCTCGCCGAGCTCGGCATGTACGGCCCGAGCATCCCGCTCGTGCGGCAGTTCGAGAACTCGGCCGTGTACCGCGGGTGGGCCGCACTCGAGCTCGGCCGCATCGACGCGGGCGTCTCGACGTTCATCGGCGTGCAGTCGGGGCTCGCCATGAACTCGATCGCCGTGGGCGGCAGCGACGAGCAGCAGCAGGAGTGGCTGCCGCGGATGGCGCGCGGCGAGGTCGTCGGCGCCTTCGGTCTGACGGAGCCGCTGTCCGGCAGCGACTCGGCGCGCGGACTCCGGACGACCGCTCGGCGTGACGGCGACACGTGGGTGCTCGACGGCGAGAAGCGCTGGATCGGCAACGCGACCTTCGCCGACGTCGTCGTGATCTGGGCGAAGGACGTCGCCGACGAGCAGGTCAAGGGCTTCCTCGTCACGACGGACACCCCCGGGTTCACCGCGACGAAGATCGAGGACAAGATCGCGCTGCGGACCGTGCAGAACGCCGACATCGTCCTGGACGGCGTCCGCGTGCCCGAGTCGCGCCGGCTGCAGCGCGCCGACTCGTTCCGCACGACGGCCGCCGTGCTCCGCCTGACCCGGACCGAGGTCGCGTGGCAGGCGATCGGCATCGCCATCGGCGCGTACGAGGCGGCGCTCGACTACGCGCGGAACCGGATCCAGTTCGGCAAGCCGATCGCGGCGCACCAGATGGTGCAGGACCTGCTCGTGCGGTCGCTCATGAACATCACCGCGTCGATCGCACTGTGCACGCAGGCCTCGGCGATGCAGGACCAGGGCGTCGGCGCGGACGAGCACTCGGCGATGGCGAAGGCGTTCGCGACGGCGAAGATGCGCGAGACCGTCGCGTGGTGCCGCGAGGTGCAGGGCGGCAACGGCATCGTCCTCGACAAGGGCGTCGCGCGGTTCTTCTCGGACGCCGAGGCGATCTACTCGTACGAGGGAACGCGCGAGGTGAACACGCTCATCGTCGGGCGCGCGATCACGGGTGAGGCCGCGTTCGTCTGAGGCGGAGATACGCTCCCGCGACACCGCACGTGTCGATCGACACGTGCGATGTCGCGAACGGGACGCGGAGGCCAGCGGCCCGCCGGCACGGGCGCCGCTCAGCCGAGCAGCTCCGGCCGCTCCCACTCCTCACCGAGCACGTGCTGCCCGAGGAACGCGAACACCGTCTGGTACCAGACCACCGCGTGCTGCGGCTTGAGGACCCAGTGGTTCTCGTCCGGGAAGTACAGGAACCGGTGCGGCATCGTGCCGTCCGCCGCCGCGTGGTGCTCGGCGAGCTCGGACCACAGCCGGAGTCCCTCGCCGATCGGCACCCGGTGGTCGCGGTCACCGTGGATGACGAGCATCGGTGACGTGATGTCCGTCACGAACCGGTGCGGGTCGTTGTCCCGCATCCCCTGCTCGTCGAAGATCGACTGCCAGTACTGCGACATGTCCGTGGTGCCCACGAACTGCTCGAGCGCCCACAGGCTCGCGTGCGTGACGACCGCTCGGAAGCGGTCGGTGTGCCCGGCGATCCAGTTCGCCATGTACCCGCCGAACGATCCGCCCATCGCCGCGGTCCGGGTCTCGTCGACGTCGGGCCTTGCGGCGACGGCGTCGGTGATCGCCATCAGGTCGGTGTACGGCGCCTGACCCCAGGCGTTCCACCCGCGGTTCACGAAGTCGAGTCCGTAGCCGGTCGACAGCGCCGGGTCGGGCAGGAGCACCGCGTAGCCCTGCGCCGCCGCGAGCATCGGGGTCCAGCGCCACGACCACTGGTTCCACGAGTTGAGGGGACCGCCGTGGATCCAGAGCAGCAGCGGGTGCGGACCGTCGCCCTCGGGCAGCACGAGCCACCCGCGGACCCGAGCGCCGTCGGCGGCGGTCGTCTCGACCTCCTCCAGCCGTCCGGGAACCGTGGGCAGCGGCGCCGGCGTCGGCAGGGCGGTCACCGTGCCGTCGGCGTCGATCCGGACCGGGTGCAGCGGTGCCGCCCAGGAGGCCCGGAGCGCCACCACGACACCGCTCGCGGCCGACACGCGGAGACCCGAGTACGCCCAGTCGTCGGTGGTCAACTGCACGACGGCGCCGCCGTCGAGCGGGATGCGGAAGACCGGCGCGCGGCCGTCCTGGTCCGCCACCGCCAGGAGCGCACCGTCGTCGGGCGCGAACACCAGCTCGGACGGCCAGCGGTCCCAGCCCTCGGCGATCCGGCGGGCACCGGAGCCGTCGATCCCGGCGGTCCACACCTCCTGCTCGTTCGCGCCCGCGGGGGTGGAGCGGACCGTGCGGACCCAGGCGATCGTGGTGCCGTCGTGCGAGAGCGTGGGGAGTTCGTGGTCGGTGTCCGGCTCGTCGAACAGCACGGTGCGCGCCGCGGTGTCGACGTCGATCGACACGATGACGCTCCGGTGGCCGCGCTCGGTCTGCACCCCGACGGCGGCGAGGAGCGTCCGGCCGTCCGGCGTGAGCGCACCGGACACGTGGTCGAGCGAGCGACCCGGCGCCGGCGTGACGTCGAGCGGTTCCGGCAGGTGTGCCGGGTAGGGCGCAGGAGCGTCGGACGGGCGTCCGGCGCTGGCGTCCGTGGTGACACCGGTCGCGGGCTCGGCCGCGATCGGTTCGGTGAGGTCGCCCAGGTCGAGCGCGAGCACGTGCGGCTCGGCCGGCCCGAGGTCGTGGTCCCAGAAGCGGACCGGGTACGTCTCGTGGAGGATCGCGTGCACCCCCGCGTCGTCACGGCGCTTCCGCAGCGCGGCGTCTCGCGAGACGACGCCCACGCGCTCTCCGGCGGCGGCGGTGGGCAGCAGGTCGGCGGTGAGCGCGACCACGTCGGCGTCGTCGGCGGTCGCGAGAAGCCCGCCGACGCCCCCGGCCAGGCGGGTGACCGGGCGGGCGTCACCGCCCGCGGCCGGCAGCAGCCACAGCTGCGCGGTGTCGTCCTCGGAGTCGGCGTCGGGCCGGCCGGAGACGAACAGCAGGTCGCCGTTCCGGGTGAACGACGCGCCGGACTCGCCCTTCGCGCTCCGCGTGAGCCGGACGGGTACGCCGTCGCCGCTCGAGGCGACGGACCACACCGCGCGCCGGTACCCGGTGGCGTCGGGAGCGAGCGTGCTCACCGTCAGCGCGACCCGCTGCCCGTCCGGACTGAGCGCGATCCCGTCCACGCGGGGGAGTGCGATGAACTGGTCCAGGTCTGAGAACGGCGTCGTCATGACCTCACGCTACGGGGCGACGTGCACCCTGCAACAGCCCCGGACCCGATCTGTGGACGAGTGGTCCGGCACCGGTGCGCGAGCGGTTCAGGCCCAGAACGCGGCGATCGCCTCGGCCACGGCCTCACCCTGCCGGCGTCCCTCGGTCGCCGCGGGCGCCTGCGTCGACAGCGACAGCGAGTTGTCGCCGAAGGCGTGCTGCGCCCCGCTGTCCGCCACGACGACCTCCACCGAGCTCCCGCCCGCGCGGAGCGACTCGACGGCGAGCTCGAGCCACGGACCGAGCGGCGACGGGCCCTCGGGGCCGCAGGCGACGATGAGCACCCGCTCGTGTCCGGCGGCGACGTCCGCGTTCGTGGCCGAGCGGAGGCCGCCGTCGATGTGCGGGACGCCGTCGATCCGGACCGGGGACCACACGAACGGCACCGAGCAGCTCGCGGCCACGGCGCGGGGGAGCGGCACGCCCGTGGTCGCGGTGAGCACCTTGAACGTGCCGTCGACCGCGTCGAGGGTCGTGACGCCGAGCGGCTTCTCCGGCCACTCGGGCGAGGGCAGCGTCTCGCTGAACGTCGCCGTGCGCTCGTCGTCGGTCTGCCCGGTGACGACCTGCTGCGCGACCGCGCCGAGGCGGGCCCGGGCGTCCTGCTCCGAGGTGGCCCCGGCGAGCACCGCGGCCAGGCGCTGCTGGAAGTCCTCGCCGCCGATCCGCTCCGGCTCGACGTAGGTGCTCGGCACGGGCGCGTGTTGCTGCTCGTACGCGCTGGCGATGCCGCCGCCGCGGACGAAGGCGCCCACGACGCTGCCGGCGCTCGAGCCGACGACCAGGTCGGCGGCGTCGAGGTCGACGCCCGCGTCCTGCAGGGCGGAGAGCACCCCGACCTCCCACGCGATGCCGGCGACGCCGCCTCCGCCGAGGACGAGTGCTCTGGTTCCGGGCGTGGGCGTGGCGACGTCGGTCATGGGTCCTGCTTACCAGGTGACCGGCAGACGGACGGGAGGCGCGTGGCGATCCAGCCACGCGCCTCCCGTCCGTCTGCCACCCCGGTCAGGGGATCAGGCGGCCCCGTGGCTGGCGCGGCTCCGCCGCGACAGCGAGTCGATGATGACGGCGAGCAGCAGCACGGCGCCGGTGATCATGTAGCGGATCGACGAGTCGAGGCTCAGCAGGGTCAGGCCGTTCGAGATCGACTGGATGACGATGATGCCGAGCAGCGCCGACCACGCGCTGCCCCGACCGCCGAACAGGCTCGTCCCGCCGATGACCGCCGCGGCGATCGCGTTGAGGTTCGTGTCGCCGGCACCCGAGGACAGGCTGGCCGAGTTGAGCCGCGCGGCCGCCAGGATCCCGCCGACCGTGGCGAAGAGCGAGGTGAGCACGAACACCGAGATGTAGATGCGGTTCACCCGGATGCCGGAGCGT
This sequence comes from Curtobacterium sp. NPDC089185, assembly GCF_040685235.1. Lineage (NCBI taxonomy): Bacteria > Bacillati > Actinomycetota > Actinomycetes > Micrococcales > Microbacteriaceae > Curtobacterium > Curtobacterium sp. NPDC089185. The sequence goes on along the minus strand of NZ_JBFBHK010000004.1, from coordinate 240,157 downwards.
CGAGCCGCCTCGACGTTGCCACCGACCGCGTAGACCGATCGGCCCCAGCGCGTGCGCTTGAGCAGGAAGTTCATGAGCACGACGAGGACGACGAAGAACACGAACGAGGTGCCGGTGCCGAAGTCGCGGGAGAGGTACCAGACCATCACGGCGAGCCCGACGAACAGCAGGACGGACTTCGTGATCGTCAGGGACATCGCACCCGTCGAGAGCCCGGCCTTCCGGCGGCGGGCGGCGCGGCGGACCTCGGTGACGAAGAGCCCGCCGGCCGCGACGGCGGCGAGCAGGTACGCGAGCCACGGCGGCAGGTACGACGCCGAGGCGAACTGCACGATCGGGTCGGTGTACGGCAGGTTGATCGACCCGTTCGGCCCGAGGATGAGCAGCTGCAGGCCGAGGAAGCCGAGCAGCCCGGCGAGGGTGATCACGAAGCTCGGGACCCCGAACCGGGTGAACAGCAGCCCGTAGAGCAGCCCGGCCGCTGCGCCGACCGCGAGCGCGACGACGAGGACGAGCCAGAGCGGCCAGCCGAGCGTCGTCAGGCCCTGGCCGAGGATCGCGGCGGCGAGCCCGCTGACACTGCCGACGGAGAGGTCGATCTCGCCGAGCAGCAGGACGAGGACGATGCCGATCGCGATGGTGCCGACCGCCGCGCACTGCAGCGCGAGGTTCACCAGGTTGCCGGGCGACAGGAAGTCGGGGGAGAGGGCCTGGAACACCGCCCAGATGACGATGAGGCCGACGACCACCGGCAGCGATCCGATGTCGCCGCCGCGGACCCGGCGGACGAACGCCTTTGCGGCGCCGCCGAGCCCCTGGTCGCGGAGCAGCCGCTCGTCCTGCAGGTCCGCCGCGGAGGCCGTCGGGGTCGCCGCGGTGAGGGTCTCGTCGGTCTTGCTCATGCTGGGGTCTCCTGCTCGGTCCGGGCGGCCGCGCGGCGCGTGACGGCGTTGTCGGTGGCACCGGTGATGGCGGCGATGATCTCCTCGTACGAGACGTCGTCGATGCGGAAGGTGCCGTTGTTCCGGCCGAGGCGGAGCACCGCGACCCGGTCGGCCACGGCCTGCACGTCCGCGAGGTTGTGGCTGATGAGGATCACGCCGAGGCCCCGCTCACGGAGGCGCTCGACGAGGTTGAGGACCTCGGCGGTCTGTGCGACGCCGAGCGCGGCGGTCGGCTCGTCGAGGATCACGACCTGGGGGTCCCCGATGAGCGAGCGGGCGATCGCGACGGTCTGCCGCTGCCCGCCGGAGAGCGACGCGATCGGGATGCGGACCGAGGGGATCCGCGCGGCGAGCTGCTGCAGGAGCTCCCACGAGCGGCGTTCCATCTCCTCCTCGTCGAGGAACGGGTGCGCGATCTCGCGCCCGAGGTACAGGTTCGACACGACGTCGAGGTTGTCGGCGAGGGCGAGGTCCTGGAAGACGGTCGCGATGCCCAGGCTCTGCGCGGCGGCCGGGTTCGGCACGGTGACCTCGTCGCCGCCGAACGTGATGGTGCCGCCGTCGGGCGTGTAGACCCCGGCGAGGATCTTCACGAACGTGGACTTGCCGGCGCCGTTGTCGCCGACGATGGCGACCACTTCACCCGGGTACACGTCGAAGTCGATCTCGCTCAGGGCCTGGACGGCGCCGAACCGCTTCGTGATGCCGCGGAGGGACATCACCGGTTCGGCGGATGGGTGTGGTGCGGGTGCCTCGTTGCTCACGGGAGCGTCCTCTCCGAGGTGGGGCCCGCCCGGTCCTGCGGGACCGGACGGGCGGGTGGGTCGGTGCGGGTCCGGGCTGCCCCGGGTTCGGGGACGTCCCGGACCCGCGTCGGGACTACTGGATGCCGGCGCTGGAGCAGGCCGAGGCGTACTGCGAGGTGCAGATCTGGTCGACCTTGTACAGGCCGTCCTTCACGACGGTGTCCTGCACGTTCTTCGTCGTCACCGCGACGGGCTCGAGCAGGGTCGACTGCACGGACGCACCACCGGCGGTCTGCACCGTGGTCTCGCCCTTCGGGTCCTCGCCCTTGGCGAACTGGATCGCCAGGTCGGCGGCCTTCGACGCCTCGGGCTTGAACGCCTTGTAGACGGTCATGTACTGCTCACCCGCGAGGATGCGCTGGATGCCGGCGAGGCTGGCGTCCTGACCGGTGACCGGCGGGAGCGTCTTCGCACCGGCCGCCTTGAGGGCCGCGATGACACCGCCGCCGGTGTCGTCGTTCGCCGCGTACACGCCGGCGATCTCGTCGGTGCCCAGCTTGCTGATCTGCCCGGCTGCCCAGTCCTGGGCCTTGGCCGGGTCCCATCCGGGGGTGTCGTACTCGGCGAGGACCTTGTACCCGCTCTTGTCGATGACCGAGTGCGCGCCCTTCTTGAACTGCGAGGCGTTGTTGTCGGTCGGGGAGCCGTTGACCATGATGATCCCCGATCCGGACGGCACGTTCTTCGCCTCGAGGGCGTCGACGAGCGCCTGACCCTGCAGCTCGCCGACCTTCTCGTTGTCGAACGAGATGTAGTAACTCAGGTCGGGGCTGTTGATGAGCCGGTCGTAGGAGATGACCGGGACCTTCTTGGCCTTCGCCTGCTGCACGATCGAGGCGGCGGCCTCGCCGTCGAACGGGTCGAGGACGAGGACCTTGACGCCCTGGGTGAGCATCGACTGGGCCTGCTGGAGCTGCTTCGACGCGTCGCCGTCGGCGTTCGCGTAGACGACCGAGCAGTCCGGGCACTGCTTCTTCACCTCGGCGGTGAAGAGCGGGCGGTCGGCGCTGGCGTAGCGGGCGGTGACGGAGTCGGGCAGGAGCAGGCCGATCTTCGCGTTCGACGCGTCCCCGCCGCCTCCCCCGGAGCCGTTGTTCGCGTCCGCTCCGTTCGAGCAACCGGCGAGTGTGGTGATCGCGAGCAGCAGGGCGCCGGCACCCAGCATGGCGCGTGTGGTGGCTTTCTTCATTGAAACGTCCTCCAACAGGTGGACCGCCCACAGTGGCGGTGTGCTGAGTGTGGCAGCGGACGTCCTTGGCTGCAAGACTTGAACGCAAGGGATGCGCGGGTGATACCGAAAACGTTATCTAGGCCGGACGGTCCGGCCGCCGACCGATGCCCGGGTCAGCGTGCCCGCGTGACGTCCACCGACTCGATCGCCAGCGCGAGCGCCCCGGTCACCGCCGCGCGTTCGCCGAGCTGCCCCTGCACGACGTCCGGGGTGCCGTCCGCGTCGACGATGAGCGACGACTCGAGGGCGTGCCGCATCGGCCCGAGCAGCAGCTCGCCGGCGCGGGCGAACTCCCCGGTGACGACGAGGCGCTCCGGGTCGAGCAGGTTGCACAGGCCGACGGCCGCGGTGCCGATCGCGCGTCCCGCATCGGCGATCGCCCGGATGCACACGTCGTCGCCGGCCATCGCACGGAGGACGAGGTCCGCGAGCTTGAGCGTGCCGACCTCGTCGCGGATGCCGGCGAGGACCGCCGGGGCGCCGGCGACCGCCTCGAGGCATCCGCGGTTCCCGCACCGGCACACGGGACCGTGCGGCACGACGGGCGTGTGCCCGAACTCGCCCGCGACACCGTGGTGCCCGCGGAAGAGCCGCCCGTCGAGCACGAGCCCCGCGCCGATGCCGTTCCCGACGTCGAGCGTGACGACCGTGCTCCGCCCGCGCGCCGCACCGCTGCGGTGCTCGGCGAGGGCCGCGAGGTTGGCCGAGTTGTCCACCTGCACCGGCTTGTCGAGTCGTCTCGCCAGGGACGCCCCGAGCGGCACGCCGTCCCAGCCGCGGAGGATCCCGCCCCGGGCCGTCATGCCGGTCCGTCGGTCGATCGGCGCGGCCACGGCGAGACCGACGGCGAGCACCTCGCTCATCGACGACCCGATGGACTCGACCATGTCCATCACGAGCAGCGCGGTCTTGTCGAGCTCGGCGTCCGCCCGGTGGTCGCGGGCGAGGGGCATGTGCCGCTCGGCCAGGACGGTCGCGTTGAGGTCGGAGAGCGCGACCCGGAGGTGTCTGGGCGAGACGTGCACGCCGGCGACCAGGCCGAGGCCGTGCGGCAGCGTGACGCGCAGGGCCCGTCGGCCGCTCGACGTGCTCGGGGTGGCGTGCAGGGAGCCGGTGGCGACGAGCTCCTTGACGATGTTCGACACCGTCGCCGGGGAGAGCCCGGTCACGCCCGCCAGCTCGACCTGGGTCAGTCCGCCGTGCCGCTTGACCGCGGCGATGACCCGGCCCCGGTTGGCTTCACGCAGTGAAGTCTGGTTCCCGGGACTGCGGCGTGGCTCTGACACGGGGACAGCGTAACGGGCGGCTCACGGCGGACAGCCGTGACCGCGAGCGGACGGGAGGCGCATGGCGGACCCGCCACGCGCCTCCCGTCCGGCTCGCTACTCGCCCTGGACGTCGACGAGCACCTTGCCCACCGCGTCGCCCTCGACGGCGTCGTGCGCGGCGGCGGTGTCCTCGAGCGCGAAGCGGACGAGGGGGAGCCCCGCCTCCTCGCCGACGGGCAGCACGCCGTCGCGGAGCGCGGCGGTGACGTCCTCGGCCGCTGCGGACAGCGCGCGGTCGCCGATCGTGTAGAGCAGCAGGAACTGGTAGCGCGCGTTGACCGACATGTTCGGACGGATCGGCAGCGTGGCGTCGTCACCGCCGTTGTTCGCGTAGATCGAGACGATGCCGTGGTTCGCCAGGACGTCGGCGACGAGCTGCGCGTTCTGCGGGATCGAGACCTCGACGACGATGTCCACGCCGTCGGGGGCGATCTCGCGGATGCGGGCGGCGGCGTCCTCGTCGCGGTAGTTCACCGTGTGGTGCGCGCCGGCGGCGGTGGCGAGGGCGGCCTTGGCGTCGGAGCTGATCGTCGAGACGACGGTGGCACCGGCCCAACGGGCGAGCTGGATCGCGGCGTGCCCGACGGCTCCGGCGCCGCCGGCGACGAGCACCGTCCGGCCCGCGAGCGCACCGGGGGCCAGGCGGCTCGGGCCGTCCTCGTGGGTGGTGAGCGCGCGGTGGGCGGTCATCGCCGGGACGCCGAGGGAGGCGCCGACGTCGAGGCTCGTGCCCTCGGGCAGCTGTACGGCGCGCTCCGCCGGGACGACGGTGAACTCCTGCGCGGTGCCGGTCGGGCGGCTCGCGGCGGCCATGTACAGCCAGACGCGGTCGCCCTCGTGCAGGGTGTCGACGCCCTCGCCGACCGCGTCGACCACGCCGGCGCCGTCCTGGTTCGGCGTGATCTCGGGGAAGGGCAGGCCGTCGCCGTAGGTGCCGCCCGCGCGGGCCTTCCAGTCGGTGGGGTTGACGCCGGAGACCACGACGCGGACGCGGACCTCGCCGGGACCGGGCTGCGGGACCTCCCGCTCGACCAGGTCGAGGACGCTGCTGTCACCGGGCTTCGTGTAGACGATCGATCGCATGCCACCAGGCAACCACCGGGCGTCGACGTGTCTTCCGGGCGACGGTCAGCGGACGACGGCCGCGCGCGTCGTCGGTCCGGCGGTGGCCGTGCGTGTCGTCGGCCCGGCGGCGTCAGCGGGCGGCATCAGCGTGCGTCGTAGGCGTCGCGGCTGTCCTGCACGTCTGCCATGTGCGACGTCGCCCAGTCCTCGAGCGGCTCGAGCACGGCGCGGAGCGACCGGCCGCGCTCGGTCAGCTCGTACTCGACGTGCGGCGGGATCTCGGGGAAGACGGTCCGCGTCACGATCCCGTCGCGCTCGAGCGCACGGAGCGTCTGCGTCAGCATCTTCTGCGAGACGCCCTGCACCCGCGCCGCGATCGCCGAGTATCGCCGGGGCCCGTCGACGAGCGATCCGATCGTCAGCACGCTCCACCGGTCACCGATGCGGTCGAGCAGCTGCCGAGAGGGGCAGTCCGCCGCGTAGGGGCTGTACTCGAGCGCTGACATCGTGACCTCCGTTACGCACCGAGAGGTGCCTACTTCCCGGGAGAGAGTAACGCGAGTACGGTCGGGTCCACCAGTCACGAGAGGACCCCACATGACCAGCATCGTCGTCTTCGGCGGCACCGGGTACGCCGGCTCCGCCATCGTCCGCGAGGCCCTGTCCCGCGGCATCGCCGTCACCGCCGTCGCCCGCGACACCTCCAAGCTCGACGCCGCCGAGGGGCTCACCCTCGCGCAGGGCGACGCCTTCGACGCCTCCTTCGTGGCTGACGTCACGAAGGACGCCGACGTCGTCATCGTGTCGCTGTCGGCGGTCCAGGCGGACGGCAGTGAGCTGAAGGACAAGTTCCAGCACTTCGTCGACGCGGCGGCCGCTGCCGGAGCGCGGCTCGGCATCGTCGGTGGTGCGGGCTCGCTGCTCGTCGCCGAGGGCGGCCCGGCGCTCGTCGACACGGCCGAGTTCCCGGACGAGGTCAAGCCCGAGGCGAAGAGCCACGGCAAGATCCTCGAGGCGCTCCGCGCGGGCGACCACACGGGCGACGTCGACTGGTTCTACGTGAGCCCGGCCGCGGCCTTCGGCAGCTGGAACCCCGGCGAGCGGAAGGGCACCTACCGCACGACGGACGACCTGCTCCTCACCGACGCCGAGGGCAACTCGGACATCTCCGGCGCGGACTACGCGATCGCCGTCGTCGACGAGGTCGAGCGCCCGGCGCACCACCGCGCCCGCTTCGGCGTCGCGTACTGACGCTCGCGGCGCCGCCTCGGCGGCGTCGTCGAACCACGGAACCGACGTCGAACCAGTCCCCGCGGCTGGTTCGACGTCGGTTCCGTGGTTCGGTCCGGGGCAGGGCGACGTCGCGGCCGCACCGCTGACGGACGGGAGGCACGGGGCGGCCCGGCACCGCGCCTCCCGTCCGGTGGGTGGTGCTGCGTGCTCCCGCACCACGGCAGGCACGTCGCGCCACGTCGTCCCGTGGCGCGACGTGCCTCCCGTTGGTCCTGCCGCCGCAGCGCGCGCCGCAGCGCGCGGCGCTACCGGTGCCCGACGATCGCGGGGACCGGCAGGTGGTGCCGCATCCGGACCGCCAGGTGCAGCCCGCCGCGCCGCGCGAGCACGAGCCCGACGACGACCGCCGCCACCGCGGGCACGCCCCCGGCGACGACCATCCCGACGTGCGCCCCGAAGTGGTCGACGACCTGGCCCATGACCGGACCACCGATCGCCTGGCCGCCGAGCAGCACGAGCACGTAGAGCGACATCACCCGACCGCGGATCGCCACGTTCGACGACAGCTGCACGAGCGAGTTCGAGGCCGTCATGAAGAGCAGCTGCGACATGCCCACGGCCACCAGCGCGGCCGTGAAGGGTGCGATCACCGGGATCGAGCCGGACAGCACGAGCAGCACGCCCGTCCAGAAGACCCCGCCGACGATGGTCCGCAGCCGGACGACCGCGCGCCGGGTCGACAGCAGTGCCCCCGCCAGCGCACCGACGGCGACCGCCGAGTTGAAGACGCCGTAGCCGCCCGCGCCGACGTCGTACACCTCGGAGGCGAAGGCGGACAGCAGCACCGGCATCGTCAGCGCGAAGACCGAGAAGAACGCCATGAGGACGACCGGCACCAGGATCGTCGGCTTCCGCACGGCGTAGCGCAGCCCCTCGACGAGCTGGCCCTTCGAGCGCGGCGCGGGTGGTGTCCGGTGCAGGTCGGCGGTGCGGAGGAACCCGAGCGTCACGACCACCGCCACGCAGGCGACGGCGTTCACCCCGAAGGACCACCCGGCGCCGACGGCGACGAGGAGGGCACCCGAGAGGGCCGGGCCGATCATGCCGCCGAGCTGGAACACGCTCGAGTTCACGCTGATCGCGTTCCGCAGGTGCTGGTGCCCGACGATCTCGGTGACGAAGACCTGGCGGGCGGGGTTGTCGATCACGGTGACCACGCCGACCAGGAACGCGATGACCCAGATGTGCCACGCCTCGACCACCCCGGTGAGCGTGAGCACGGCGAGCAGCGCGGAGAGCAGGGCGAAGGCCCCCTGCGTGATCATCATGAGCGCCCGCTTCGAGAACCGGTCGACGAGCACCCCGCCCCAGAGCCCGAACAGCAGCATCGGCGCGAACTGGCAGGCGACGGTGATGCCGACCTGCGCGACCGACCCGGTGAGCTGCAGGACGAGCCAGTCCTGGGCGATGCGCTGCATCCACCCGGCGGTCATCGCGACGAGGTTCGTCGCGGTGAACAGGCGGAAGTTCGGCACGGACAGGGCGATGAGCGTGTGGCGCCACGGCGGTCGGTCGGCCTGGATCGGGAGCGGTTCGGTGGGTGGGGGGAGGGTCGTCGATGACGCACTCACGGTGGTGGGGCTCCGGATCGTCGGGGGCGGTTTCGTTCCCCTGCGAAACTACGTGGTGCCGACCCATTCGACACCCCTATGGTGGCTATCAGTCCATTGCGATGTCGAATGGCCGGTCGGACGACCCGGTCCCGACGGGAGGTCCACCGTGCTCGACCCGGTCCTGCTCCGCACGTTCCTCGCGGTCGCCGAGACCGGCAGCTTCACGCTCGCCGGTCAGCGCCTCGGCATCAGCCAGCCGACGGTCTCGCAGCACGTCCGGCGGCTCGAGACGGCGGTCGCCCGCACCCTCGTCGCCCGGGACACCCGCGGGGTCGCGCTCACCGACAACGGCGACGCGATGGCCGGTTTCGCACGGTCGATCCTCGCGGCGCACGCGACGGCCGACGCCTACTTCTCGGGTGCGGCGACCCGGGGCCGTCTGCGTTTCGGGGCGGCGGACGACCTCGCGATCACCCAGCTGCCGCGGATCCTCCGCGACTTCCGCCGCCTGCACCCGCAGGTCAACCTCGAGCTCACGGTGAACCAGTCCGCGCCGCTGCTCCGCCGGGTGCACGCGGGTCAGCTCGACCTGGTGTTCATCAAGCAGACCGCGGGGGAGTCCGCCGAGGGCACGCGCGTGGCCACCGACCAGATGGTGTGGATGGCGCAGGACGGCATCGCCCTCGAGCGGGACGAACCCGTCCCGCTCATCGCCTACCAGGCGCCGAGCATCAGCCGACAGATGGCGATCGACGCCCTCGAGGCCGCGGGGCGCACGTGGCGGATCACCTGCAACACGCGCGACGTCAACGGGGTGCTCGCCGCCGTGCGGGCCGGCATCGGCGTCGCGGTCTTCCCGCACTCGCTCATCCCGGCCGACCTCGTCAAGGTCTCGCAGCGCCTGTCGCTGCCGGACCTGCCCGCCGTCGACTACGTGCTCATCGCCAACCCGACGGTGCAGCGGGAGCCGATCGACGCCCTGACGAGCGCGATCCTGTCGCGCGGGGTCGTCCGCGCGGTCTGACGCGGCGGTCCGGGGCGCTCTGACGCGGACCCGCCCGCGTCTACGGCGCGACGATCGGCACGACGCCGGTACCGGTGAGGTCCGGCAGCGTCACGCCGGCGAGCGGCAGGAGCGCCGTCGCGAGCGCCCAGAGCAGCACGAGCGTGCCCACCCCGCCGAGCACGGCGCCGAGCAGGGCGACCGGTCGCTGCCACGCCGCCGAGGAGCTGCGCAGCGCCGTCCCCGACAGCATGAGGGCGAGCACACCGAGCACCAGCCCGGTGGCGTGCAGGGTCGCCGGAGCGGTGAACCACCAGGCGGCCAGCCCGAGGGCGCCCGCGCCGGTCACCGCGCCGAGGACGGCGGCCGGGGTGGCACCGATCGCGGTCCGGCTGCGGTCACGGGACGCTCGACCCGCGGCCGGGAGGCCCGTCGCGCCCTGGTCGGGTCCGCTTGCCTCCGCCTCGGTCGGATCCACCGACGGTGTTCCGGCCTCGTCGTCGGCCGTGGCGGCGTCCGCGGGGGCGGCGGAGCCGTCCGCGGTGCTCGGCGACTGCGACTGCGGAGTCGGTGCCAGCGGAGCGATGATCGCGTCGAACGGCGTCGTCGCGGGGTCGGCCACGACGGGCTGCGGTGCCTGCTGCCGGGCGAAGCGCGCGGGCGTCCGGTAGCCGATCGGCCCCGAGGGCTCCGGCTCGGTGCCCTCGACGACGACGTGCTCGAGACCGGGCACCGAGAAGCGCGGCTGCCCGACGACCGGGGCGGCCGGCGGAGCGGGTCGTGCCGCGACCGGGTGCGTGACGGCGGGGTGGGTCGGGTCGGTCGGGGGCGTCAGCGGTGCACTGGTGGCCTCGGCGGGCGACACGGGCAGCGGGGCGGTGTCGAACGGGGCGACCTGCACGGCGGGGGACGTGGGGGCCGGCGGGAGCAGGTGCTCCTGCGGCGGGTAGTCGGGCACGACGACGTCGCCGTCCGGCAGCGGACCGGTCAGGACCCCGGGCAGCGTGCCGGCGGGCGCGACCGTCGCGACGGCGGCGGGTGCGGGACCGTCGGCGACCGTGTCGGCGGCCGACGGGTGCGCGGCGGAGGTGGGACGGGCCTCCCGGCCGACGTCCCCGGTCGTGTCCTCCGGGGGCGCGACGACCCACGCGGGGACCGCTCGACGCGGCCGGTCCCGGTCCGACATGCGGTGCAGCGCCACTTCCGTGCTCCCTCGGTCTGCTGATCCATCGTCAGTTCTATCCGTCCGCATGCACCGGGGCGCAGCCCCAGTTCCGGGGGTGTGTCCGGGAGACGTCACGGGCGGCCCCGCACGGCGCCGTCCGGCTGTGCGGAGCCGCCCGGGGCTCCTGGTGCTGCGGCGACTACATGTCGCGGTAGCGCTTCGCCTCGGCGAGCTTCGCGCGCAGTTCGTCAGCCGTGAAGCGCGTCACGTAGCCGGGGGTGTCGCGCTGGATGCGCCACCCCTCGGCGAGCGGACCGGCGTCGACGACGTCGAAGCCGAACGCGTCGATCAGGTCGGACACGACGCGCTTGGCGTCGGCGTCGTCACCGGCGACGACGAGTGCGCGACGGTCGGCGGTGCCGGCCGGGGTGGCCTCGTCGGTGAGCGCCGGGGCGGCGATGTGGTTGAACGCCTTGACGACCCGGGCACCGCGCAGGTGGTCCTGCAGGAGCTCCGCGGTCGTGGTGGTCTCGTCGTCGAGCGCCGCGATGTGACCGTCGCGCTGCGGGTAGTAGTTGTTCGTGTCCACGACGACCTTGCCGACGAGCGGCTCGACGGGGATCGTCTCGATCGCGGCGAGCGGGGTGGTCACGACGACGATCTCGCCGGCCGCTGCCGCCTCGTCACGGGTCGCCGCGCGGGCACCGTCGCCGAGCTCCGCGACGAGGTCCTGCAGCGTCTCCGGTCCGCGCGAGTTCGCGATCACGACCTGGTGGCCGTGCTGCACCGCGAGGCGTGCGAGCTGGGATCCGATGTTGCCTGCTCCGATGATGCCGATGGTTGTCATGGCACCGTGCAACGCGCCTCCGTGCGGCGCATTCCCCGCGGGTGCATGATGGCGCCATGGCCCACGAGTTCCGCGACGAGACCGACCGCGACCGCTACGCGATGTACGTCGACGGCGAGCTCGTGAGCGTCCTCGACCGCCGGGCCACCGACGACGCGGTGTCGTTCCCGCACACGTACACGGTGCCCTCGCACCGCGGCCACGGCTACGCGGCGCAGCTCGTCGAGCACGCCGTCGCGGACGTCGAGGCCCGCACCACGAAGCGCATCGTGCCGATGTGCTGGTTCGTCGGCAAGTGGTTCGACGAGCACCCCGACAAGGCCCACCTCCTCAGCCGCGGCACGGCGGACTGAGACCCACCCCGACCGGCCGCAGCGTCGCGGTCGGCCCGTCCCGCTCGGAGACACCATGCCGACGATCACCCCGTTCCTCTGGTACGACGACCAGGCCGAGCAGGCCGCGACGTACTACACGGAGCTCTTCCCGGACAGCCGGGTCGACAGCGTCGCCCGCACGCCCGACGGCACCGCGCTCGTCGTCGAGTTCACCCTGCTCGGCCAGCCGTACCGCGCGATGAACGGCGGCCCCGGGCACCCGCACACCGACGCCGTCTCGTTCCAGGTCGACGTCGACACGCAGGACGAGCTCGACCGGGTCTGGGACGCGCTGCTCGCCGACGGCGGTCGGCCGCTCGCCTGCGGGTGGCTCCACGATCGCTGGGGCCTGGCGTGGCAGGTGACCCCGTCGATGATGGGCGACCTGATGACCGGCGGCGGCGACCCCGAAGCGAACGCCCGGGTCTTCGCCGCGATGCGCGACATGGTCAAGCTCGACATCCCGGCGCTCCAGGCCGCCGCGGCGGGCCGCTGAGTCCGACCCGAGCACGCCCGCCGGTACAGTGGCGGGACCCGACCAGCGCCGGGGACCCGGCGCCCGCAGTGACAGGCTGGAGACCGCGATGAGCAGCCCGGGCCCGGACGTCCGCAACGCCGACATCGGACGCGCCTACACGGAACTCTCGCGCATCACCCGACGCGCGAGCATCCGCGCACGCGGCGACGACCTGGTGCTCAGCGTCGTCGACCAGTCGCTCGTGGACTTCGTCGTCGAGCACCCCGGGTGCATGGCGATCGACATCGCGCGGTACCTCCGCCTGAACCGCTCGACCATCTCACGGCAGCTCTCCGGCCTGCTCGCCGCGGGCCTGGTCCGCACGACGGACGGCGGCTCGGGCAACGCGAAGCCCCTCGAGGTCACCGACGCCGGCCGCGCTGCCCTCGAGCGCTCGGTCCGGTTGCACCGCGACGCGCTCGAGGAACGGCTCGCCGAGTGGTCCGACGACGACATCGCGCTCCTCGCCGGCCTGCTCGAACGGCTCGGCGCCGCCGACGAGGCGGGCCTGCCCATGCCCGCGCGCGCCGCCGAGCGGGACCCCGCCGCGTCGTGACGACCTCGTTCGTCCTGCTCTCCGACACCCACCTGCCGAAGCGCGCGAAGGACCTGCCGGCACCGCTCTGGGCCGACGTGGACACGGCGGACCTCGTCGTGCACGCGGGGGACTGGGTCGACCTCGCCACGCTCGACGCGGTGCAGGGCCGTGCCCGCCGGTTCGCGGGCGTCCGCGGCAACAACGACGGCCCGGCGTTCGACGACCGCCTGCCGCTCGTGGCGCGCTTCACCGTCGAGGACCTGCGCTGGTCGCTGGTGCACGAGACCGGTGCCGCGACCGGGCGGGAGCGCCGGGCGGACGCGGCGCACCCGGACACCGACGTGCTCGTCTTCGGGCACTCGCACATCCCGTGGGACTCCTTCGCACCGTCGGGGATGCGGCTGCTCAACCCCGGGTCGCCGACGGACCGACGGCGGCAGCCCGACTTCACCTGGATGCGCGGCACGGTTGACGGTCGCGACCTGACGGTCGAGCTGGTCCGGTTGCGGCCGGCCGCGCGCTGACGGACGGGAGGCGCGGGGCGGGCCCGCCGGGTGCCTCCCGTCCGTCCCGTGGTGCGTCCACGGCGCGGGTGCTCCGGTCAGGCCGGCTCCTCCGCCGCCTCCGACTCCGCCGCCGCGGCCTCCGTGGGCATCCGGAAGAACGCGGCCTCCCACTCGGTGGACCGGCGGAAGGCACGCGTCATCCGGCCGCGCTCGTCGGGGTCCGCCGCGGCCGCGAGCTCCTCGACGATCGCGGTCGCCTCGGCGCTCGCGGCCGCGAACCCCGGGTCGCCGTACGCCCCGAGCCAGTCCGCGAAGGGGTGTCCCTCCGGCGCCTGCCCGAGTCGGGTGCCGACCCACGCGTACACCCGGAAGCACGGCAGGACGGCGGCGGCGAGGACGGCGGCCGAACCCGAGTCGGCCGCCTCCTGCAGGTGCGCGAGGTAGCCGGCGCACGTCGGGTGGACCGGGTCCTCCGCGTGCGAACCCGCCAGGCGGCGGTGGTGCAGGTCGCGGGCCTCGTCCGCGCAGCCCTGCGCCGCAGCCGCCCAGGAGGTGCTCGCCGACCCGGCCGACACGTCGGCGAGCCGGGCGAGGTGCCGCTCGTAGGCCCGCAGGTAGTGGAGGTCCTGCGCGAGGTACCCGGCGAACACGTCCTCGTCGAGGGTGCCGTCGCGCAGGGCGACCAGGAAGTCGCACGCCAGGACCTCGTCGAGCGTCGCCGCCACGTCGTCCCACCAGCGGTCCGTCCAGACCACCGGCGGCCGGGCGGCACGTGCCGCCGCCCCGTGGTCGACCGGCCCGTTGCCCGTACCGACGTGCAGGGCGTCGGAGCCGCGGAGCGCCGCGGTCAACCAGGTCTTCGCACCGCCGACCGCCAGTTCCCAGTCGCCGGCGTCCGCGGCGAGCGTCGCGATCGCGCTCGACAGGGAGCACCCGGTGCCGTGCGTGTTCGTCGTGTCGACGCGCGGCGCGGTGAAGGTCCGGGTCGTGCCGTCGGGTGCGACGAGCACGTCGTCCGCGGTCGGCCCGTCGTCGTGCCCGCCCTTCGCCAGCACCAGGACGTCCCACCGTCGGGCGACGAGCAGTGCGCGGTCGGTGGGCGTGCGGTCGGTGGTCGTGCGGTCGATCGTCCCGGACGCTCCGGCGAGCACGGCCAGTTCGGTCAGCTCGGCCCGGTTCGGGGTGACCAGGTCGGCCAGGGCGAACAGGTCGCCCATCGCCGTCGCGGCGGACGGGTCGAGCAGCCGGTCGCCGCTCGTCGCGACCATCACCGGGTCGACGACGACCACGGGCGGACGGTGCTCGCGGAGCCACGCGGTGACGGTGCGGACGACCTCGGCGGTGCCGAGCATCCCGATCTTGACCGCATCGACGACGACGTCGTCCGACACCGCGTCGAGCTGCGCCCGCAGGAACGTCGGATCGGGGACGTGCACCGAGCGGACACCGTGCGTGTTCTGCGCGACGAGTGCCGTCACGACGCCCATGCCGTACCCGTCGAGCGCGGCGATCGCCTTGAGGTCGGCCTGCAGCCCCGCGCCGCCGGTCGGGTCGGTGCCCGCGATGCTGAGCACGCGGGGGACGCTCCCGGTCACCGGAGCGTCCACGCGTCGACGTGTGCGGCCGCGGCCGCGTAGGGGTCCGCTGCCGCGCAGATGCCGGACACGACGGCGACCCCGGCGGCGCCCGCGGCCCGCAGGGGTGCGACGTCCGCCAGCGTGATCCCGCCGATGGCCACGCACGGCACGCCGGAGCGGCGGGCCAGCGCGGCGATGTCCGCGAAGCCCGCGTGCCCGAGTGCCGGCGGGTGGTCCGCCTTCGTCGTCGTCGGGTGGACGACCCCGACCCCGAGCAGGTCGACCGTGCCGCGGGGGAGCCCCGCGACGACGGCGACGTGCGCCGGGGCGTTCGCGGTCAGCCCGACGTGGGCGTCCGGACCGAGGAGCGCCCGCGCGGCCGTCACCGGGACGTCCGACTGTCCGAGGTGCACCCCGGCCACCCGGTGTCCGCTGTGCCGTGCGGCGAGCGCGACGTCGAGGCGGTCGTCGACCACCACCGTGGCCCGGTCGCCCACGGCGTCCGCGACCGCGGCGACGAGCGCGAGCAGGTCCCGAGCGGAGGCGTCCTTGTCGCGGACCTGCACCGTCCGGACCCCGGCGGCCACGGCGGCGCGGACGACGCCGAGCACACCGAGTCCGTGGCGGTCGGCGAGCGGCCCGTCGGTCACCAGGTAGACGCCGACGTCCGTCGTGGCGCTCACGCCGACACCGCCGTCGGCTCGGTCGTGATCCGGGCCTCGCGGACCACGTCCTCGGGCGCCAGGGTCGCGAGCCGGTCGAGGAACAGCGGCTGGAAGGTGCCCGGTCCGCCGGCGTCGCGGGCGGCGAGCTCGGCCGCGATCGTGTGGACCGCGGTCGCGGCGACCGCGGCGGCACCCGGGTCCTCCGGGGCGACCGCGGTGAAGGCCGCGACCACCGCGCCGAGGGCACAGCCGCCGCCGGTGATGCGGGTCAGCAGCGGGGTGCCGTTCGCCACGCGGACCACACCCGTGCCCGGCGCGACCAGCAGGTCGACGGGACCGGACACCGCCATGGCGCCCACGGTCCTCCCGTCCGTCGCCGCGACCGCGGCCGCACGTGCGTCGTCCGGACCCGCGGTGCTGTCGACCCCGCGCCCGCCGGCGGACCCGCCGAGGAGGGCGAGGACCTCGGACGCGTTGCCGCGGAGCACCCTCGGCCGGAGCGCGAGCAGGTCGCGGGCCAGGGCCGTGCGCACCGGCAGCGAGCCGACCGCGACGGGGTCGAGCACCCACGGGGTGCCGGCGTCGTGTGCCGCGTGCGCGGCCTCGAGCGACGCGGCACGCGGTTCGGGGTGGGGCGTCCCGGTGTTGACGAGCAGGGCGTCGGCGACCCGGGCGAACGCGCCGGCCTCGGTGGTGACGTCGACCATCGCGGCGGACGCCCCGAGCGCGAGGAGGACGTTCGCCGTGACGTTCTGCACGACGGTGTTCGTGATGCACTGCACCAGGGGGCCGCGGGCACGCACCCCCTCGAGCAGCGCGGCGGTGCGGTCGGCCCAGTCCGGGGACGGGGGTACGGGCGCAGCAGTGTGCATGGACGATCCCTTCGCGAGTACGAGCTCGAGCAGGTTCGACGGGTGTGATCTCAGCCGCTCGGTGCGGCACCCCGTGTCTCGGTCGTCACCGTACACGACGTCCCGTGACACGTCGCGCGACGTCGTGCGGGGCGGATCCGGACATCGGGCGGGTGCCGTGTGCCAGGGTTGACGGGTGCCTGCTGCGACCCCTCCCGGCCCTCCGACCGGTCCCCGCGACCCCGGCGACGCCTGGGCGTACGGCCCGGACGGGACGAAGGCCTGGGGCCGCTTCGGCGCGGCCGGGCTGCTCGTCGACGACGGGGCCGGGCGGGTGCTGCTCCAGCACCGCGTCGAGTGGAGCCACCACGGGGGCACGTGGGGGATCCCCGGCGGTGCGCGGCACCAGGGCGAGGACGCCGTCGCGGCGGCGCTCCGCGAGTCCGCCGAGGAGGCGGGGGTGCCCGAGGACGGCATCGCACTCCGGCACGCGGCGGTGCTCGACCTGGGCTTCTGGACCTACACGACCGTCGTCGGACGGGCACGCGAGCCGTTCGAACCGGTGATCGCCGACCGGGAGAGCCTCGCGCTGTCCTGGGTGCCGGTCGCCGAGGTGGACGACCTGCCCCTGCACCCGGGCTTCGGGGCGTCCTGGGCGGCGCTGCGCGCATCGATCGCGACCGTGCCGCACGTGGTCGTCGACGCGGCCAACGTCGTGGGCAGCGTGCCCGACGGCTGGTGGCGCGACCGAGCGGGTGCCGCGGACCGGCTGCTGTCCGCCGTGACGGCGCTCGCCGCCGTCGGCACCGACGCGGACGGGCTGGGGCTGCCGTTCGCCCGGTGGTGGCCCCGGTGGACCGTGGTGCTCGAGGGCGCGGCGCGGGCAGCGGGCGTCGGCACCGACCCGGGCCGGGCCGGCGGCGTCGCGACGGGTGCCGCGGTCGAGGTCGTGCGTGCGGCGGGATCGGGCGACGACGCCGTCGTCGCGGCCACCCGGGCGGCGGTGGAGGCCGGGAACGCGCCGGTCGTCGTGGTGACGGCGGACCGCGAGCTCCGGGCGCGCGTCGAGGCCCTCGGCGCCGAGGTCCGCGGACCGGGCTGGTTCCGGGACCGGACGGCGTCCGTCGGGGCCTGAACACGACGTCACCGCGCGCGACGCCGTCCACCCCGTGCGGGACGCCGTCCGTCCCGGGGACGCACACGGTCGTGTGACGTGATGTTCACACGCCACCCGGACAGGACCGGGAGCCGGACGGATACGCTGGCACCCACGTCAACGGAGACGTACTGATCAGGAGGTCACGATGGAGCGTGTCACCAGAGCCGACGACCGCGTCCACCGCCCCGCGGGGCCCTGGACGCCCACGGTGCACCGGCTGCTCGCCCACCTGCACGAGCAGGGGTTCGTGGCGGCGCCGGAGCCCATCGCCGTCGGGGACGTCCTCGAGACGGTCACCTTCGTCCCGGGCACCGCGGGCAACTACCCGTGGAGCACCGAGATCGCGAGCGAGGCGGCCCTCGTCACGAGCGCACGACTGCTGCGGCAGTACCACGACGCCGCGGCGACCTACCCGCGGTCCGGGGACACCGACGTGTGGTCGCAGGCCGAGCGCCTGCCGGTCGAGACGATCGTGCACGGGGACTTCGCGCCGTACAACTGCGTGTACGACGGCATCGCCGCCGTGGGGCTCATCGACTTCGACACGGCGCACCCCGGACCGCGCGTCTGGGACGTCGCGAGTGCCGTCTACCGCTTCGCGCCCTTCACGACGGGGCTCGTCGAGGGCAGCACCGCGCCGGGCCTCGACGAACGGCTCGACCGGGCGGCGGAGTTCTGCCGCGCCTACGGCCTCGACGACCGGTCGCGTGGCGTGCTCGTCGAGACGATGACCGCGTCGCTCGTCGCCCTCGTCACGACGATGGAGACCGAGGCCGCAGCCGGCAACCCCAAGTTCGTCAGCGACCTCGAGCACGGCCACGCCGACCTGTACCGGGCGGACGTCGCCTGGCTCGAGGCGCACGCCGAGGACGTCCGCGCGGCGGTCACCGCCCGCTGACCCGGGCTGGTCCGGCACTCCTTCCGGACCCGTCGAGACGCCGTCGGACTGTCGAGACACCTGTGCGCCGTCGAGACGCCGTCGGAACCGGCGGCGTCTCGACCCGGGGGCGGCGTCTCGCCGGAGGAGCGGCGCGCACCGGGCCCCCCGCCAGCTCCCAGCGGGCACGCGGCGGACTCCGAAGGTGCCTCGGGTAGTGTCGTCGGGCCATGACCGACAGCCCGGCCGACGCCACCCCGTACGAGGTGCTCGGCGTCCCCTCGTCCGCCGACGACGACGCACTCCGCCGCGCGTACCGCCGGGCCGCCCGCGAGACGCACCCGGACCTCGGCGGGGACGCCCAGCGCTTCCGCCAGGTGCAGGTCGCCTGGGAGCGCATCGGGACGCCCGCAGCGCGCCGCGCCTACGACGCGGGCTCCCGCACGTCGACCCCGCAGGGCGCGTCCGGTCCGTCCGGTTCCGCGGCCTGGAGGCCCGACTCCGGCCGCGACGCCTACGCACCCCCGGCAGCGCGTCGCGACTCCCGCCCGCGTGCCCGGTCCCACGGTCACCCCGGCGGCCGGTCCCGCGAGGTCTTCCTGCAGGCCGAGCGCGAGTGGGTCGGCCTCGGCGACCCGATCGAGGACCCGTACGACCCGGCGCTCGTCCGCTCGGCACCGCGGCACATCCGCCGACTCCTGGGCGAGGCCCTCGCCGAGGAGGCCACGGCGGCGATCGTCGCCGACATGGGCATCGGCGTGA
Source organism: Curtobacterium sp. NPDC089185 (assembly GCF_040685235.1). Taxonomy (NCBI): domain Bacteria; kingdom Bacillati; phylum Actinomycetota; class Actinomycetes; order Micrococcales; family Microbacteriaceae; genus Curtobacterium; species Curtobacterium sp. NPDC089185. The sequence goes on along the minus strand of NZ_JBFBHK010000004.1, from coordinate 221,096 downwards.
CGGTGTGGCACGACCTGGACGCCGGGGCCGAGGGGAAGCTCGACCACGCCGTCCTCACCCCGAGCGGCCTCTGGGCCGTCGAGTCCATCGACTGGGGCGCACCGGTCCGCGTCGAGCACGGGGAGATCGCGGGGGAGACCCTGGCACCCGGGGAGCGCCCGGTGAAGGAGCTCGTCCGCGCCGCACGGGCGGTGCAGAAGCAGACCCGCGTCAAGTTCACCGGCCGACTGCTCGTCGTGCCGGACGCCGCGGTCGACGAGGACGTGCAGGTCGTCGGTTCGCCCCGGAAGCCGACGGCGCTCGTGGTCCGACGGAGCGCCCTCGGCCAGGTGCTCAACGGTGTCTGGTCGCCCGAGGGTTCGGTCGACGTGTTCGACGTCCGCGACCGCCTGCAGCAGACCGTCCGGTTCGTCTGAGCTGACCGTGGGCCGGACCGCGACTAGTACCCGCGGAGCTTCTCGAGGTCGCGGCGCTCCCGCTTGCTCGGGCGCCCGGCACCCGGGTCGCGCATCGGGACGAACCCCGCCTCCTCCTTCGGCAGGCGCGGCGGCGTCCGGTCCTCGAAGTGCTTCGCGGCCTCGGCGGCGCTCCCGCGCTTGACGACGATCCCGGTGACGACGACGATCCGGTCGAAGCCGTGCTGCCGCACCCGGACCTCGTCCCCGGGGCCGACCGGCTGCGCCGGCTTCGCCCGCTCGCCGTTGACCCGGACATGGCCGGCCTTGCACGCGGTGGTCGCGGCGGAGCGGGTCTTCGTGATCCGCACCGCCCAGATCCAGCTGTCGACGCGTGCCTTCTCCATGCCCCCACCCTAGGCGGGCCCGCTCGGCGTCTACGCTCGACCCCGTGCCGGAACCGCTCGAGCAGGACGCCCTCGCCCGTGCCCTCGCGCTCGGGGTCCTGCGCGACGCGGCGATCGGCGACCGGCTCGTCGTGCGCGCCCGCCACGGCGACGGTGCCCGCGACGCGCTCGGCACGCTGGCTTCCCGCTCCGCGACGACGGTGACGATCGACACCCGCCGCGGCCCCGACGAGGTCCCGCTCGCCGACGTCGTCGCCGCCAAGCCGGTCCCACCGCCACCAGCACCGCGCCGGCCCCGGCCCTGAACGACGTGCCGCCCCCGGACGACGTGTCGCCCGGCCCCTGGCCCGCAGACGACCGCGCCCGGCGAGCCGTCCCGGGCCGCGCGGTGCCCCCGACGTAGCCTCGGAGCATGGCCGTCCCCGTCCCGCTCGGCACCGAGGACCGAACCCCCCGCCTGACGCTCCACCGCCCGGACCACTGGCGCCGCGAGGACGCCCCGCGCGCGGACCTCCGGCTGACCGGCGACGACGTCGTGCTGACGGTGCGCTCCCGGCCGTCCGACCGCACGATCGCGGAGGAGCACGCCGGGCTGCTCGAACGGCTGCCCGGGTCGGTCGACGGGCTCCGGCTCATCGGGTGCGACCCGTGGACGACCGCCGGGGCACCCGCGCGCCTGGTCGAGTACGTCCGACCCGACGAGGACGGCGACGTCGCCGGCGCTCACCTGCTGTTCGTCACCGGACGGCACCGGGTCGACCTCACGGTCGAGCGGCCGCTCGCCCGGATGCTGGCGACCGACGACCTCGTCTCCGCCGTCCTCGAGTCCGTCCGCGCGACGGAGCCGACCCCGGTCCGGCCGCAGCGCGAGCTCGAGGCGCTGCCCGCCGCCGCGCCGGCCCCGCAGCTCGACGGCGTGCACCTCGGCGCCGCGGCGCTCACGACGCTCCGGAGCCTCGCCGGACGTCGGTGGAACCCGGCGCTCCTGCGGTCGCCCGCGGGCCGCGAGCTCGTGCAGACCGGTCTGGTCGGTCGGCTCGGGACGCTCCCCGAGCCGACGCAGGAGCTCCTCGCCCCCTGGGCCGACGCGGTCGAGCCGGTCACGCTGGACCAGCACCTGCCCGACGGACGGACCACGCGCCTCCAGGCCTGGTCGGAGACCGTCGTGGACGGCACCGACGAGACGGGCGGGACGGTCGCCCGGCTCCCCGCCGAGCAGGTGGTCGCGGTGGCGGCCGGGAGGCTCGGCATCCGTCCGACGTGGACCTTCCCGTTCCGCACGGGGTCGGTCCCGTCCGACCTGCTCGCCCGCCGGACGGGGACGGCCGGCACCGGGACCGACCTGCCGGCGGCCCTCGCCGCGGAGGACCCCCGGCTCGCGCGCTTCTGGGTGGCTCCGTGGACGGTGTCGTCGCTCCGGCGTCCCGGGCGGCCGGAGCCCGTCGTCGTCGTGCACGCCGAGGGCATCGGCTTCGCGCGCGTCGGACGCACGACGGCCGGGGAGACGTCCCTGCGGACGGACTCCCCGGCCAACGTGTACCGGTCGGTGGTGCGGGCGCTGCTGGGCTGAACCCGCTGCCGGGCTCGCCCGCTGTCCGGCTCGCCCCGCTGTCGGGCTAGGCCGCCGGACCGGCGGTCAGCGTGACGGTCACGGTCTTCGCTGCGCCGCTGGAGTCGGTGTACCCGACGACGACCTTGTCACCCACCGCGTGCGACTGCACCGCCGCGGTCAGCGCGTCGCTGCTGGCGATCGCCGTGCCGTCGAGGCTCGTGATGGTGTCGCCGGCGACGAGCCCGGCCGCAGCGGCGCCGGATCCCTCGACCGTGCCCGCCACCGCCACGCCGCCGCCGGTCTGCGTCGTGCCGCTCGACCCGACCTGCACGCCGAGGAACGCCGGCAGGCCGATGGTGATCGTGTCCGAGGACTCCCCGGCCAGGATCTTGTCGGCGATCGCCTTCGCGGTCGTGATCGGGATCGCGTACCCGGTGACCTCGGCCGAGCCCGAGGACGCCGCCGTGGCCATGCCGACGACCTCGCCCTCGCTGTCGAGCACCGGGCCGCCGGAGTCACCCGACACGATGTCGGCCGCCACCTGGATGAGGCCCTGCAGCGACTCGGTCCCGGTGCCGGACTCGCTCTGCACCTGGATGTCCTGGTCGAGCGCCGTCACCGTCCCCGCCGCGGCCACGAGGTTCCCGGTGCCCTCCGCGTTGCCGACGTCCGTCACGGCGTCGCCGGTCGCCGGCTCGCCGTCGTCGTCGAGCGTGACCGTCGACAGGCCCGAGGCGTCCTCGAGCTTGAGGACCGCGACGTCGTGCGTCGCGTCCGTCCCGACGACCTGCGCGCGGTACTCCTTGCCCGTGGTCTCGTCGGTGACCGTGATGCTCGTGGCGCCCTGCACCACGTGGTTGTTCGTCAGGACGGTGCCGTCGGACGTCAGCACCATCCCGGTGCCCGCGGCCTGGGACGACGTGTCGTAGTTCAACACCGTGTCGATCGTGACGACGCCCCGCTTCTGTGCGGCCGTCGCGGGGGTCGCCGCGGACTCGGTGGTGCCCGTCCCCGTGCCGCCGCTGCCGGTGCTGCCGTCCGCGGTGCTCCCGTCCCCGGTGCTCCCGTCCCCGAGTCCGCCGGTCCCGCCGCCGTACCCGGGGACGGTGAAGCCGTTCGTGCCGCCGCCCGTCCCGCTCCCACCGCCGGGCAGGGTCGTGGAGCCCTGCGACTGGCTCGAGGTCGTGGTCGTGCCGTGCGAGGAGAGCCCGAGCGCGGTGCCGCCCGCGGCGCCGATGATCGCGAGGGCGGCGACGCCGGAGCCGATCAGGAGCCCGAGGCGACGGGGACGCCCCGCCCCCGGGTGGTTCGCCGCCGCGGCACCGGCGGTCCACGCGGTCTGCGGGGTGCCGGTCCCGCCCAGTGCACTCCCGCCCAGTGCACTGCTGCCGAGCAGGTACGGCCCGCGGCCGTCCGGGGTGTAGGCGTAGGGGCCGGAACCGTCGGGGCCGTAGAGGTACGGGCCGCTGCCGTCGAAGGCGTACGCCGGCCGGAGGGTCGTGCGGTCGGCGTGCGGGGCCTCCCAGGCGGGGCCGTCGGTCGCGCGCTGGTCGTCGGCGGGGTTCTCGTTCATCGGTGCTCTCCGGTCGTCCCTCGACCACCCGTGGGGTGTCGATCCGTTCCTCGACGACCCGGGCGGGCGTCGACGGAGACCAGTACAGGACTCGAACCCATGACGACCCTATGAACGAGCCCGGCGGGTGCTCAGGGGTTCCTCGGGGCCCGCCGTGCGACGGTCGCGGTTAGGCTTGCCTGACCTCCCATGCGCGCGTCGTCCCCCCGAACCCCCGTCCTGCGACCCCGACCGGAGCCGGCGTCCCGCTCCCGGCTCGTCGGCGCCGCGGTGGTCGCCGTCGTCGCGCTGGCCGTGGCCGTCGCCCTGTCGATCGCGTTCGGCTCCCGGCCGATCCCGCTCGGGACGGTGCTCGACGCCGTGCTGCACCCGGGCCGGCAGGACGACGTCGGCCTCATCGTCCTCGGCAACCGCGTGCCCCGGACCGTCGTCGGCCTCCTCGCCGGGGCCGCCCTCGGTGTCGCGGGCGCGGTGATGCAGGGCGTCACCAGGAACCCGCTGGCCGACCCGAGCATCCTCGGCATCAACGCCGGTGCGGCGCTCGCGGTCGTCGTCGGCATCGCGGTCTTCGGGATCAGCGGCACCGCGGCCTACCTGCCGTTCGCCTTCGTCGGTGCCGGCCTCGCCGCGCTGCTCGTCTACGCGGTCGCGGCGGTGGCCCGACGCGGGTTGTCGCCCGTCGGGCTGGCCCTCGCCGGGGCGGTCGTCGCCGCGGCGCTCTCGTCCGTCACGACCGCCGTCCTCGTGTCGAGCCAGAGCCTCCTCGACCAGCTGCGCTTCTGGCAGGTCGGGGCGCTCGCCGGGAAGGACCTCGGCACCGCCGGGGTCATCGCCGTCCCGGTGCTCGTCGGGCTGGTGGTCGCCGTCGGGCTCGGCCGCTCGCTCAACACGCTCGCGCTCGGCGACGAGCTCGCGGCGTCCCTCGGGCAGCGCGTCGTGCTCGTGCGGATCGTCGGCGGGGTCGTGACGGTCCTGCTGGCCGGTTCCGCCGTCGCCGCGGCCGGACCGGTCGCGTTCGTCGGCCTCGCGGTCCCGCACGCCGTCCGTCGACTGAGCGGACCGGACCAGCGCTGGACGATCCTCCTGTCCGCCCTCGTCGCGCCCGCGCTCCTGCTCGTCGCCGACGTGATCGGCCGCGTCGTCGCGTACCCGGGGGAGCTGCAGGTCGGGATCGTCACCGCGCTCATCGGCGCACCCGTGTTCATCTGGCTGGTCCGCTCGCGGGCGGTGACCGGCCTGTGAGCGCGCTCCGCCGCGAGGTCACCGTCCTCGGCACGGTCCTCCTGCTGCTCGTCGCCCTGGTGCTCGTCGGCCTCGGGGTCGGGGAGATCCCGCTCTCGCCGCTGCAGGTGGCCGGTGCCCTCGTCGGGCACGGCGACACCGTCTCTGACTTCGTCGTGGGGCAGCTCCGCGGGCCCCGCGTCGCAGGAGCCGTGCTCGTGGGCGCGGCCCTCGGTGCGGCGGGCGGCATCGTGCAGAGCGTCGTCCGGAACCCGATCGCGAGCCCCGACGTCATCGGCATCACCTCCGGGGCGAGCGCCTCCGGGCTGACCGCGATCGTCCTCTTCGGGGCGAGCGGCGGTGCGTTGTTCGGGTCCGTGGTCGTCGGTGCCGTCCTCGTCTCGGTCGTGATCGCAGCCCTGTCCTGGCGCCGGGGCATCACCGGCAACCGCGTGGTGCTCGTCGGCATCGGGGTCGCGGCGATCTGCCTGAGCATCACCGGGTGGATGCTGACGTCCGGCACCGTCCAGCAGGCGGGCACGGCGCTCCTGTGGCTGTCCGGCAGCCTCAACGCCGTGGACCGCACGCTCGTCGGCGTGCTCGGGGTCGCCGTCGTCGTGCTCCTCGCCGCGGCACTCGTGCAGTCCCGTCGCCTCACCGTCCTCGCGCTCGGGGACGAGGTCGCCGCCGCCCTCGGGCTCCGGCCCGACCGCGCCAAGGTCCTGCTGCTGCTCACCGCCGTCTGCCTGACCGCCGGCGCGGTCGCGACCGCGGGCCCGGTCGCGTTCGTCGCGCTGATGGCGGCCCCGGTCGCCCGGCGGCTCGTCGGGAACGGTCGCGTCGCGCTCGGGGCCGTCGCCGCGGTCGGCGCGGTGATCACGCTCGCGAGCGACCTGCTGGCGCAGTTCGCGATCCCGGGCAACGCGCTGCCGGTCGGGGTCGTCACGGGTGTCGTGGGGGCGCCGTACCTGCTCTGGCTGCTGGCACGCGGTCGGTAGGCGCGGCGGGGGCCCTTCCGCCCGCTCGTTCGCCCGGTGCTTCCGGGCGCACCCGGTGCTTCCGGGCGTACTCGGCGGTTCAGGAGCACCAGGTACGCCCGTTCCCGCATTGCACAGCACCTGTTCTGGGAATGAACGGGCGCACGGCGGCCGGGAGGCGCGGGACCAGCGCGCGCCGAGCCTCCCGTCCGTCAGGTGGTCCCGTCAGGACGCGCGTGCGGTGCGCCCCTGCGCGGACCCGCGCGGCGTCACGCGATGCCGCACCGCGCTGCGCGATCCCGCACACGACCGCCCAGACCCCCCGTTCGGGTGTCGGCGCACGGCGGGATCTCTCGTACGTTCGTCCCGACCGGCCGGACCCCCGACAGCGCCCGACCCGACGGAGCGCTGGTCCGGACGGAACGAAGGACTGCCATGCCCGATCCGTCCGCCGGCGCACCGACGCGCCGACGCCAGTGGGGGGCGGAGCGCCGCACCCGACCGCTCGACACCCTGCACGCACGTCCCTCCGACCGGAAGCTCGTCTCCGGCCGGGTGGCGATCATCCTGACCATCGCCTTCTGGCTGGCGTACGTCGTCTACACCGTGATCCGCCAGTTCCTCGACTACGGCACCGAGAGCTTCCGCTTCACCACCGAGGCGCTCTCGTACCTCGTGGTCGTCACCTTCCTGACCTTCTCCGCGCTCATGCACCTGGTCGCCCGCCAGGGCGCGATGGAGCGCTTCGCGAGCCACGTGCGGGTCCCGCGCGCCGAGCTCGACCGGCACTTCGCGTCCGGCCACGACGCACCGATGACCGTCCTCGTGCCGAGCTACGCCGAGGAGCCGGACGTCGTCGCGACCACCCTGTGGTCGGCGGCGCTGCAGGAGTACCCGTCCCTGCGGATCGTCCTGCTGCTCGACGACGCACCCTTCCCGGCCGACCCGGAGACGCTCGACCGGCTGGAGCGCACGCGCGCCGTCGCGAGCCGCATCCAGGAGCAGCTCGAAGCTCCCTCCCGCCGGTTCCACGAGGCGCTGTTCTCGGCCGAGGTCGAGGCGGACGCAGCGCCCTTCGCGAGCACGCAGGCGCTCCGGACCCTCGTCGAGCACCACCGGTGGGCCGACGCGTGGCTCCGTCGCCAGGCCCGGGGGCACGACGTCGCCGACCACGTCGACCGGTTCTTCCACGACCAGGTGCTCGTCGGGCTCGCCGACGAGTTCGGTCTGACCGCGCAGGCCCTGGAGTCGGCGATCGCCGACGCCGTCGCACTCGGACAGGACTTCAGCGAGGTGACCTCCGCCCGGGCGCTCGAGCTGCAGCGCCGGCTCGCCTGGACCTTCACGGCAGAGCTCACGACCTTCGAGCGCAAGCGGTACGTGAACCTCTCCGACGAGGCCAACAAGGCGATGAACCTCAACGCGTACATCGGCCTGATGGGCGGCGCCTACGCGTTCGACGTGACCGCGTCCGGCACCGTCCTGCGCACCGTGGACGACCCGGACGCGGCCGACCTCGTGGTGCCGGCGTCCGACTACGTCCTGACGCTCGACGCCGACTCGGTCCTGCTCCGCGACTACTGCCTGCGCCTGGTCTACTTCCTCGAGCAGCCGGAGAACGCCCGGGTCGCGGTGACGCAGACCCCGTACTCGTCCTTCCGCGGTGCCGCCACGCGCATCGAACGGCTCGCGGGCGCCACCACCGACATCCAGCACATCCTCCACCAGGGGATGTCCCGCCACGACGCCACCTTCTGGGTCGGGGCGAACGCCGTGATCCGCACGCGGGCCCTCCAGGACATCGAGGAGGTCGAGACCGTCGGCGGCTTCGAGGTGAAGCGCTACGTCCAGGACCGCACCGTGATCGAGGACACCGAGTCGAGCGTCGACCTCGGCATGCACGGCTGGACGCTCGTCAACTACCCGGAGCGACTGTCGTACAGCGCGACGCCCCCGGACTTCGGCTCGCTCGTCGTCCAGCGACGCCGCTGGGCGAACGGCGGGCTCCTGATCCTGCCGAAGTACATCCGGCAGGTCCGCGAGCGCCGCGCACGCGGGGAGCGCGTCGGCATCGTCGAGATGTCCCTGCGCGTGAACTACATGGCGTCGATCGCGTGGGCGTCCTTCGGGCTCATCTTCCTGCTCGCCTACCCGTACGACTCGCGACTGCTCAGCCCGATGGTCCTGCTCGCCGCGCTGCCGTACTTCTGGCTGCTGTCGAGCGACCTGAAGTACTGCGGGTACAAGCGCACGGACGTCTTCCGCATCTACGGCTTCAACCTGATCCTCATGCCCGTGAACGTGGCCGGCGTGCTGAAGAGCATCCAGCAGGCCCTGACGGCGAAGAAGATCCCGTTCGCCCGTACGCCCAAGGTGCGGGACCGCACGGCATCGCCGGCGCTGTACGTCCTCGCGCCGTACGCGATCGTCGCGTTCTCGGTGTTCACGTTCGTGCGTGACTACGGCGCGCAGAACTGGGGGAACGCGGTCTTCGCGGCCTTCAACGCCCTCCTCGCCACGTACGCGATCGTCGCCTACATCGGGGTGTGGAACTCCGTGGTGGACATCTGGCTGTGGGCCACCCGCTGGATGTACTACGACCCCGCGGCGCGCGCAGCCCGTCGTGCCGCTCGTCGTGCTGCTCGTCGGGCCGATCATCCGGCTGCCCGTGACGGCCGTCGGCACGGACGTCGTCGTGACGGTGTCGGTCCCGCTCCCGAGCCCGTCCTCGAGGACTGGCACGCCGTGCTGTACTTCGGACACGGCGGCGGCAACATGCCGGTCCGGCACGACGCCGACGTCGTCGGGGCAGCCGGCGCACGCCCCGCCACCTCCACCCCGGCCGGTGCGTCCGGCCCCCGCCAGGAACGGAGCGCAGCCTGATGGCGACGACGAGACGACTCTCCCCGGTCCGGGTCACCATCGCGGTCGTGGTCGCCGCCGCGGTCGCCGTCGCCGGGTACGCCGGCTTCGACCGCTGGCACTCGGCCCGCGCGACCGAGCGGCAGCCCGCGTGGTTCGCGGCCTACACGGACGTGACCGCGACGCCGGTCTTCGCGTTCGAGGACGTCAAGTCGACGAAGGGCCGCAACGTGATGCTGTCCTTCGTCGTGGCCGACCACGACGACGCCTGCTCGCCGACGTGGGGCTCGTACTACTCGCTGCAGGGTGCGGCGGACCAGCTCGACCTCGACCGACGCGTCGCCCGCCTGCAGCAGCAGCACGGCGAGGTCGGCGTCTCGTTCGGTGGACTCGCGAACGACGAGCTCGCCACCACCTGCACGAAGGCGTCCGACCTGCTCGGTGCCTACCGGCAGGTCGTGGACCGCTACGACCTGTCCACCGTCGACTTCGACGTCGAGGGCGACGACCTCACGAACCGCGCTGCGGGGGAGCGGCGGGCGAAGGCGGTGGCGGCGCTCCAGGAGGAGCGCCGGGCCGCCGGGCACCCGCTCGCGGTGTGGCTCACGCTGCCGGCCGCGCCGACGGGCCTCACCGAGGACGGCACCACCGCGGTCGCGCAGTTCCTCGCCGCCGGCGTGGACCTCGCCGGGGTGAACGCGATGACGATGGACTACGGCGAGGCCAAGGGGTCGAGCCAGAGCATGTACTCGGCGTCCGTGCAGGCGCTGCAGGAGGTCCAGCGCCAGCTCGGCGTCCTCTACCAGCGCGCCGGGACGCCCCTCGGCGACGACTCCCTCTGGCACAAGGTCGGGGCGACGCCGATGATCGGGCAGAACGACGTCCGCGACGAGGTGTTCTCGCTGAGCGACGCCCGGAAGCTCAACGCCTGGGCGCGGGACCGCGGTGTGGGACGGATGTCGATGTGGTCGCTGAACCGCGACACGACGTGCGGCTCGAACTACGTCAACCTGTCGACCGTCTCGAACTCGTGCTCCGGGATCGACCAGGACGGCCTGCTGTTCGCCGACGTGCTCGGCAAGGGCTTCGGCGGCGGGATCGTCGCGGCGGCATCGGACGTGACCGAGGCGGAGCCCTCCGCCACCGAGCAACCCACGGACGACCCGAGGACGAGTCCCTACCCCGTCTGGGACCAGGACGCGTCCTACCTCGAGGGCACCAAGGTGGTGTGGCACCACAACGTCTACGAGGCGAAGTGGTGGACGTCCGGCGACCTGCCCGACGACCCGGTGCTCAGCGCCTACGAGACGCCGTGGCAGATCATCGGACCGGTGCTGCCGGGGGAGAAGCCCGTCGAACCGCTCACCCTGCCCGACGGCACCTACGCCGCGTGGTCCGGGACGAAGCAGTACGACACGGGCGCCCGCGTCCTGTTCCACGGCATCCCGTACCAGTCGAAGTGGTGGAACACCGGCGACAGCCCCGAGGCGTCGACGAGCGATCCGGACGGCTCGCCCTGGGTGCGGCTCAAGGACGCCGAGGTGCGCAGGATCCTCGGCGCGCTCGCCTCGGGGGAACCGGCCCCGTCGGCGACCCCGTCGGCGACCCCGTCGGCGACCGCGACGGCGACGCCGGCGTCCTGAGCGCACGCCGCCGCGACCACGTGTCGGACGGGAGGCGCGGTGCGGGTCCGCCCCGCGCCTCCCGTCCGTCGGCTGGGCCGCGGCGGTGTGTTCGCTGAGCGCGTCCTGTCCAGTTCTCCCCAGGCCCCGTTCTGGGCTCCCGCACCACCACTCGTTTCCGATACGCTGGTGCGCCAAGAGGAGGAGGTCCACGATGCCAGAGCCAGTGGTCCCGCAGCCGGGTGGTCAGAAGACACCGGAACAGCGGCTGGTCGACACGACCCTGACCTTCAGCATGGACATGGGCGCGGCGCTCACCGCCGAGTCCGGTGTCTCGGCCGAGGAGCGCGACGCGGTCAACGCCCTGCCCTCCGGGTCGGCGTTGCTCGTGGTCCGACGCGGTCCGAACGTGGGTGCGCGGTTCCTCCTGGACTCCGACGTCACCACCGCGGGTCGGCACCCCGACGCGGACATCTTCCTCGACGACGTCACCGTGTCGCGGAAGCACGCCCAGTTCATCCGTCAGGGCACTGCCTTCAGCGTCAGGGACAACGGATCGCTGAACGGCACGTACTTCGACGGTGTCCGCATCGACGAGGCACTGCTCACCGACGGCGCCGAGGTGCAGGTGGGCAAGTTCCGCCTGACCTTCTACGCATCCCGGGTCGACCTGGCGCGCCTGGCGACCGCGTAGTGGCAGCGCGGTCCGCCGCGGCCCGGACCGGGTCCGCGGTGCCGGACCTGCTCACCATCGGGCAGGTCCTCGCGCGGCTCAAGCCCGAGTTCCCGGACCTGTCGAGCTCGAAGCTCCGCTTCCTCGAGGAACGCGAGCTCGTCACCCCGGTCCGCACGGCCAGCGGCTACCGGAAGTTCTCGGGGGCCGACGTGGAGCGGCTCCGGATCGTCCTCGGCCTGCAGCGCGACCACTACCTCCCGCTCAAGGTCATCAAGGACTACCTCGCCGACCTCGACGCCGGACGCGATCCGGTCCTCCCCGGCGGCGGCGACGCTCCGAGGCCGTCGATCCTCGGGCGTGAGCGCCGGTACACCCGCGACGAGACCGTCCGTGCTGCCGGCGCGAGCCCGATGCTGCTGAGCGACGCGGTCTCCGCCTCGCTGCTGCCGGCGGCCGACACCTACGGCGACGACGCCGTGGCGGTGCTCCGGGCGCTCGTCGACCTGCAGCGCACCGGCATCGAGCCGCGGCACCTGCGCATCATGCGCGGCGTCGTCGACCGTGAGGTCGGGCTCATCGAGTCGGCGCTCATGCCGGTCTCCCGCCGGGGCGACGCGACCTCGCGCGCCAAGGCGAACGAGCTCGCCCGCGAGATCGCCGGGCACCTCGAGGTCGTCCGGTCGAACCTGATCCGCGCGGCGATCGGTCGCCTCGACGCATGAGCGTCGCTCCGGGGGCCTCCGTCCGGGAGCACGAGCCTGTCGGGCGTCGGTGGTCGGGGCGTATCCTCGACACGCCGGACTCGCCGGGACGGATGTGCCGCGATCACCGTGTCCGAGTCGCTACCGTGGACCTCGGAACAACTCTCAACCCGTCGTTGAACCTTCGGGTGGGAGCTCGAACGTCGTGGAAGGCATGCACATGAGTGGGACTGACACCCCCGGTACCGAGTCCGAGATGACTCGGTACGACCTCGGCCTGCTCTTCACCGACGGCCTCCCCGAGCACGACGAGCAGAACGGCTACCGCGGCACCGTCGCCGCGCGGGCAGCAGGCATCTCCTACCGCCAGCTCGACTACTGGGCCCGCACCGAGCTCGTCCAGCCCACGATCCGTGGCGCGGCCGGCTCCGGGTCGCAGCGCCTGTACGGGTTCCGCGACATCCTCGTCCTCAAGCTCGTCAAGCGCCTGCTCGACACCGGCATCTCGCTGCAGCAGATCCGCACCGCCGTGAACCAGCTCCGCGAGTCGGGCGTGTCCGACCTCGCCCAGACGACGCTGATGTCGGACGGTGCCTCGGTCTACCTCTGCACCTCCGACGACGAGGTCATCGACCTCGTGTCCCGCGGCCAGGGCGTGTTCGGCATCGCCGTCGGCAAGGTCCTGCGCGAGGTGGAGAGCTCCCTCGTCGAGCTCGACGCCACCCCCGCGGCGGACCCGGCCGACGAGCTCGCCGCCCGCCGGGCGAACCGCGCTTCCTGACGCCGGGCCCGCTGGTACTGCCCCGGGGCAGCGGTCGTCCCCGCGCCTGACGTCGGGCGCACGACCTGCCGTGGCCGCGCCGCCGAGGTCGCACGACATGCCGCGTGCGTGACGCCGAGAGCGCAGAATTGGGCACTCTCGCCGTGCTCCGACGACGAGTCGTGCACGCTCGGCGGACGTGAGCGGCGAGTCGTGCGCACTCGCACCGCCCGCACCGGCATTCAGCGCCGGGCGCCGCGGCGTCAGGCCTGGATCGCAGCGCCCTCGGCGTACGGACCGATCTTGCCCGTGCGCATGATGCGCTCGAGCAGCTGGTCGAAGTTCCGCGCCATCTCCTGCGCCGACTCACCCGGCCACACGTGCAGGGGCTTCGCGGCACCCTGGGCCTGCTGCAGCGACGTGCGCTCCGGCAGCTGCGGCGAGAGCACGAGCGGGCCGAACATGTCCCGGAGCTCCTTGATGCGGAACTGGTGCTCGAGGGACTGCACTCGAGCGCGGTTCACGATGATCCCGAGCGGCTGCAGGCGGGGGGAGAGTCCGCGTCGGATCTCCTCGATCGCACGGAGGGCACGGTCGGCGGCGGCCACGGAGAACAGACCCGGCTCGGTGACGACGGTCACGCGGTCGGAGGCCGCCCACGCGGTGCGGGTGAGCGCGTTGAGGGACGGCGCGCAGTCGATCAGGACCAGCTCGTAGTCCTGCTCGACGTTGGCCAGTGCCTCTTCCAGCTTCCAGATGTCACGGATCGAGGGGTGGGGCCCGTCGAAGTTGATCGCCGAGGGCGAGCCGACGAGCACGTCGACCTTGCCCTGCGAGCCCTTCGTCCACCCGGACGGGGCGATCGCCTGGCGGACGATCTTCTCCTTCGGGTTCTCGAGGACGTCGGCGACGTTGAGGTGGCCGGAGATGTCGATGTCGAGGCCCGTGGAGACGTCGGACTGCGGGTCGAGGTCCACCACCAGCGTGCGCAGTCCCTTGGCGAACGCGGCCGATGTCAGGCCGAGCGTCACCGTCGTCTTGCCGACACCACCCTTGAGGGAGCTCACGCTGAGTACATGCACGGTGAGCCACGTTACCGCCAGTAGGGTTGTGACACCTCAACCCGGGCTGAAAGGGACGTCGTGTTCAGCAAGATCCTCGTGGCGAACCGTGGCGAGATCGCCATCCGCGCGTTCCGTGCCGCGTACGAGCTGGGGGCCCGCACGGTCGCCGTGTACCCGTACGAGGACCGCAACTCCCTGCACCGGCTGAAGGCCGACGAGGCCTACGTCATCGGCGAGCCGGGTCACCCCGTCCGGGCCTACCTGGACGTCTCCGAGATCATCCGCGTCGCCCGCGAGTCGGGCGCCGACGCGATCTACCCGGGCTACGGCTTCCTGTCCGAGAACCCGGAGCTGGCCGCCGCTGCCGCCGCTGCGGGGATCACGTTCATCGGTCCGGGCGAGCACGTCCTCGAGATGGCGGGCAACAAGGTCACCGCGAAGGAGCACGCGATCGCGGCCGGTGTCCCGGTCCTCGCGAGCACCCCGCCGAGCCGCGACGTCGACGAGCTCCTCGCGGGGGCCGACGCGATCGGCTTCCCGGTGTTCGCGAAGGCGGTCGCCGGCGGTGGCGGTCGCGGCATGCGCCGGGTCGAGACCGAGGCCGAGCTGCGCGGGGCACTCGAGGCCGCCATGCGCGAGGCCGACAGTGCGTTCGGTGACCCGACCATGTTCCTCGAGCAGGCCGTCATCCGTCCGCGGCACATCGAGGTGCAGATCCTCGCGGACGCCACCGGCTCCGACGCGGGCACCATCCACCTGTTCGAGCGCGACTGCTCCGTGCAGCGTCGCCACCAGAAGGTCGTCGAGATCGCGCCCGCGCCGGACCTCGACCCGTCGGTCGCGGCCGCCCTGCACCGGGACGCCGTCGCGTTCGCGCGGTCGATCGGCTACGTCAACGCCGGCACCGTCGAGTTCCTGCTCGACACCGAGGGCGCCCGCGCGGGTCAGCACGTCTTCATCGAGATGAACCCGCGCATCCAGGTCGAGCACACCGTGACCGAGGAGGTCACCGACGTCGACCTCGTCCAGTCGCAGATGCGCATCGCCGCGGGGGAGACCCTCGCCGACCTCGGGCTGTCGCAGGACACCGTCAGCGTGCACGGCGCCGCCCTGCAGACCCGCATCACGACGGAGGACCCGACGCAGGGCTTCCGTCCGGACACCGGCCGCATCACCACCTACCGCAGCCCGGGCGGCGCCGGCGTCCGCCTCGACGGCGGCACGGTGGCGACGGGCGCGCAGATCAGCCCGCACTTCGACTCGATGCTCGCGAAGATGACCTGCCGCGGGCGGGACTTCCCGGCCGCGGTGGCGCGGGCCAAGCGTGCCCTCGCCGAGTTCCGCATCCGCGGCGTGAGCACGAACATCCCGTTCCTGCAGGCCGTCCTCGAGGACCCGGACTTCGCCCGCGGCGACGTCTCGACGCAGTTCATCGAGGAGCGCCCGCAGCTGTTCGGCGGTCACGTCTCGAAGGACCGCGGCACGAAGGTCCTCGGATGGCTCGCCGACGTCACGGTGAACAAGCCGAACGGCGAGCGTCGCCCGCAGACCGTCGAGCCGAGCGAGAAGCTGCCGGCCGTCGACCTGTCCGTCGCGCCGCCGGAGGGGCAGCGCGACCTGCTGCGCCGGGTCGGTCCGGCCGCGTGGGCACGGGCGCTCCGCGAGCAGACCGCCCTCGCGGTCACCGAGACGACGATGCGCGACGCGCACCAGTCCCTCCTCGCGACCCGGGTCCGCACGAAGGACCTGGTGGCCGTCGCCCCGCACGTGGCCCGGCTCACGCCGCAGCTGCTCAGTGTCGAGGCCTGGGGCGGCGCCACCTACGACGTGGCGCTGCGCTTCCTCGGCGAGGACCCGTGGGAGCGCCTCGCCTCGCTCCGCGCGGCGATCCCGAACATCCCCGTCCAGATGCTCCTGCGCGGCCGCAACACCGTCGGCTACACCCCGTACCCGACGGAGGTCACCGACGCGTTCGTGGCCGAGGCCGCCGCCAGCGGCGTCGACGTCTTCCGGGTGTTCGACGCGCTCAACGACGTCTCGCAGCTGCGTCCCGCCCTGGAGGCCGTGCTCGCCACCGACACGGCCGTCGCCGAAGCGGCGCTCTGCTACTCCGGCGACCTCCTCGACCCCGCCGAGGACCTCTACACGCTCGACTACTACCTCCGCCTCGCGGAGCAGATGGTCGAGGCCGGCGCGCACGTCATCGGCATCAAGGACATGGCCGGCCTGCTCCGCGCCGGTGCCGCCGAGCGGCTCGTGTCGGCACTGCGTGAGCGCTTCGACCAGCCCGTGCACGTGCACACCCACGACACCGCGGGCGGCCAGCTGGCGACCCTCCTCGCCGCGTCCCGCGCCGGCGCCGACGCCGTCGACGTCGCCGCCGCGCCGATGGCCGGCACCACGAGCCAGCCGAGCATGTCCGCGCTCGTCGCGGCGCTGGCGCACACCGAGCGCGACACCGGGCTCGACCTCGCCGCGGTCGGCGCGCTGGAGCCCTACTGGGAGGCCGTGCGTCGCGCGTACGCGCCGTTCGAGTCCGGCCTGCCCGGGCCGACCGGTCGCGTCTACCAGCACGAGATCCCCGGTGGGCAGCTCTCGAACCTCCGGCAGCAGGCCATCGCACTCGGGCTCGGCGACCGCTTCGAGCAGGTCGAGGACTGGTACGCGGCGGCCAACCGGATCCTCGGCCGGCCGACGAAGGTGACGCCGTCGTCGAAGGTCGTCGGCGACCTCGCGCTGCAGCTCGCCGCGGTCGGGGCCGATCCCGAGGACTTCGAGCAGAACCCCCAGAAGTACGACATCCCGGACTCGGTCGTCGGGTTCATGGCCGGCGAGCTGGGCGACCTGCCCGGCGGCTGGCCGGAGCCCTTCCGGTCGAAGGTGCTCGCGGGGCGGGAGGTCCGACTGACGGTCACCCCGGTCCCCGACGAGGAGCGTGCGCACCTCGCCGCCTCCGGTCCCGAACGCCAGCAGGTCCTCAACCGCCTGCTCTTCCCGCAGCCGACCCGGCAGTTCGAGCAGGTCCGCGAGCAGTACGGGGACCTCTCCGTCCTGCCGACCACGGACTACCTGTACGGGCTGCGCCCCGGTCAGGAGCACGTCGTGCCGCTCGGTCGCGGCGTCGACCTGCTCGTCGGGCTCGAGGCGATCGGCGAGGTCGACGAGCGGGGCATGCGCACGGTCATGACGACGATGAACGGGCAGCTCCGCCCGGTCACCGTCCGCGACCGTTCGGTCGAGGTCGAGACGAAGGTGGCCGAGCAGGCCGACCCGTCCGACCCGAAGCACGTCGCCGCACCGTTCTCCGGTGTCG
Organism: Curtobacterium sp. NPDC089185; assembly: GCF_040685235.1. Classification (NCBI taxonomy): domain Bacteria; kingdom Bacillati; phylum Actinomycetota; class Actinomycetes; order Micrococcales; family Microbacteriaceae; genus Curtobacterium; species Curtobacterium sp. NPDC089185. The sequence goes on along the minus strand of NZ_JBFBHK010000004.1, from coordinate 203,973 downwards.
TGACGCTCAAGGTCGCCGTCGGTGACGTCGTCCGGGCCGGTCAGGCCGTGGCGAGCATCGAGGCGATGAAGATGGAAGCGGCCATCACGGCGCCCGTGGCGGGCACCGTCGGCCGTCTCGCGATCCCGGCGACCCAGCAGGTGGACGCCGGCGACCTCCTGGTGGTGCTGCAGTAACGTGACCGTCCGTCCCATCCGCCTGTTCGGCGACCCCGTCCTCCGTTCCCCCGCGGACCCGATCGCACCGGAGGCCCTCGGCTCACCCGGTGTGCGCGACCTCGTGCAGGACCTCATCGACACCGTCAAGGAGCCCGGCCGTGCCGGCGTCGCCGCCCCGCAGATCGGCGTGGGGCTCCGGGCCTTTTCCTGGAACGTGGACGGCGAGGTCGGCTACGTCCTGAACCCGGAGGTCGTCGAGGTCCGCGGCGAACGGGAGCACATGGACGAGGGCTGCCTCTCCGTCCCCGGCCTGTCCTACCCGACACCCCGCCACCCGTGGGCCCGGGTCCGCGGGGTCGACGTCGACGGTGTCGAGGTCGTGCTCGAGGGCACCGGGCTGATGGCCGAGGCGCTGCAGCACGAGGTGGACCACCTCGACGGCACCGTCTACGTCATGACGCTCGACCCCGAGGTCCGCCGCGGGGCGCTCCGCGACATCCGCGCGCAGGACTGGTTCCACTGACCCCGACCCCGCGCCGGGACGTGCGGACCGGGGTCGGTCCTGGTCCGCACACCTGCGGACACCCGATCGTGGGGGTCGCCGACGTCACCGGCACGACGTAGCGTTCTGCGTCGACGCGCACCCCGCACCAGCCGGGTCGGCGGGCGCGCACCGACCAGGAGGACGGCCGTGCAGGGACGGACCACGACCACGCGCCGGGCACGGCGCATGACCGCGACGCTGCTCGCGGTGCTCACCGCGCTGGCAGCCGGCGTCGTCGTCACGGGGCCGGTGTCGCCGGCCGTCGCGGCGACCTCGGAGCCGGAGGCCGCCGACTACGCCACCGACGTGTTCGGCGACGCGTGGGACTTCTCGAACGCGGCCGACATCAACACGAGCTCGACGTCCGCCCGGGCGTCCGTCGGCGGGGGCGCCCTGAGCGTCGAGCTCGTGGACCAGGACCACCTCTTCCTCGTGCACTCGGTCTCGGGCAGCCTGCCCTTCGGCCGCGACGGGGCGCTCCAGCCCGTCGACACGGCGAAGTACACCCGGCTCTCGTTCTCGATGGACCAGCCGCTCGCCAAGCGCATCGGTGCCGTCTACTGGTTCACCTGCCGTGAGCAGACGTCGGCCTGCGGCGGCGGTGCCACGTTCTCGACCGTGCCGGGGCGCCACACCTACGACATCGACCTCGCCAAGACGTCGACGCTGCTCGGCAAGCGCCCGTGGAAGTCGGCGAAGATGGTCGTCGTCCGCCTCGACCCCGTGGTCATGCGCGCGAAGGAGAAGGGCGGGACCGCCTCGATCGACTGGGTCCGGCTCCACGCGGCGCCGGACGCGCAGCACCCGAACGCGGCGCTGCCGCCGGGGACCACGGGCACGACGACGATCCGGCCGCGTCCGCAGACGGTGGTCGACTCGCCCAACCCGTCGCAGGGTGCGGACCTCGCGGCCGTCCAGCACGGTCGGTCGTGGGACTTCCGGTCGGCCGTCGCCACCGGCGGGGTCCGCTACCAGGACATCACCCGCCTGCCCCGCGACTCCCGCGGCCTGAACGCCCGGAACGCGCCGCCCGCCCAGAACGACCCCCGGCTGCTCTTCCCGGTGTCGCCGTTCCCCGGCAGCACGTACCACTACCTGCAGTTCGACATGACGTACGACGGGAAGTTCGACCTGGCCGACCACCCGGGCGGCGGCAAGATGGCGCGTCTCATCTGGAACGCCTCCGGCTCGGGGACCCCGCAGATCAGCAACGACATCCTCACGTACGACTCGGGCAACCAGTCCGAGGTGACCGTCGACCTGACCGCGCGGAACCCGCTCGACGAGAACGCGCTGAACCCCCGCCTCGGCTGGGCCGGTCGGACCATCACGAGCCTGCGCTTCGACCCGAACGAGGACCCGGGTGCCGCGGTCTGGCACCTCCGCTCGCTGCACCTGCGCGCGGACCCCGCGGCGAAGGGCTCCACCTCGGTGCAGTTCCACGACGCGGCCTGGGTGCCGGGCACCACCGCCGAGGTCGCCGTCGGGACGCGCCCGCCGGGGAGCCGGGGCTACGTCGCCATCGCGGCCAAGGGGACGGCCGTGGCGAAGGGCGCGAACAGCGTGCCCTTCCGGCTCGGCTCGATGGCTCCGGGACGCTACTGGGTGCGGGTCACGCTGACCCACCCGGACGGCAGCACCTCGACCTCGTTCGCGCCGGCGCCCGTCGTGATGTCGCGCTGACCACCACCGTCCGGACCACCGCTCCGAGCGAACAGTCGGTGACACCCGGACGCGGGATTGTCGCTCCGGCGCCGGACGGAGGTACCGTGCTCTCGTCGGCCACCCACCGACGCCCTTCCCACACCCCAGGACCCAGCATGACCGTTCAGAACGACGAGCTCAGCTCGCACCGCACCCGCACCAACCGCCGCCCCGAGCCGATGCCCGTGACGGCCTCGACCGCCGTCCTCGACGCGCCGGAGGTGCAGCAGGCCCCGGAGGCCTGAGGGGGCGCGTGGCGCGACCCGGACACGGGTGGCGCGGACACACGCAGACGGACGCACGGGAGGCCCGGTGCCGGTCCCAGGGACCGGCACCGGGCCTCCCGTCCGTCGCGGTGCTACGCGCGGTCGCGGCGACGGGACGCGACCACGGGGGTCGCGGTGGTCTGCACCTTCGACCCCGAGTAGATGTGCTCGACGTCGGCCGCGAAGTCCCGCATCACGACGGCGCGCTTGATCGTGAGCTTGGGCGTCAGGTGACCGGACGCCTCGGTGAGCTCCGCGTCGACGATGGTGAACGAGCGGACCGACTCGGCCCGCGACACCCGCTGGTTCGCGGCGTCCACGGCCTCCTGGACCGCCACGTGGACGCGTTCGTCGTACGCGGCCGCGGTCGGGGTCAGGGCGGGCACGATCCCGCGGGCCTCGCACCAGCCGGGCAGCATCTCGCGGTCGAGGGTCACGAGCGCCGCGACGAACGGCTTGCCCTCGCCGACCACGACGACCTGTCCGACCAGCGGGTGCTCGCGGATGCCGTCCTCGATCGGGGCGGGGGCGACGTTCTTGCCGCTCGCCGTGACGATGAGCTCCTTCGCGCGGCCGGTCACCGTGAGGACCCCGTCGGCGTCGAGCCGTCCGAGGTCGCCGGTGCGGAACCAGCCGTCGACGAAGGCCTTCGCGGTCGCCTCCTCGTTGTGCCAGTAGCGGTCGAAGACGTCGACACCGCGGACGAGCACCTCGCCGTCCTCGGCGATCCGGACCTCGACACCGGGCAGCGCGCGCCCGACCGTGCCGATCCGCAGCTCCTGCGCGCGGTTCACCGTGGCCGGCGCGGTGGTCTCGGTCAGGCCGTAGCCCTCGAGGATGTGCACGCCGATCGACCGGAAGAAGTGCGACAGTCGTGGCGACAACGGGGCGGAACCGCTGATGGCATGCGTCACCCGGCCGCCGATCGCGTTCCGCAGCTTCGCGTAGACGAGCCGGTCGAAGAGCGCGAAGCGCAGTCGCAGGCCGACCGGCACCCGACCGGCCGCGAGGGCCTCGGAGTGCGCGACCGCGACGTCCGCCGCGGCCCGGAAGACCCGGCCCTTCCCGCCGAGGTCGGCCTTCTGCTCGGCCGAGTTGTAGATCTTCTCGAAGACGCGGGGGACGGCGAGGAGGAACGTGGGGCGGAAGGTCGACACCGCCCGCATGAGGTCTCGGGTGTCCGGTTCGTGCCCCACGACCACGCCGGTGGAGATCGACATGACGGCGATGAAGCGTGCGAACACGTGGGCCATGGGGATGAAGAGGAGCGTCGACGAACCGTCGGCGACGACCTCGGGCATCGCCTCCGTCGCCCCCTCGACCGTCGCGGTGAAGTTGTCGTGCCGCAGCACGCAGCCCTTCGGCCGACCTGTGGTGCCCGACGTGTAGATGATCGTGGCGTCGTCGTGTCCGTGCACGTCCGACGTCCGGGCGTCGAGCTCGGCGTCGGTGACGGTCTCACCGAGCCGGACGAGGTCGTCGAGCCCGCCGCCGTCGATCGTCCAGTGCTGTCCGAGGTGCGGCAGGTCGGGGGCGACGGACGCGACGCGACGGGCGTGCTCCTCCTGTTCGACCACGACGGCCACCGTCTCGGAGTCCGAGAGGATCCAGCGCACCTGGTCCGGGGAGCTCGTCTCGTACACGGGGACGGAGACCAGGCCCGCGGTCCACACGGCGAAGTCGACGAGGGTCCACTCGAGGCGGGTGCGCGAGAGGATCGCCACGTGCGCACCGGGAGCGAGCCCGGCGGCGACGAATCCCTTCGCGATGCCGCGGACCCGGGCGAGGGTCTCCGCGGCGGTGACGGTCGTCCACGTGTCGCCGTGGCGCTGGGCCAGGATCGGTCGGTCCGGGGTCCGTCGCGCCCGGTCGGCGAGCAGGCTCGCCGCGGACCCGCGGTCCGGAGCGGAGGTGGGTGCGGACTGCCGCTGATCGTTCACGGTGGACTCCCTTGTCGGCCGGTTCGATACGAGGACGCCTCGACGGTGAGGCGACACCGCCAGCTTACGGCGACGACTCGGGCCGCCGACCGGGCACGGCCGCGGTTCGCAGCACCTCGACAGGCACGGTCCGGCGTTCGGCGGCGCCACCCGGAGACGGTAGGGTCGATGCTCGTGCATGCCATCGGAATCGACATCGGGGGCACCAAGATCGCTGGTGCGGTCGTCTCGGAGCTCGGCGAGATCCTCGCCGAGGACCGCGTCGCCACCAACGCGGCGGACCCGGACGCCATGCTCGACGACGTCGTGACCATGGTGTCGCGACTCCGGGCCGCCCACGACGTGGGTGCCGTGGGCGTCGCCGCGCCGGGCTTCATCGACGCCTCGCAGTCGATCGTCTACTACACGCCCAACATCCGGTGGCGGAACGAGCCCCTGCGCCAGAAGCTGCAGGAGCGTCTCGGCGACCTGCACATCACCGTCGACAACGACGCGAACGCGGCCGGCTGGGCCGAGTTCCGCTTCGGTGCCGGCCGCCTGGTCTCCGACATGACGATGCTCACCATCGGCACCGGGGTCGGCGGGGCGATCGTCACCGAGGACCGACTTTTCCGGGGCGGCTTCGGCACCGGCGGCGAGATCGGCCACCTGCGCGTCGTGCCGAACGGGCTCCCGTGCGGCTGCGGCGCCCGCGGGTGCATCGAGCAGTACGGCTCCGGACGCGCCCTGCAGCGCATGGCGAACGACGTCGCCGACGCCGGCGGCATCGGGTCGGCGCTGGCCGACGCCCGCGAGCAGAACGGCGGCCAGCTCGACGGCGCGATCGTCGGCGACCTCATCCTGGCCGACGACCCGGGCGCCCTCGCGGCCCTCCGCCGCCTCGGTCGGCACCTCGGCGAGGCCTGCGCGTCGCTGTCCGCCGTGCTCGACCCGCAGCTCTTCGTCTTCGGCGGCGGGGTCGCCAGCGCGGGCGACCGGCTGCTCGAGCCCATCAAGCAGGCGTACCTGAACAACCTGCCGGCCCGTGGCTACCACCCGGAGCCCGACTTCGTCATCGCCGAGCTCGTGAACGACGCCGGTGTCGTCGGCGCCGCCGACCTCGCCCGCATCCACGCGCGCACGGCGTAGGGTCACCTGACGGCACCCGCGTCCCGAACTGGAGTCGACGATGACCTACTGGCTGCTCAAGAACTTCCTGCTCGGCCCGCTCATCCTCACCCTCTTCCGACCGTGGGTCATCGGGCGTGAGCACGTCCCCGCGAAGGGGCCGGTGATCTTCGCCTCGAACCACATCTCGTTCATCGACTCGGTCATCCTGCCGGCGGTCCTCGACCGTCGCATCTCGTTCCTGGCGAAGAGCGACTACTTCACGGGTCGTGGGTTGAAGGGCTGGGCGACGAAGACGTTCTTCAACGCCATCGGACAGCTGCCGATCGACCGCTCCGGCGGCAAGGCGTCCGAGGCGTCGCTCCGCACCGGACTGCAGGTGCTGGCGCGCGGGGAGCAGCTCGGCATCTACCCGGAGGGGACCCGCAGCCCGGACGGCAAGCTCTACCGCGGTCGCACCGGCATCGCCCGGATGATCCTCGAGGGCCGCGTCACCGTCGTGCCGGTCGCCATGATCGGCACGCGTGAGGTGCAGCAGATCGGGCAGAAGATCCCGAAGGCCAAGCGCGTCGGCGTCGTCTTCGGCAAGCCGCTCGACTTCTCGCGCTTCGCGGGCTTCGAGACCGACCGGTTCATCCTGCGCAGCGTGACCGACGAGGTCATGCACGAGCTCGCCGGCCTGAGCCGTCAGGAGTACGTCGACGTCTACGCCACGAGCGTCAAGGAGCGGGCGACCAGCGCGCGGGAGCAGGTCATGAAGGACCGGCGCACCCCGGCCGCCGCTGCAACCGAGGCGACCGCCGCGGACCGGTAGCCGACCCGTCACACGCACGCGGACGCCGCGCGGCGGACGGTAGGATCTGAGGACTCCGAGCCCGAGCCGGGGCCCCCGCCAGCGGGTGCCGCCCCGGCCACCGACCCAGAACACCGAGGTACCTCCTTGATCGAGTCGACCGACCCCGTCGCCCTGCAGGATCCGGACGTCATCGCGGGCCTCGACCACTGGCGCACCCTGCCGATCAAGCAGCAGCCGACCTGGCCGGACCTGGCCGCCGCCGAGGCCGCCTCCGCCGAGATCGCGACGCTCCCGCCGCTGGTCTTCGCGGGCGAGGTCGACGACCTGCGGGCCCGGCTCGCGGTCGCGGCCTCGGGCGGCGCCTTCCTGCTCCAGGGCGGTGACTGCGCGGAGACCTTCGCCGGCGCCACCGCGGACTCGATCCGCGACCGCGTGAAGACGATCCTGCAGATGGCCGTCGTGCTGACGTACGGCGCCTCGATGCCCGTCATCAAGATGGGCCGCATGGCGGGGCAGTTCGCCAAGCCGCGGTCGAGCGACCTCGAGACCCGGGGCGACGTCACCCTGCCGGCGTACCGCGGTGACATCGTCAACGGCTACGACTTCACGCCGGAGAGCCGGCAGGCCGACCCGCGCCGCCTGGTGCAGGGGTACCACACGGCCGCGTCGACGCTGAACCTCGTCCGCGCCTTCACCCAGGGTGGGTTCGCCGACCTGCGCCAGGTGCACTCGTGGAACAAGGGCTTCGCGTCGAACCCGGCGAACGCCCGCTACGAGCACCTCGCGGCCGAGATCGACCGCGCGATCCGCTTCATGGGCGCCTGCGGTGCCGACTTCGAGGCGCTCAAGCACGTCGAGTTCTACGCCTCGCACGAGGGGCTGCTGATGGACTACGAGCGGCCGATGACCCGGATCGACTCGCGCTCCGGTCTGCCCTACGACACCTCGGGCCACTTCATCTGGATCGGTGAGCGGACCCGCGACATCGACGGTGCCCACGTCGACTTCCTGTCGCGCGTGCGGAACCCGATCGGCGTCAAGCTCGGCCCGACGACGAGCGTCGACGACATGCGGGCGCTCATCGAGAAGCTCGACCCCGAGCGCGAGCCCGGTCGCCTGACCTTCATCACGCGCATGGGCGCGGGCAAGATCCGTGACGAGCTGCCGAAGCTGCTCGAGGCGGTGCAGGGCATGGACGCGAAGCCGCTCTGGGTCACGGACCCGATGCACGGCAACGGCCTGACGACGCCGACCGGGTACAAGACCCGTCGGTTCGACGACGTGGTGGACGAGGTCCTCGGCTTCTTCGAGGCCCACCGCGAGGTCGGCACCTACCCGGGCGGCATGCACGTCGAGCTCACCGGTGACGACGTCACGGAGTGCCTCGGCGGCTCCGAGCAGATCGACGAGGCGACGCTGGCGACCCGGTACGAGTCGCTGTGCGACCCGCGCCTCAACCACATGCAGTCCCTCGAGCTGGCCTTCCTGGTGGCGGAGGAACTGGCGGCGCACCCGACCGCACGCCCGTAGCGCGCAGGTCCCCACCGATGGACGGGAGGCGCGGTGCCAGCTGGCACCGCGCCTCCCGTCCGTCGTCGTGGGCGCCCGTCGATCTGCCGACCGGCGCGTCGTCGAGCAGGCTACTGCCGGTAGGACAGCGTGATCTCGTCGCCGCGGTACACCGTCGACCCCTGCACCGGGTCGGTCGCGTCCACGCGGAGCAGGGCCTTCCAGTCCGTCAGCCGGCACAGCACGTTCGTGCAGTCCGGCACGGTGACCTGCAGCCCGAGGTTCTCGAGGGTCGAGGTGGCGTCGGCGATCGTCTTGCCCGCGACGTCGGGCAGGGTGATCGGCGTCGGACCACGGGAGACCACGAGGTCCACCGTCGAGCCACGGACGGCGGGGGAGCCCTCGACCTGCGAGGAGATCACCTGCCCCTTCGGCACGTCGTCGTCGTAGCGCTCCTGCTGCGCGCCGACCGTCAGGCCGACGCCCTGGAGCGTCGTGGTGGCGTCGGCCACGGTCTTGCCGGTGACGTCCGGTACGGCGCCGAGGGAGACCGTCAGGGTCACCGGGCCGCGCTCGCCGTACTCGTCGACGGTGGACAGGTCGACCGTGTCGCCGCCGGGGAGCACCCCGGTCGCGGCGATCACGGTGTCCGCCGGGGCGTCGGCCGAGAACTCGTACCGGTCGTCCTGCAGCTGGAAGTCGTCGTCGAGCGCCGCGGTCACGGTGGACAGCGGCTGTCCGACGATGGCCGGCAGCGCGATCATCCGTGGTCCGCCCGACACCACGATCTGCACCGCGGTGCCCTTGCGGACCTCGCGTGCGGCCGCGGGCTTGGTCGTCGAGACCTGCCCCTTCGCCACGACGGCGTCGAACCGCGTGCCGGTCCGTGCCGCGGGCTGGAGCCCCTGCGCCTGGAGCAGCTGGCGTGCCTGCGTGACGGACTTGCCGGCGACCTCCGGGATCCGGACGTTGCCCCAGGGCCCGGGGCCGAGTGCCCAACCGACGACGCCGGCGGCGATCACGAGCACGAGGATGACCGCGAGCGCGATCCAGCCGCGCTTCCGGCGCTTGGCGGACTTGTCGGCCAGCCGCTGTCCGGCGGGGGAGAGCGCGCCGGGCTGCGAGCCCGTCCGACGCGGTCCGGGCGCTCCGCGGCGGACCGGTGCGGCCGCGGCGCCGCCCGTCGACCCCGCGATCACGCGGGTGGCGTCGGTCGCGTCGCCGCTGTCCGCCCGACCGTCGCTGGCCGCCCGGCCGTCGCCGGCCGCCCGGCCGTCGCCGGCCGCCCGGCCGTCACCGGCCGGCAGGATCGCGGTGGCGTTCTCCGGGCGGAGGACGGCGGTCCGGTACTGCCCGGTCGCGCGCTGCCGGTCGCCGGACACGTGGTCGAGCATCTCGCGGGCGTCCATCGGCCGGTCGTCCGGGTTGCGGGCGGTGGCCCAGGCGACCAGGTCGTCGAGCTCCGGCGGGACACCGGGCTCCGCGGCGCTCGGCACGGGCACGGTGTCGTTGGCGTGCTGGTACGCGATCTGCATCGGCTGGTCGCCCTTGTAGGGCTGCTCGCCGGTGAGCATCTCGTAGAGCATGATGCCGACGGCGTAGATGTCGCTGCGCGAGTCGGCAGCCCCGCGCGTGACGAGCTCCGGGGACAGGTACGCGATGGTGCCGAGCAGGGCCGCGCCGGTGGCGGTGTTCGCGGTCGTGGCACGCGCGAGACCGAAGTCGCCGAGCTTGATCCGGCCGTCGTCGGCGAGCAGGACGTTCTCGGGCTTCAGGTCGCGGTGCACGATGCCGGCGCGGTGCGCCGAGGCCAGCCCGGCGAGGACGGCGCGCAGGATGTCGGTCGCCTGCTCGGGGGTCAGCGCCCGGTGCTCCTGGAGCAGGTCGCGGAGCGTGATCCCCGGGATGTACTCCATGACGATGTACGCGGTGTCGTCCTCCGCGCCCTGGTCGTAGACCCCGACCAGGTTCGGGTGCGACAGGCGCGCGGCCGACCGTGCCTCCTGGATGAAGCGCTCCCGGAAGGCCTGGTCGTCGGCCAGGTGCCCGTGCATGATCTTGATCGCGACGCGGCGTTCGAGTCGGACGTCGGTCGCCAGGTACACCGTGGCCATGCCGCCGCGGGCGATGCGCGAGCGCACGCGGTACCGCTGGTCGATCATGCGACCGATCATCGGGTCCGTGGCGGCGTTCGTGGTCATCGGCGGCATTCTACGAAGGCGGGCTGGTGGGGCCGGTACTGACGCTCCGGTCGTTACCCGATCTCGATCTCGAGGATGACTCGTTCCGTCGGGCGACCAGGGCGCCGCCGGTCGGCCGAGCCCCGGACGCGCGAGCGGGCCGTCGTCAGAGCGAGGCGAGGAGCGCGCGCGCCGTCTGCTCCCACTTGGCGTACTCGTTCGGGTAGGCCGAGACCTGCACGGCCTGCGCGGCGGCGGTCAGGCTCATCGAGGACCAGCCCCGGACGCCGAGCAGCCCGCGGGTCTTGCCCGGGTTGCCGACGTAGAAGCGCTCGGCGGCGGTCGCCGGGTCCTGCAGGGCGGCCTTCGTGCCCCAGCCCTGGCTCGGACGCTGCTGGAAGAGGCCGACCGAGTCGCGGTCGCCGTGCGACAGGTTGCGGAGGCTCGACTCCTGCAGGGCCGCGGCCAGGGCGATCACGATGCCGCGGTCCGGCACACCGAGGGTGCGACCGACGGCGACGACGGTCGCGGCGTTCCGACGCTGCTCGCCGGTGAGCTCGACGCCGTTGACGCTGCCGACCGCGGTGGTCACGGCGCCGCCGGTCGGGGTCGTGGTGGGCTTCGAGGTCGCCGCGGGGAGCACGAGGGTCTTCCCGGCGTAGATCGTGCTCGTGTAGCTGAGGCCGTTCGCGGCGAGGAGCGCCTTGACGGACACGCCGTGCTTCGCCGCGATGCCGCCGATGGTGTCGCCGGCCGCGATCTTGACGCTCGACGCGCGGGCCGGCGCGGCCGGGGCGGCGGGGGCGCTGCTCGCGACGGGTGCGGGCTTCGCGGCGGAACCGGCGCGGGGGACCTGCAGCGTCTGCCCCGGGTAGATCACCGAGCGCTGGGTCAGCCCGTTCGCCGACAGGATCGACGAGGTCGACACACCCGCGCGGGCGGCGATGCCGGACACGGTGTCGCCCTGCTTGACGTGGTAGCTGCCCGTGCTGCCGGTCGACGCGGGCGCGGCCGTCGGTGCCGCGGGCTTCGAGGACAGGTGCAGCGTCTGGCCGGGGTGGATGATCGTGTTCCAGCCGAGGCCGTTGCGCACGAGGACCTCCTGCGCGGAGAGGCCGAACCGGGCGGCGATGCCGGACACCGTGTCGCCCTGGCGGACCGTGTAGGTCGTGGGGGTCTTCGAGACCGCCACCACCGGCGTGACCACGGTCGTCGAGGGGCGCGCGACCGCGGTGTCGAACACGGCGCGGTGGCCGACGTTCCGGTCCTCGTCGACGTGACGCTTCCCCGCGTCGTCGTCGTCGTGCCGCGGCTCGGCGTGCGCCACCGGCCCGGTCAGGCCCGCGGTCACCGCGATCGTGCCCGCGAGGACGATGGGCATGGTGGCGAACCGGGCGGATCGGGCGCGCCGGGCGGCGTCGTCTGCAGCGTTGTCCACGGGGTTTCTCCTGTCCTGGGTGAGCCGTGCGCGGGTGCGAGCACTCACAGGTGGCTCCACGCTGACATGGCGTGATTCCCAAGTCAACCAGAGAGCCGGATGTTGCGGGTGTGACTCGTGTGACCAATCGTGGGGGACCGCGGACGGCGATCGCTCTGGCAACATGGAGCCGTGAGCGCTGTACCGACCGACGACACGACCCTCTCCGAGCGCTGGCTGACGGTGCCCGACCTGGTGGAGCTGCTCGGGGTGAGCCCGGGCCGCATCCACCGCCTCTTCGAGCAGAAGACCCTGCTGGCTGCCCGCGTCGGCGGCGTGCTGCGGGTGCCCGGCGAGTTCCTCGACGGTGACGAGCCGCTGCCCGAGCTCCGCGGCACGCTCATCGTGCTCGGCGACAACGGGTTCTCGGACGACGAGGCCGTCCGCTGGATGCTCTCGGACGAGCCCGCGCTCGGCACCTCGCCGATCGCTGCGCTGCGCGCCGGCCGCAAGGCCGAGGTGCGGCGCGTCGCGCAGTCCCTGCTCTGATCGTCACCCACCTGACGGACGGGAGGCCCGTGGCGACGTCGCCACGGGCCTCCCGTCCGTCCGTCGCGTCTACGCGACGCGGCGGCTCACGGTGTCGGCCAGCGCCATCAGCTGCTCCCGCGCCGACGGCGTGAGCGGGGTGGCCTCGAGGGCGGCCTTGGCGCGCTGCACGTGCCGGTCGATCGATCGCTCGACGGCGGCGACCGCCCCGGACTCGGTCAACGTCGCGCGGAGCATCTGGACCTGACCCTCGTCGAGGTCGGGGTCGCCGAGCAGCTCGTCGAGCAGCTGCCGCGGACCGGGCGCCAGCGACTTCCGGGCCGAGGCGATGAGGACGGTGCGCTTGCCCTCGCGCAGGTCGTCCCCGGCCGGCTTGCCGGTCACCTCGGGGTCGCCGAACACGCCGAGCAGGTCGTCGCGCAGCTGGTACGCCACGCCGAGGGGGAGTCCGAACGACCGCAGACCCTCGAGCTGCGCCGGGGAGGCACCGGCGACGAGCGCGCCGATCACGAGCGGCGCCTCGATCGAGTACTTCGCCGACTTGAAGACGATGACGCGCTGGGCCCGGACGAGGTGCTCGGCCTCGTCGATGGACGGCCAGGCGGTCTCCTCGTGCACGTCGAGGTACTGCCCCGCCGTGACGTCGAGCCGCATGGTGTGGAACTCCTGGCGGACGATGCGCGCGCGGGCCGGGTCGAGCAGGGCGAGGCCCTCGTCGAAGACGGCGTCGCTCAGCGAGAGCAGCAGGTCGCCCAGCAGCAGCGCCGAGTTCGTGCCGTACAGCGCGCGGTCGCCGACCCAGCCGGACTCCTCGTGCAGGGACTCGAAGCGGCGGTGCGCGGCGGGACGACCGCGGCGGGTGTCCGAGCGGTCCATGATGTCGTCGTGCACGAGGGCGGCGGCGTGGAAGACCTCGAGCGCCGCGGCGACCGTGACGATCGCCTCGGCGGTGGTCTGGCGCGAGCCCTCCGCGAGGGGGTCGAACGAGCCCGACCGACCGGCGACGGACTGCCAGCCCCAGTAGCAGAACAGTGCCCGGAAGCGCTTGCCGCCGGACAGCAGGTCACGGGCGTACCGGTCGAACGGAGCGAGGTCGGGGCTGATGCCGACGAGGCGCTCGCGCTGCTCGTCGAGTGCCCGGTCGAGACGCGCCGATACGAGGTCCACTAATCGCGTACTCTCAGCCACGGTACCTACCCTAGTGGAGCGGTCGAGTCATAGAATCGGTCCACTCAGCGCTTGCCACAACCCGGCGGCAGCGCGGTCCACCAGCCGTCACCCAGGACAGCATCCTCAGGACAGCATCCCCGAGAACAAGAGGGAAACGAGATGCCACTCTCGGAGCAAGAGCAGCGACTCCTCGAAGAGATGGAGCGGAGCCTCTACCAGAACGACTCCGACTTCGTGGCGCGGGTCACGCGCCGCCAGGGTCGCGCCAGCTACACCACGATCACGATCGGGGTGCTCGGTGCACTGGTCGGCATCGCGATCGTCGTCCTTGCGCTGGTGTTCAAGCAGCCGCTGCTCGGCCTGCCGGGCTTTGTCGTGATGCTCGCCGGCGTGCTGTACGCGCTGCGCCCGGGCATGCGGATGCCGAAGGCCGGGGCGAAGGCGCCGCGTGCCGGTGGTGCCGGTCCCCGCCGTCCCGCGCGGCCGTCGTCGTCCGGTGGTTCGTTCATGGACCGCATGAACGAGCGCTGGGACAAGCGCAACGACCCCGGGCAGCAGTAGCAGCCCTCCACACGCCTCCACGAACGGGGCCGGTCCAGTCGGACCGGCCCCGTTCGTCGTGTGCGGGGGCTGCTGTCGCTGATCGTCCCGGTGCGTCGAGCAGGCCGGGCGGGTGTCGGAGGGGAGGCGCGGGGCGGGGTCCCCACGCGCCTCCCGTCCGACCCGCCCTCCACCCGATCCGGGGCTGTGAGAGTCCTCCACTCTGCTCCACCTCCTCCACTCGCCTCCACCAGCCCGTCGATCCGCGGATCGGCGGGCTCTTCCGTGCCCGCTGGACCTCGAGGAGCTGCCCCAATCCGGGGGTCGCGGGCAGATCGGGGAGCGGGAACCGCCCTGTGGGGAGGGAAGTGGAGTAAAGTGGGGACCACGACGGACCGGTGGAGCGGAGGGGAGGCCCCGACGTGCTGCTCGGTACCCATGCCCCGAAGCTGGACGAGAAGGGTCGCGTGATCCTCCCCGCCAAGTTCCGGGACGAACTGTCCGGCGGGCTCGTCATGACCCGTGGGCAGGAGCGCTGCGTCGTCGTCTTCAGCGCGGACACGTTCGAGCAGCTGCACGAGCGCATCCGCACCGCACCGATGACGTCGAAGCGCACCCGGGACTACATGCGCCTGTTCCTCTCCGGAGCGAGCGCGGAGACGCCCGACAAGCAGAACCGCGTGACGATCCCGCAGAACCTCCGCGAGTACGCGGGGCTCGAGCGGGACCTCACGGTCATCGGCAGCGGTGACCGTGCCGAGATCTGGTCGACCACCGCGTGGGAGGCCTACTACGCCGAGGTCGAAGAGGGCTTCGCCGACAACGACGAGGAGGTGATCCCGGGGATCTTCTGATCCACGGATCGGGACTCCCAGCCGTGGTGCCCTGACACACCTTCCCCGGTGTCAGGTCGCATGGATGGGGATCCGGATGCGTGGCCCAGGAGGTCGAGGGGCTGCACATGGCCGAAGACCAACCGACGTTCCCGCACACCCCGGTGATGCTCCAGCGCATCGTCGACCTGTTCGTCCCCGCACTCGAGGGGCCGGGCAAGGTCGTCGTCGACGCCACCCTCGGGATGGGCGGGCACTCCGCGGCGCTGCTCGAGCGCTTCCCGGAGCTCACCCTGATCGGACTCGACCGCGACACCGACGCGCTCGGCATCGCGGGGGAGCGCCTGGCCCGCTTCGGCGACCGCGTCCGGCTCGTGCACACCGTGTACGACGACATCGTCGAGGCGGTCGAGGGCGAGGGGTTCCGGAAGGTCGACGGCGTCCTGTTCGACCTCGGCGTCAGCTCGCTCCAGCTGGACCGCGCCGAGCGCGGCTTCGCCTACAGCCAGGACGCCCCGCTCGACATGCGGATGGACCGGACCGAGGGCCGGACCGCGGCGGACGTGCTCGCCACCTACGACGAGGGCGAACTCCGGCGCATCTTCCAGCGGTACGGCGAGGAGAAGCTGGCCGGCCGGTACGCCCGCGCGATCGTCGAGCGGCGCGCGGAACGTCCGTTCACGATGTCGGGCGACCTGGTGCAGGTCCTCCACGACGCGACCCCCGTCGCGATCCAGCGGCAGGGACACCCGGCGAAGCGCGTGTTCCAGGCGCTCCGCATCGAGGTGAACGCCGAGCTGGCCGTCCTCGAGCGGGCGGTCCCCGCCGCGCTCGACGTCATCGGCGTCGGCGGCCGCATCGTGGTCGAGTCGTACCAGTCCCTCGAGGACCGTCTGGTCAAGCGGGCGCTCGTCGAGCGCACGACCTCGAGCGCCCCGGCGGACCTGCCGGTCGAGCTCCCCGAGCACGCCCCGACCTGGTCCCTGGTCGTCAAGGGCGCGGAACTGGCCGACGACGCCGAACGCGCCGCCAACCCCCGAGCAATCCCCGTGCGCCTGCGCGCGGCCGAGCGGATCCGGAACTGACATGAGCACGAACCTCGCACTCGTCGACCCCGTCGTCGCCCCGTCGCGTGCCCCGCGCCCGCGCCACGACCGCCCCGAGCTGGTCGAGGTCGCACCGACGCGTGCGCAGCGCCGTGCCCGTCCGAGGGTGGCGTACGCCATCGTCGCGGTCGTCGCGCTCGGCATCCTGCTGCTCGCGCAGCTCGGCATCAGCATGGTGCTGAGCCAGGGCGCCTACACGCTCGACTCCCTCGGCGCCGAGCAGACGAAGCTCTCGCGGACGCAGCAGTCGCTGTCCGAGGAGCTCCGCGTGCTCGACTCGCCGCAGAACCTCGCCCGCAACGCGCAGTCGCTCGGGATGATCGCGAACTCGACGCCGGTCTACCTCGACCCGGAGACCGGGCGGGTGTACGGCACGCCGACGCCGGCGGCTCCCGACGAGGCGACCGCGAGCAGCGACAACCAGGTGCCCAACGCCCTGCTCGACCCGGTCCCGCTCGCGACGAAGCAGCAGCCGGCCGAGGCGGCGCCGAGCGCTCCCGCCGCACCGACCGCGCCGTCCGCAGCCGCGTCCGCGCCGGCCGCCGCGAGCACCGACGCTGGGAACAGCGCCGGGGCCAGCGCGTCGGACGGGGCCGCGCCGAAGGCCGACGTAGAGTCCGACGCGAACCCGCTCCAGGCCCCCACCACCCGGTGACCTGCGGGCCGGGACACCCTGCCGCACCACCCGGGAAGGACCGCACCGCGTGACCAAGACGATCCGCAACCCACGACTGCGCTACAGCGTGGTGATCATCGCCGTGATCGCCCTCGTGGCCGTGTTCGTGATCCGCCTGGTCGACATCCAGGTGGTGCAGGCCGCCGCGCTGAACGATGCGTCGAAGGCCAAGCGGAGCATCCCGGTGACGATCTACGGGACCCGCGGCGCCATCGTCGACCGCAACGGCGTCGAGCTGGCCGACAGCGTCAACCGGTACAACATCACCACCTCGCCGCGCCTCGTGAAGCCCTTCGACGGCAAGCTCGGCGGCGACCGCGTGAAGCGGGTCTCGGTCGACGAGGCCCTCCGTGCCGTCGCGGAGGCGTCCGGCGCGGACGTGGCGACCATGCAGCGGAACATCGCCGCGGACCCCCGGTCGGACTTCGCGTACCTGGTCAAGGGCCTCGACGTGAAGCACTACGAGGCCGTCCGCGCCCTGTCCATCCCGTGGACGTACCCCGAGCAGCAGGCGGCGCGCGTCTACCCGAGCGGCGCGACGGCCGGGGCGCTGACGGGCTTCATGGGCACCGACGGCGCGCAGGCCGGCCTGGAGTACTCGTACGACGCGTGCCTCGCGGGCACGAACGGCTCGGAGACGTACGAGCGCGGCGAGGACGGCGTGCAGCTGCCCGGCAGCACCCGGACGACCAAGCAGGCGAAGGACGGCGGCACGCTCGAGACCACCATCGACAGCGACCTGCAGTACATGGCGCAGCAGACGATCGCGTCGGCGGCGAAGTCCCTGCAGGCCGAGTCCGCGACCGCGACCGTGGTGGACGTCAAGACGGGTGAGCTCCTCGCCGTCGCCGACTACCCGACGGTCGACCCGAACGACGTCGACGCGACGACCGACAAGGGCGCCTTCGGCTCCCGCGCCCTGACCGCGACGTACGAGCCCGGATCGACGATCAAGGCGGCGATCGCAGCGGCACTGATCGACCAGGGGAAGTCGGGCCCGACCGACCGTGCGGTCGTGCCGTACTCGCGCTCGTTCCCGTGGGGCGGCAAGATCCAGGACTCCGAGTTCCACCCGACCGAGAACCTGACCCTGACCGGCATCCTGCAGAACTCGTCGAACGTCGGCATCACCGAGCTCGGCGAACGGCTCACGCAGCAGCAGCGCTTCGACTACATGAAGAAGTTCGGCCTGTTCGAGCCGGAGACGGCGATCGACTACCCGGGTCAGCCGGCCATGCAGTACGGCGCCTCGCCCGACTGGAGCAGCCAGACGAACATCAACTCGATGTTCGGCCAGGGCATCTCGACCACCGCGGTCCAGGTGGCGAGCGTTTTCCAGACGCTGGCGAACGACGGCGTCCGGATCCCGCTGCACATGGTGAAGGGCTGCCAGACCGCCGACGGCAGGACCATCGACGCGCCCGACGTGCAGGGGACGCGCGTCGTCTCCACCGCGGCGGCCGACCAGACCGTCAAGATGCTGCAGAGCGTCGTCACGGGCGGCACGCTCGTCGGCATGAAGCCGATCTCCGGCTACAACATCGCCGCGAAGACCGGTACCGCCGAGGTGGCCGAGGGGTCGAAGGGCTACGGCGGACAGCGCATCACCTCGGTGGCCGGAATGGCACCCGCCGAGGACCCCCAGTATGTTGTCACGGTGACGTTCACGAAGCCGCAGACCAACAAGTGGTCCAGCGGAGCGGCTCCGGCGTTCCGCACGCTGATGTCCCAGGTGCTCGAGAAGTACCGAGTAGCCCCCTCCACGGCCGAGGCGCAGCTGTACCCGTCCACGTGGTGAGGAAGAAGGAACACTTGTCCGCACGGATCCCCCCGGTCCTCCGACCCGAACACCCGACCCCGAGGAGCGTGGCCGAACTCGCGAACGCGTTCGGCATGCGCGTCGTCGGCGCGGTCGACACCGTCGAGACGACGGGCGTCACCCTGAGCGCTGCCGAGGTGCAGCCCGGTGACCTGTTCGTCGGCGTGCACGGCGCGAACCGCCACGGAGCGCAGTTCGCCGCCGAGGCCGCCGAGCGCGGCGCGGTCGCCGTGCTCACCGACGCGGACGGCGTGGCCCTCGCCGAGCCGTCCGGACTGCCGGTCCTGGTGGTCGAGGACCCGCGGGCCGCGCTCGGCGACGTGTCCGCCTGGGTCTACCGCACCCACCCGGACGAGGCGACCGACCTGCCGCAGCTGTTCGCCACCACCGGCACGAACGGCAAGACCAGCACCTCGTACATCCTCGAGGGGATCCTCAAGCAGCTCGGTCTCGTCACCGGCCTGAGCTCGACCGCGGAGCGCCACATCGGCACGCTCAGCGTCACCAGCCGCCTGACCACGCCCGAGGCGAGCGAGATGCACGCGCTCCTCGCCAGGATGCGCGAGTCCGAGGTGCGCGCGGTCGCCGTCGAGGTGAGTGCCCAGGCCCTCAGCCGGCACCGCGTCGACGGGATCGTGTTCGACGTCG
This sequence comes from Curtobacterium sp. NPDC089185, assembly GCF_040685235.1. Classification (NCBI taxonomy): domain Bacteria; kingdom Bacillati; phylum Actinomycetota; class Actinomycetes; order Micrococcales; family Microbacteriaceae; genus Curtobacterium; species Curtobacterium sp. NPDC089185. Next base: position 185,011 of record NZ_JBFBHK010000004.1, on the reverse strand, counting down.
CCGGGTTCACGAACCTGTCGCACGACCACCTCGACGACTACGCCGACATGGAGGAGTACTACCAGGCGAAGCTCCCGCTGTTCCAGCCCGAGCACAGCCGTCGCGGCGTCGTCTCGCTGGACACCGACTGGGGCCACCGCGTGGTGCAGGATTCCCGCATCCCGGTCACGACCATCACGGTGCACCCCGACGTCGAGGCCGAGTGGCACGTCGAGATCGTCGAGGCGCACGCGGCCTACACCGAGTTCCGTCTGACCGGCCCCGAGGGCCGCGAGCTCACCACCCGTGTGCCCTTGATCGGCTGGCACATGGCGGCGAACGCGGCGCTGGCGATCGTCATGCTCGTCGAGGGCGGCTTCGAGCTCGGTGCCATCGCGCACGCGCTCGGGTCGAACCACCGCCGCTACGCGGACGAGACCGACGAGCATCGCGTCAGCGCGATCGAGTGCTACCTGCCCGGTCGCACCGAGCGCGTCTCCGGCGACCGCGGCCCGAGCGTCTACGTGGACTTCGGCCACAGCGCCGACGCCTTCGAGAACACCCTGGCCGCCGTCCGGCAGTTCACGACCGGCCGGGTCCTCATGCTCTTCGGCGCCGACGGCGACCGCGACACGACCAAGCGCGGCGACATGGCGCGCGTGGCGGCGGCCGGCAGCGACGTGCTCGTCGTCACCGACCACCACCCCCGCTTCGAGGACGCCGCGTCGATCCGGAAGACCCTGGTCGACGCCGCGCGCGAGGCCTACCCGGACCACGAGACGTACGAGGTGAGCCCGCCCGAGGCCGCGATCCGCAAGGCGGTCAGCCTGCTCGGGGAGGGGGACTCGATCCTCTGGGCCGGTCCCGGGCACCAGGACTACCGCGACATCGCGGGCGTCCGCACGCCGTACTCGGCCCGCGACGAGGCCCGCCAGGCCCTCCGCGAGGCCGGCTGGGAGCCGAACTCCGGTCCGGCGGAGGAGATCCGATGATCGCGCTGACCCTCGCCGAGATCGCCACTGCGATCGGCGGCGAGCTCGTCAGCGGTGCCCGCGGACGGGTCGTCGACGGCAGCGTCGAGACCGACTCGCGCCTCGTCGGCGCCGGCAGCGTGTTCTTCGCCCTGCTCGGTGAGGAGACCGACGGCCACCGCTTCGTGCCGGCCGCGGCCGAGGCCGGTGCCGCCCTCGTCGTCACCGAACGTGCGGTCGAGCTGCCCGAGGGCAGCGACACCGCGCAGGTCGTCGTGCCCGACGGGTACGCCGCCCTCGCCGCGCTCGCGCACGAGGTCGTCGCGCGCGTCCGCGCCTCGAGCGCCGACCGCGTCGACGAGCAGGGCCGCCCGGCCCCCCTGCGCGTGGTGGGCATCACCGGCTCGAACGGCAAGACGAGCACGAAGAACATGCTCCGGACCATCCTCGAGCAGCACGGCGACACCGTCGCGCCGCAGGGGTCCTTCAACAACCACGTCGGCGCCCCGGTCTCGATGCTCCGCATCACCCACGACACGCGGTTCCTCGTGGTCGAGATGGGTGCCAGCGGCATCGGTCACATCGCGAAGCTCGTCTCGATCGCCGAGCCGGACGTCGGCGTCGTCCTCAAGGTCGGACTCGCGCACGCGGGGGAGTTCGGCGGGATCGAGGCCACGCAGCGCGCGAAGTCGGAGATGGTCACCGACCTGCCGGCGACCGCGACCGCGCTGCTCAACGTCGACGACGACCGCGTCGCGTCCATGCGGGCGCTGACCGACGCGAGCGTCGTCGGATTCGGCACGTCCGCGGGTGCCGACTACCGCATCGGCGGCATCGAGACGGACCGCGGCGGCACCCGCTTCACGCTCACCGCGCCTCCCGTCCCCGAGGAGGCAGCGGCGGACCACGCCGAAGGGTCGGCGCACGGTCCCGAGACCGTCGACGTCCGGCTCGCCATCCTCGGTGAGCACCACGCGATGAACGCGTCCGCCGCGCTCACCGTCGCGCACCTGTGGGGCGTCCCGCTCGCCGCCGGCGCCGAGGCGCTCGCGTCGATGACGCGGGCCGAGCGCTGGCGCATGGAGCTCCTCCAGGGCGGACCCGAGGGCGTCACCGTCATCAACGACGCCTACAACGCCTCGCCGGACTCGATGGCGGCCGCGCTCCGCACCCTGGCGCAGGTCGTGCGCCCGGGCGAGCGCTCCGTCGCCGTGCTCGGCGAGATGGCCGAGCTCGGCGAGTACGCGACCGAGGAGCACGACACCATCGGTCGGCTCGTCGTCCGGCTCGGCATCGGACAGCTCGTGGTCGTCGGACCCGGCGCCGCCGCCATCCACCAGGCCGCCACGCTCGAGGGGTCGTGGGACGGGGAGTCCGTGTACGTCGAGGACGTCGACGACGCCGTCCGTGCCCTGCAGGAGATGGTCCGCCCCGGCGACGTCGTCCTGGTCAAGTCCTCGAAGTCAGCCGAACTGCGATTCCTCGGCGATCGCCTCGGAGGTGTCACCGAATGATCGCGCTCCTCGTCGCCGGCGCCGTGTCGCTGGTGTTCACACTGCTGCTCACGCCGCTGTTCATCAAGCTGTTCCACCGTCTCGGGTGGGGACAGTTCATCCGTGACGACGGCCCGCAGTCGCACCACACGAAGCGCGGCACGGCCACGATGGGCGGCATCGTCCTCATCATCGGCGCGGTGCTGGGCTACTTCGTCGGACACCTGGTCGGGCGTGACTCCGTCACCCTGTCCGGGCTGCTCGTGCTGTTCCTCATGGTCGGACTCGGGTTCGTCGGCTTCATCGACGACTTCCTGAAGGTGCGACGCCAGCGGAGCCTCGGGCTCGGCGGGTGGGCCAAGGTCCTCGGCCAGGTCATCGTCGGCGTCATCTTCGCCACGATCGCGCTCGTCGTGCCGACCGGGAACGGCAAGCCCCCGGCGTCCACGATGATCTCCGCGATCCGCGACGTCCCGTGGCTCGACTTCATGGTGCTCGGGACCGTCATCGGCACGGTCCTGTACCTGGCGTGGATCGTGCTGCTCACGGTGTCGACGTCGAACGGCGTGAACGTGGCGGACGGCCTCGACGGTCTCGCGACCGGGTCGAGCATCCTCGCGATCGGCTCGTACGTGATCATCGGGTTCTGGCAGTCCAACCAGATCTGCGGCGGCGTGCGGCTCGACGAGAGCACCGCGCACGCCTGCTACAGCACGACCGACCCGCTCGACCTGGCCGTCGTCGCGGCCGCGGTCTGCGGTGGCCTCATCGGCTTCCTCTGGTACAACACCTCGCCCGCGCAGATCTTCCTCGGCGACACGGGGTCGCTCGGCCTCGGCGGCGCCCTGGCCGGTCTCGCGATCCTGAGCCGCACCGAGCTGCTGCTGATCCTCATCGGTGGACTGTTCTTCATCGTCACCGGCTCGGTCATCCTGCAGCGGGCCTACTTCAAGATCACCCACGGCAAGCGCATCTTCCGGATGAGCCCGCTGCACCACCACTTCGAGCTGAAGGGGTGGGCCGAGGTGACCGTCGTCGTCCGGTTCTGGATCATCGCGGGACTCTGCGTCGCCGCCGGTGTCGGACTCTTCTACCTGGAATGGATCGCCCGTGTCGGCTGACCCCCGCCTCGACGGCCTCGACAGCTGGTACGCCGAGGGGTGGAAGGGGCTCCGGGTCGCCGTGCTCGGACTGGGCGCCACCGGCTTCTCGGTGGCGGACACCCTGGTCGAGCTCGGCAGCGAGGTCACCGTCCACGCCCCGGACGGACCCGACGACACCGTCGAGCTGCTCGACGTCATCGGTGCCCGGTTCGAGCGCACGTCGCTCGACACCGTGCCCGAGTCGCTCGTCGCGCAGGCGCCGGACCTCGTGGTCGTCTCGCCCGGCTTGCCGCCGAACAACGCGAGCGTGCAGTGGGCCACGGCGAACAGCGTGGTCTGGGGCGACATCGAGCTCGCGTGGCGCGTCCGCGACAAGGTCGTGCGCGGCCCGATCGCGGCGCCCTGGGTGACGATCACCGGCACGAACGGCAAGACCACGACCACGCAGCTGACCACCGCGATGTTCGCGGCGTCCGGACTCCGTGCGGTCGCGTGCGGGAACATCGGCGTGCCGGTGCTCGACGTGGTCCGCGACCCGGAGGGCTTCGACGTCCTGGTCGTCGAGCTCTCCAGCCACCAGCTGCACTACATGCCCACCACGGGCGACGGCGCCGTCGTGCCGCTCGCGAGCGCCTGCCTGAACATCGCCGACGACCACCTCGAGTGGCACGGCTCCGCCGAGGCCTACCGGGCCACGAAGGCGAAGGTCTACGAGCGCTCCGTCATGGCGTGCGTCTACAACACCGCCGACGACGCCACCCGCCGCATGGTGGAGCAGGCCGACGTCGTCGAGGGCTGCCGTGCCGTCGGCTTCACCCCCGGGGTCCCCGCGCCGGGTGACGTGGGGATCGTCGACGACGTGCTCTGCGACCGCGCCTTCACCGAGGACCGCCGCAACAGCGCGCTCGAGCTCGCGACCCTGGCCGACCTCGAGCAGGCCGGTCTCGCGAGCCCGCACATGACCATGAACGTCCTGGCCGCCGCCGCCCTCGCGCGTGCCGCGTCCGTCGCACCGGCGCACATCCGCAGCGCCGTGCAGGGGTTCCGCGCCGACCACCACCGCACCGAGCACGTCGCGACGGCGGACGGCATCACCTGGGTCGACGACTCGAAGGCCACGAACCCGCACGCGGCGACGGCGTCGCTGGCGTCCTTCGAGACCGTCGTCTGGATCGTCGGTGGCCAGTTCAAGGGCGTCGACATCGACGGGCTCGTCGAGCGCTTCGGTCCGGACGCCCGGGCGGCGATCGTGATCGGGACCGACCGCGCGCCCGTGCTCGAGGCATTCGCGCGACACGCGCCCGGGGTGCCGGTCCTGCAGGTCGAGGCGACGGACACTGAACACGTCATGCCCGAGGCGGTCCGGCATGCCGCTTCGGTCGCGCGACCTGGCGACACGGTCCTCCTCGCCCCGGCTGCTGCGTCGTTCGACCAGTTCGGTTCCTACGCCGACCGGGGGCGTCGATTCGCGGCGGCGGTCCACGAGCACCTGGGAGGCACAGCCGATGGCGACCACGGATCTCCCGAGCGGCCGTAGCGGCACCCGCACGGCGGCCGGTTCCCCCCGTGCCGACGGACCACGCCGGACGCACGGCGCCGTCGTCGCGGTCAAGAACGTCTTCGTCGCCGAGTCGAGCACGTTCTACACGATCCTCGGCGTGACGCTGTTCCTCGTCGTCTTCGGCGTCGTGATGGTGCTGTCCTCGTCGAGCGTCGAGCAGTACGCGGCGACGCACGACTTCTTCGGGGCGGCGTCGCGACAGGGGCTGTACGCCGTGCTCGGCGTCCCGCTCATGCTCGTCGCCAGTCGCGTGCCGGCGCGGGTGTGGCGGAAGTGGGCGATGCGGATCCTCGGCGCCGCGCTCTTCCTGCAGCTGCTCGTCTACACGCCGCTCGGCATCGAGGTGCAGGGCAACCGGAACTGGGTCGGCTTCGGGTCGTTCACCGCGCAGCCGTCCGAGGCGATCAAGCTCGCGCTCGCGCTCGGCATCGGCGCGATCATGTACGCCAAGCGCGACAAGCTCCGGGACTGGAAGGAGATCTTCGTCCCGGTCGGCATCGCCACGGTGCTGCCGCTCGGCATGGTGCTCCTCGGTGGCGACCAGGGCACCGCGATGATCATGCTCATCCTGGTGCTCGGCGCGCTCTACATCGGCGGCGCCCGCGCACGCCACCTGCTCGCGATCGTCGTCGCGGTCGGGGTGGTCCTGCCCTTCGTGACGATGGCCTCGTCCTCCCGGCAGGTCCGCATCAGCGCGTGGCTGTCCGGGTGCACCGACTCCAACCAGTACCAGGACCTCTGCTGGCAGCCGGTCCACGGCATGTGGGCGCTGGCGTCCGGCGGGGTCTTCGGCGTCGGGCTCGGCAACTCCAAGGCCAAGTGGTCGTGGCTGCCCGAGGCCGACAACGACTACATCTTCGCCATCATCGGCGAGGAGCTCGGGCTCATCGGGGCCGTCGTCGTCCTCGCGCTCTTCGTGGTCCTGGCGGTCAGCATGATCAAGGTGATCCGCCAGTCGAACGACCCCTTCGTCCGCACCGTGACCGGCGCGATCCTCGCCTGGATCATCGGGCAGGCGCTCGTCAACATCGCGGTGGTGCTCGGGCTCCTGCCCGTCCTCGGCGTCCCGCTCCCGCTCATCTCCGCCGGAGGTTCGGCGCTCATCATGACCCTCGTGGCCATCGGTGTCGTGCTGTCCTTCGCCCGCGACCTGCCCGGACGGAACGCGGTCGGCGGGCCGCGGCACGACCTCGCACCCCAGAACGGAAGGTTCCGGTGAGCACGTACCTCTTCGCCGGCGGCGGCACCGCCGGACACGTCAACCCGCTGCTCGCCGTCGCCGACCGGCTGACCGAGCGCGACCCGGAGGCCCGGGTGCTCGTGCTCGGTACGGCCGAGGGGCTCGAGTCGCGGCTCGTGCCCATGCGCGGCTACGAGCTGCTGACGATCCCGCGCCTGCCGTTCCCGCGTCGGCTCGACGCCCGCGCGCTGCGCTTTCCCGGACGGTTCGCGGCGGCGGTCCGGCGCACCGAGCGGTTCATCCGCGAGCACGACGTCGAGGTGGTCCTCGGGGTCGGCGGCTACGCGGCCGCGCCGGCCTACATCGCGGCGAAGCGCACGGGTACGCCGATCGTCGTGCACGAGCAGAACGCCAAGCCCGGGCTGGCGAACCGGCTCGCCGCGTTCCTCACCCGGCACGTCGGGCTGACGTTCTCGAACACCCGCCTGCGCCACGGCCGCGTGGTCGGCATGCCCCTGCGCCGGGAGATCGAGACGCTCGACCGCCGTGCCGCGCGCGCCGAGGGGCTGGCCGAGTTCGGCCTCGACCCGGACCGACCCGTCCTGCTCGTCACCGGCGGCTCCTCCGGTGCGCGGAGCATCAACGCGACGGTGAACCGGTCCGCGACGGCGATCGTCGACGCCGGGTGGCAGGTGCTGCACGTCGTCGGCGGCAAGTCGGACATCGGCCCCAGCGACCTCGACGGGTACCACGTGCTGCCGTACTGCGACCGGATGGACCTGGCCTACGCCGCGTCGGACTTCGTGGTCTCGCGCTCCGGTGCCGGCATGGTCTGCGAGCTGACCGCCGTCGGTCTGCCGAGCGTGCTCGTGCCCTACCCGGTCGGCAACGGCGAGCAGCGGCACAACGCGGCGGACGTCGTCGGCGCCGGGGGAGCGGTGCTGGTGGACGACGCCGCGTTCACCGAGGACTGGGTCTCGTTCCAGCTGCTCGGCATCCTGCGCGACCGGGCCCGCATCGCGGACATGGCGGTGCGTGCGGGGAGCGTGGGACACCGCGACGGGGCCGACCGGATGACGGCGCTCGTCCAGGGCGCGGCGGTCGAGGCCACCCCACGGGCCCGACGCGGCAGCGGGGAGACGCGCACCGCCACGGACGCGACGAGCCCGAGCCCGAGCACGAGCCCGAGCCCCAGCCCGAGCGCCGGCACCAGCACCACGGAGGAACGATGACCATCAAGCCGGACCTGACCCAGCCGATCCCCGACGACCTCGGCACGGTCCACTTCGTCGGCATCGGCGGCTCCGGCATGAGCGGCATCGCCCGGATGTTCCTCGCCGCCGGGCACCGCGTCACCGGCAGCGACTCCCGCGAGACCGCGACGACCGGCACGATGCGCGACCTCGGCGCCGAGGTGCACGTCGGGCACGACGCGGCGAACCTCGGCGACGCGGACACCGTGGTCGTCACCAGCGCCCTCTGGCCGGACAATCCCGAGCTCCTCGAGGCGCAGCGCCGCGGCCTGCCGGTCCTGCACCGGTCCCAGGCCCTCGCCGCCCTCATCGCCGACCACCGCCTCGTCGCGGTCGCCGGCGCGCACGGCAAGACCACGTCCACCGGCATGATCGTCACCGCCATGGTCGAGCTCGGACTCGACCCGAGCTTCGTCAACGGCGGCGTCATCCAGTCGCTCGGCACGAGCTCGGCCCCGGGCACGAGCGACCTGTTCGTCGTCGAGGCCGACGAGTCCGACGGCTCCTTCCTGCTCTACGACGTCGCCGTGGCCCTCGTCACGAACGTCGACGCGGACCACCTCGACCACTACGGCAGCGAGGACGCCTTCATCGACGCGTTCGTCGAGTTCGCCGGCCGGGCACGCGAGCGCATCGTCGTCTCGAGCGACGACGCCGGCGCGAAGCGCGTGACGGCGGGCGTCCGGGCACGCGAGGGCGCACCCGAGATCGTCACGTTCGGCGAGGCCGCCGACGCGGACGTCCGCATCGAGCGCATCGTCGAGGCGGCGAGCGTCGAGGTCGACCTGCGCGCCGGGGGCGAGTCGCACCACATGACCCTGCGCGTGCCCGGACGGCACAACGCCGTGAACGCCGTCGGCGCCTTCGCGGTGCTCACCGGTCTCGGGGTCGCCCCGGCCGACGCGATCCGCGGCATCGAGGCGTTCGGCGGCACCGAGCGGCGCTTCGAGCTGCACGGCGTCGAGCGCGGTGTCTCCGTGTACGACGACTACGCGCACCACCCGACCGAGGTCGCGGCCGCACTCCGCGCCGCCCGGAACGTCGTCGGCGACGGCCGCATCATCGCGATCCACCAGCCGCACCTGTACTCGCGGACCCGCCTGATGGCGGGGGACTTCGCGAAGGTCTACGAGGAGCTCGCCGACCACACCGTGGTCCTCGACGTCTACGGCGCCCGGGAGGACCCGGAGCCCGGCGTGACCGGTGCCCTCGTGCAGGAGCGGTTCGTGGACCAGTCCCGCGTCGACTTCCTGCCCGACTGGGACGAGGCGGCCGCACGCGCGGCCGACGTCGCGCGCGAGGGCGACATCGTCATGACGCTCAGCTGCGGGGACGTCTACCGCATCATCCCGCAGGTCCTCGGTGCCCTGCACGACGGGACGCACACGCAGTGAAGCGTCCCGAGGGCTTCGACGGGCGTCCGGAGGAACCGGCCGCCCCCGCCGAGCGCGCGTCGACGCCACGGCAGCGTCGTGGCCCGCTGGTCCCACGGCGCCCGTCGCGTCCGCCCGCGACCGACGTCCGGGAGGTCCACCGGGACCCCGGTACGTCGGCCCCCGTCGACGAGCGGGGCGACGAGCGGGTCGACCCCACCGCCACGGCTGCGTCCGGCGCGCCCGGTCACCGGGACCGCGCCGGCGCGATCGCCAGCGCTGCCGGCCGTCGGCTCGGCGCCGGCTTCTCCTCGGTCGCCGAACGGCTGCGGGAGTACCAGGCCGACGACGACCACGACACCGCCCGCCCGGGGACGCACCCGGCTGCCGTGCACGGCACCCACGACGGCACCGACGACGGCGGGCCCGGACGCCTCGCCACCGTCACCGACGTCATCGACGTGGCCGTGCCGTCGGCCGCCGACCACGCTGCCGACGACTCCGGCGCTGCGGCCACGGGCGCGCACGCGACCCCGATCGGTGCGGGCGTCCGCGCCGCCGAGACCGCCCGCGAGGCCCGCGTGGCGAAGCGCCGCCGTCGGCTGCTCGAGCGCGCCGAGGTCCGGCGGTTCACCCGCAGGGCCCGGCACCGTCGTGCCGCGTGGATCACGGTCGCGGCGGTCGTCGTCGTCTTCGGTGCCTCGATCCTCGTCGCCGTCACCTCGCCGCTCATGGCCCTGCGGACGATCGAGGTCCGCGGTACCGACCGCGTCGACGCGACCGCCCTCCGGCAGGCGCTCTCCGACCAGGTCGGCACGCCGCTCGCCCGGCTCGACTTCGACGAGGTCAAGCGGGACATCGCCGGCTTCCCCCTCATCGAGAGCTACGTGACCGAGGAGGTCCCGCCGCACACCCTGGTGGTGACCGTCACCGAGCGCACGCCGGTCGTCGCCGTGCCGTCGGGGAAGTCCTTCGACCTCGTCGACCCGGCCGGCATCGTCGTGCAGTCGTCGCCGAAGCGCCCGGAGGGCGTGCCGGTCGCCGACGTCGCCCGCGCCGAGCTCGGGTCCCCGGTCTTCCGCACGATGACCGAGGTCGTCCTGTCGCTGCCGTCGACCGTCCGCAACCAGGTGACGGACGTCCGCGCGAGCACGGCGGACGACGTCACGCTGACCCTCGGCGACGGGTCGACCGTCGTGTGGGGGAGCCCGGACTCGTCGGACGCGAAGGCGGCACTGCTCGCGGCACTCGTCAAGGACCACACCGCGCGGAACCCCGACACGAAGGTCGAGTTCGACGTGTCGGCGCCGGACAACGGCATCGTCCGCGCGAAGGACTGACGCACCGTCGCTGCCGGGCGGACGCCGCGTGAGCAGGAATCGACGACCGCGATCGGCGACACGCGGCGTGGCGGGGCGACAGCCTGCGGAGCACACCCGTAGCGTCGGGGGAGCACCACATCTACCAGCATTGCCCCTGAACTTCAAGTAGAGGTTGAGGGTTCAACCGGAGGCCCGACTGACGTGACCACGAACCACAACTACCTCGCCGTCATCAAGGTCGTCGGTGTCGGCGGCGGCGGCGTGAACGCCGTGAACCGCATGATCGAGCTCGGCCTCCGCGGCGTCGAGTTCATCGCGATCAACACCGACGCACAGGCACTGCTGCTCAGCGACGCCGACGTCAAGCTCGACGTCGGCCGCGAGATCACCCGCGGTCTCGGCGCCGGCGCGGACCCCGAGGTCGGCCGCCGTGCCGCCGAGGACCACGCCGAGGAGATCGAGGAGGCCCTCGCGGGTGCCGACATGGTCTTCGTCACGGCCGGCGAGGGCGGCGGCACCGGGACGGGTGGTGCGCCCGTGGTCGCGCGCATCGCGAAGTCGATCGGCGCGCTCACGATCGGTGTCGTCACGAAGCCCTTCAGCTTCGAGGGCAAGCGTCGTCAGTCGCAGGCCGAGAACGGCGTCGCGTCGCTCAAGGACGAGGTCGACACGCTCATCGTCGTGCCGAACGACCGCCTGCTCGAGATCAGCGACCGCGGCATCTCCATGGTCGAGGCCTTCGCGACCGCCGACCAGGTCCTGCTCGCCGGTGTCCAGGGCATCACCGACCTCATCACCACGCCCGGTCTCATCAACCTCGACTTCGCCGACGTCAAGTCGGTCATGCAGGGCGCCGGTTCGGCGCTCATGGGCATCGGCTCCTCGCGGGGCGCCGACCGTGCCATCAAGGCCGCCGAGCTCGCCGTGGCGTCCCCGCTGCTCGAGGCCTCGATCGACGGTGCCCACGGCGTGCTCCTGTCGATCCAGGGCGGCTCGAACCTCGGCATCTTCGAGATCAACGATGCCGCGCGCCTGGTGCAGGAGGCCGTCCACCCCGAGGCCAACATCATCTTCGGTGCCGTGATCGACGACACCCTCGGCGACGAGGTCCGCGTGACCGTCATCGCCGCGGGCTTCGACGGCGGCGAGCCGAGCTCGCAGCAGCAGAAGCAGCACCGCTCGAGCTGGGTCGATCCCGAGGGCGGCGCGGGTGCGTCGTCCGGCGCGGCCGGCACCGGCGCGATCGAGGACACCGCGACGAGCGCACCGTCCTGGTCGTCGCAGGAGCACGAGGCGCCCGTGCGTCGTGCCGCCGACCCGGCGTTCGACGACGACGACGAGCTCGACGTCCCCGACTTCCTGAAGTAAGCCTCCCGTGGCTGCCGAGACGCGCCTCCAGACCGTCGACCGTGACGGACTGGAGGCGCGTCTCGCATCCGTCCGGTCCGCGATCACCGACGCGGCCCGCGCAGCGGGGCGCCCGGCCGACGAGCTGACGCTCGTCGTCGTCACCAAGTACCACCCGGCCTCCCTCGTCCGCGAGCTCGCCGCGCTCGGCGTCACCGACGTGGGGGAGAACCGGCACCAGGAGGCCCAGGCGAAGGCCGCGGAGCTGGCCGACCTCGACCTCACCTGGCACTTCGTCGGACAGCTGCAGTCGAAGAAGGCACGCCAGGCGCGGCGGTACGCCGACGTCGTCCAGTCGCTGGACCGCGACTCGGTCGTCGACGCCTTCGCGCCGACGGACGCCGAGCCGGACCCGCGCGTGATCGACGGCTTCGTCCAGGTCAACCTCACCGACGACCCCGGCCGCGGCGGTGTCCAGCCGGAGGACGTCGAGGCGATGGCCGAACGGGTCCTGGCGACCGGTACGGTCCGCCTGCGCGGGGTGATGGCCGTCGCACCGCTCGACGAGGAGCCCCGACGTGCCTTCGCTCGGCTCCGCGCGACCTCCGAGCGTGTCGTGTCCCTCGCGCCCGACGCCACCGACGTCTCGGCCGGCATGAGCGGTGACTTCGCGGAGGCGATCGCCGAGGGCGCGACACACCTCCGCATCGGCACGGCAATCACGGGAAACCGGCCGGTCGCGCCCTAGCCTCGTCCCAGGGCATCCACGAGCACGAACTCCGGAGGAACCATGGCCAACCCGCTCAAGAAGACGATGGTCTACCTCGGCCTCGCCGACGAGGAACTGTACGAGGACGAGCAGCAGCAGCAGCAGCAGGCGGCTCCGGCGCAGACGCGCCAGCCCGCCGCCGCCCCGGCTCCCGTCGCCACGGCGGCCGCGACCCCGGCACCGGAGGCACCGGCCGCCGCCGCACCCGCTGCGGCACCCGCCGAGCCCAAGACGCACACCCACCAGCGCGGCGCCCAGGTCACCCCGCTCCGCCGCTCGCACACGACCGCACAGAAGGCGACCCCGGTCCAGGAAATGAACGAGATCCTCACCGTCCACCCGCGCGAGTACAAGGACGCCCAGTCCATCGCCGAGAGCTTCCGCGACGGCATCCCCGTCATCATCAACCTCTCGCAGATGACCGAGTCGGACGCGCGTCGCATGATCGACTTCGCATCGGGCCTGTCGCTCGGGCTGTTCGGGAAGATCGAGCGCGTCACGAACAAGGTCTTCCTGCTCTCGCCCGCCCACGTCGCGGTGAGTGGTGAGCCGGCTGAGGTAGAGTCCGACATCGAGGCGTCCTTCTTCGCCCAGTCCTGAGCCGTCCCCGCGGTTCAGCCCGCCCCGTGCGGCCGTCCTGACGACGGACGCACCCGAGCCGAGCGAGCCCCATCGTGTCACTGGTCTTCGGGATCCTCTCCTTCGCCCTCCTCCTCTACTTCTTCGTGATGTGGGGTCGGTTCGCGTTCGACATCGTGCAGGCCTACAGCCGGTCGTGGCGTCCCCGTGGCGCCCTGCTGGTCGTCGCCGACGTGGTCTACACCCTGACCGACCCGCCGATCCGGTTCGTCCGGCGGCTCCTCCCGCCGCTGCGGCTCGGGCCGGTGGCGCTCGACTTCGGGTGGACCATCGTCATGCTCGTGGTGATCATCCTCCGGGTGATCGTCGGGGGCCTCGCCCGCGGTTTCTGACCGCGTTCCGCCGCGACACGCGCCACGCCCAGGCGAAGGTCACGGTTCCGATCCGGCTCCGGTGTACGGTGGTCGGGATCGATGTCCGCCCCGGCGGACGTCCGCACCGCTCGACGTGACTGGTAGGTTCGGTCGCGACGCAAGTGGTTCCACACGTTCAGCAGTTCTATCGAGGTGACGGCAATGGCTTTGACGCCGGAAGACGTAGTCAACAAGCGGTTCCAGCCGACGAAGTTCCGGGAAGGCTACGACCAGGACGAGGTCGACGACTTCCTGGACGAGGTCGTCGTCGAGCTCCGTCGCCTGACGGCCGAGAACGACGAGCTCCGGCAGCGCCTGCAGGCCGCCGAGTCGGCGCCGAAGCCGGCCGCGGTCGAGCAGCCCGCCGACGCGCAGACCACCGCGGAGCACGACGAGCAGCCCGCTCCGACGCCCGAGCCCGAGCCGGCCCCCGTCGCCGCCGCTCCGGAGCCCGCGCCGGTCGCCGCCGCCGCTCCCGCCCCGTCGACGGTCCCCGCCGACGAGGACACCGAGGGCACCACGAACCTCCTCACGCTCGCCCGTCGTCTCCACGAGGAGCACGTCCGCGAGGGCATCGAGAAGCGCGACGCGCTGATCGCCGAGGGCACCGCGCAGGCCGCCCGTCTCGTGAACGAGGCCGAGGCCAAGCAGCGCCAGATCATCGCCGACACCGAGAACACGAACCGTCAGCGTGTCGCGGTGCTCGAGCAGGAGCAGCGCCAGCTCGAGGGCAAGATCGACGAGCTCCGCACGTTCGAGCGCGACTACCGTGCGCAGCTCAAGAGCTACATCCAGGGGCAGCTCGACGAGCTGGGCGGTTCGGGCTCCGAGCAGTCCGGTCTCACCCCCGCGCCGGCGTCGGCGCAGGGCTTCGGCAACTGACGTTGTCCCGACCAGCACCACGAGCGAAGGTCAGTGTCCGCGCGATCGCGGCACTGGCCTTCGCCGCTGTCGTCGTGGTGGCACTCGACCAGGGCGTCAAGGCGCTCGTGGTCGCGAACCTGCCCTACGGCCAGGTGGTGCCCGTCCTCGGTGACGCACTCCAGCTCCTGTACGTCCGCAACCCGGGGGCCGCGTTCTCGTTCGCGGTGAACATGACCTGGGTCTTCTCGATCGTCTCGACGGCGGTCGTCATCGCCATCGTCGTCTACGCCCGGCGCATCCGCTCGATGTGGTGGGCGATCGTGCTCGGCATGCTGCTCGGCGGCGCGCTCGGCAACCTGCTCGACCGGCTCTTCCGCGAGCCCGGGTTCGGCCGGGGCCACGTGGTCGACTTCATCTCGACGCCGTGGATGATGCCGGCGATCTACAACATCGCGGACTCGTTCATCTGCGTCAGCATGGTGGTCTTCGTGCTCCTCGTGGTCCTCGGGGTCAACCTCGACGGCACCCGGGCGCTCTCGGCGAAGCAGCAGCGCGCGGCCGACGCCGCGGCGGCACGCGCCGACGAGGACACGACCACCCCGTCGACGCGCGCCGATGTCGCCGGCGCGAGCCGTGCCGCCCGTCCGGAACCGGACCCGCGTGCGCCGCGCGACGGCCACGACGTCCTCGGGCACGACGCGACGTGAGCGAGCACCGTTCCCTCCCGGTGCCGGACGGGCTCGCGGGCGAGCGCGTCGACGCCGCCATCGCCAAGCTCCTCGGGTTCTCGCGGTCCTTCGCGGCCGACGTCGTCGCGGCCGGCGGGGTCCGGGTCGACGGCGTCGAGGTCGGCAAGTCCGACCGCCTTCACGCCGACTCGTGGCTCGAGGTCGAGTGGGCTCCGAAGGAACCGCCCCGCATCGTGCCGGCTGCGGTGCCGGGCATGACGATCGTGCACGACGACGACGACATCGTCGTGGTCGACAAGCCCGTCGGCGTCGCCGCGCACCCGTCGCCCGGGTGGGACGGGCCGACGGTGCCGGGCGGCCTGGCCGCCGCGGGCTTCACCATCGCCACCTCCGGCGCCGCCGAACGCGCGGGCATCGTGCACCGGCTCGACGTCGGGACCTCCGGTCTGATGGTCGTCGCCAAGACCGAGCTCGCCTACACGCACCTGAAGCGGGCGTTCAAGGAGCGCACCGTCGAGAAGGTGTACCACGCGCTCGCGCAGGGGCATCCCGACCCGACCTCGGGCACGATCGACGCGCCGATCGGCCGGCACCCGTCGAGCGACTGGAAGTTCGCGGTGACGGCCGACGGCAAGCCGAGCGTGACGCACTACGCCACGCTCGAGGCCTTCCGGGCGGCCACCCTGCTCGAGGTGCACCTGGAGACGGGGCGCACGCACCAGATCCGCGTGCACATGGCGGCGACGCGGCACCCCCTCGTCGGTGACACCACCTACGGGGCGGACCCGGTGCTCGCCGCCGAGCTCGGGCTCACGCGGCAGTGGCTCGACGCGGTCCGGCTCGGGTTCGAGCACCCGCGATCGGGCGAGTGGGTGGAGTTCCAGGCGGACTACCCGGACGACCTGCAGCAGGCGCTCGAGCGCATCCGCGCCGCGTCGGCGTAGGCGTCGCGACTCGTCGCGTCGCGTCGCGCCGCGCCGCGTGCCGGTCGCCGAGGTTCCGCAATTCCGGCATGTCGGCGCGCATCTGAGCAACCTGCCGAACCTGGACAGCCCGCACGCGGCGAGTCGTGGGACCGCCGCGGCCGGAGCGTCGCGTGTCCTGCTCCAGGTGGCGTACCGCGGGTGCACCGGGGACGGACGGGAGGCGCGTCGCGGCGCCGCCACGCGCCTCCCGTCCGTCACCGGGTCGCGTCCGTCGCCGTCCGTCGAGCGGGCAGCATCTGTCACGCTCGGCGGCACCAGCGACGAGTTCCGCCCGCCCGACGAGACGCCTGCGGCGTGTCCTGCCCGCTCGCGGGCGCGGCCGGCCGGCCGGCCCGGCGGACACGCCGGGGAGGTCGGTGCCGGCGGTTAGAGTTGTCCCGCCCCGCAGCAGTCCCCGTCGAAACCGGAGGTCCCGTGTCGGAATCCGACTCCTTCGTCCACCTGCACGTGCACAGCGAGTACTCGATGCTCGACGGTGCGGCGCGGTTGAGCGACCTCGTCGCCGAGACCGCCGCGCAGGGCATGCCCGCCGTCGCGGTCACCGACCACGGCAACATGTTCGGGGCGTTCGAGTTCTGGAAGGCCGCGAAGGCCGGCGGCGTGAAGCCGATCATCGGCACCGAGGCGTACATCACGCCCCGCACGCACCGCTCGGACAAGACGCGCGTGCGCTGGGGCGACGGCGGCGGCGACGACGTCTCGGGGTCCGGCGCGTACACGCACATGACGATGTTCGCCGAGAACACGACGGGCATGCACAACCTGTTCCGGCTCTCGAGCCGCGCGTCGATCGAGGGGTACTACTTCAAGCCCCGCATGGACATCGAGCTCCTCGACCAGTACCACGAGGGCATCATCGCGACGACGGGCTGCCCGTCCGGCGAGATCCAGACGCGCCTGCGCCTCGGGCAGTACGACGAGGCGCTCAAGGCGGCCGCCGACTACCGCGACATCTTCGGCAAGGACAACTACTTCGCCGAGATCATGGACCACGGCCTCGAGATCGAACGCCGTGTCATCGAGGACGTCGTGCGCATCTCGAAGGACCTCGGCATCCCGCTCGTCGGCACGAACGACCTGCACTACACGCACTCGCACGACGCGAAGTCGCACGCGGCGCTGCTCTGCGTGCAGTCCGGCTCGACGCTGAACGACCCGAACCGGTTCAAGTTCGACGCCGACGAGTTCTACCTCAAGACCCCACAGCAGATGCGGCACGTCTTCCGCGACCACCCCGAGGCGTGCGACAACACGTTGCTCATCGCGGAGCGGTGCGACGTCGAGTTCGACACCGCCGCCAACTACATGCCGAAGTTCCCCGTCCCCGCGGGCGAGACCGAGCACTCCTGGTTCGAGAAGGAGGTGGCGAAGGGGCTCGAGTACCGGTACCCGGGCGGCATCTCGAAGGAGGTCCAGGACCGCGCCGACTACGAGGTCGGGATCATCAACCAGATGGGCTTCCCGGGCTACTTCCTGGTGGTCGCGGACTTCATCAACTGGTCGAAGAACAACGGCATCCGGGTCGGTCCGGGCCGTGGTTCCGGCGCCGGCTCGATGGTGGCGTACGCGATGCGCATCACCGACCTCGACCCGATCCGGCACGGCCTCATCTTCGAGCGGTTCCTCAACCCGGACCGCGTCTCGATGCCCGACTTCGACGTCGACTTCGACGACCGGCGCCGCGGTGAGGCGATCAAGTACGTCACCGAGAAGTACGGGTCGGAGCGCGTCGCGCAGATCGTCACGTACGGGACCATCAAGGCCAAGCAGGCGCTGAAGGACTCGTCCCGCGTGCTCGGCTTCCCGTTCGGCATGGGCGAGAAGCTCACGAAGGCGATGCCGCCGCCCGTGATGGGCAAGGACATCCCGCTGACCGGGATCTTCGACAAGGACCACCCCCGGTACAAGGAGGCGGTCGACGTCCGGACGGTCGTCGAGACCGACCCCGAGGCGAAGACCGTCTTCGACACCGCCCTCGGACTCGAGGGCCTGAAGCGTCAGTGGGGCGTGCACGCCGCCGGCGTCATCATGTCGAGCGAGCCGCTCATCGACATCATCCCGGTGATGAAGCGTGAGCAGGACGGCCAGATCGTCACGCAGTTCGACTACCCGGCTGCGGAGTCGCTCGGCCTGATCAAGATGGACTTCCTGGGGCTCCGGAACCTCACGATCATCAGTGACGCCCTCGACAACATCAAGACGAACCGGGGGATCGACCTCGACCTCGAGACCATGGGGCTCGAGGACGAGGCGGCCTACCAGCTGCTGCAGCGCGGTGACACCCTCGGGGTGTTCCAGCTCGACGGCGGTCCGATGCGCGGGCTGCTCCGGCTCATGAAGCCGGACAACTTCGAGGACATCTCCGCGCTCATCGCCCTGTACCGCCCGGGGCCGATGGGTGCGAACTCGCACACGAACTACGCGCTCCGCAAGAACGGCGAGCAGCCGATCACCCCGATCCACCCGGAGCTCGAGGAACCGCTCCAGGACATCATCGGCACGACCTACGGCCTGATCATCTACCAGGAGCAGGTCATGGCCATCGCGCAGAAGGTCGCCGGGTTCTCCCTCGGCCAGGCGGACATCCTCCGTCGCGCGATGGGCAAGAAGAAGAAGTCCGAGCTGGACAAGCAGTACGCCGGCTTCGAGAAGGGCATGCAGGACAACGGCTACTCGGCCGCTGCCATCAAGACGCTGTGGGACATCCTGCTGCCGTTCTCCGACTACGCGTTCAACAAGGCGCACTCGGCGGCGTACGGCGTGGTGTCGTTCTGGACGGCGTACCTCAAGGCGCACTACCCGGCCGAGTACATGGCGGCACTGCTCACGAGCGTCGGCGACGCGCGCGACAAGCTCGCGCTGTACCTCAACGAGTGCCGCCGCATGGGGATCCGGGTCATGCCGCCGGACGTCAACGAGTCGATCGGCTTCTTCGCCGCCGTCGGCGACGACATCCGCTTCGGCATGGGTGCGATCCGCAACGTCGGCTTCAACGTCGTCGACGACATCGTGCAGGCGCGGACCGAGAAGGGCGCGTTCGAGTCGTTCCACGACTTCCTCCGGAAGATCCCGATCTCGTCCGCGAACAAGCGGACCGTCGAGTCGCTCATCAAGGCGGGCGCCTTCGACGAGTTCGGCGACTCGCGTCGCGCACTCGTGGAGATCCACGAGGGGGCGGTCGAGAGCGCGGTCAAGGTGAAGCGTGACGAAGCCCACGGCAACGTCGGCTTCGACTTCGACTCGCTGTTCGCCGAGGTCGCCGAGGAGCAGCCCGCGGCGGCCCCCGTGTCGCAGGTGCCGGAGCGTCCTGAGTGGGCCAAGCGCGACAAGCTCGCGTTCGAGCGCGACATGCTCGGGCTCTACGTGTCCGACCACCCGCTGGCGGGGCTCGAGATCGAGCTCGCGAAGCACCAGTCGATCACCATCGCGGACGTCATCGCGGCCGACGACGGCATCGAGGGCGAGACCGTCACCGTCGCCGGGCTGCTGACGAGCGTGCAGCACCGCGTCGCGAAGTCGAGCGGCAACCCGTACGGGATCGTCCAGATCGAGGACTTCGGCGGCGAGATCGGCGTCATGTTCCTCGGCAAGACGTACCAGGAGTTCGGTCCGTCGCTCGTCGCCGACTCGATCGTGGTGCTCCGCGGTCGCGTCAACGTGCGCGACGACGGCAAGGCCCTGCACGCCGTGAGCATGTTCCAGCCGAACGTCGGCGACGCGATGGGCTCCGGCCCGCTCACGCTGTCCGTGCCCGAGCGGCAGGCGACGACCGAGATCGTCACCGAGCTCGCGGCGGTGCTCGGCCGGCACACGGGGGAGACCGAGGTGCGGCTCCGGCTGCTGAAGGACTCCGTCGCGCGCACCTTCGAGCTGCCGTTCCCGGTGAACCTGACGCCGGACCTGTTCGGCGAGCTGAAGAGCCTGCTCGGCCCGCGCTGCCTGGTGTGACGCCGGACACGCGTGCTCCGGACCCCGCGGTCGTGCGGGCGTTCGGAGCCGTGGAACCGGTGGGACGGCTCGCCGGTGGTCGCGGCCGCACGTACCGGGCGGGCCACGTGGTGCTCCGTCCGCACGACGGCGCCGCCGAGACGGACTGGCGCGCCGACGTCCTCGCAGCGCTGCACCACCACGACGACTTCCGCACCCCGCGTCCGATCGCGACCGCGGACGGAGGGTGGCGGTCCGGCGACTGGGAGGCCTGGGAGTGGGTGCCCGGCCACGCGGACGAGCGCCGTGTCGAGGACGTCCTCCGCGCGGGAGCGGCGTTCCACCGGGCGGTTGCCCACCTCGATCGGCCTAGTTTCCTCGACCGCAAGGACGACGCGTGGAGCCGCGCCGACCGAGCGGCCTGGGGCGAGGCGGCGTTGCCACCGGGGCGCACGCTCGCCCGACTCGCCGCCGCGTTCCGCCCGGTGAGCGCACCGGAGCAGCTGGTGCACGGCGACCTACTCGGCAACGTCCTGTTCAGCGGTCCGGGCGCTGCCCCCGTCGTCATCGACTGGGCGCCCTACTGGCGAGCCCCCGGCTACGCCGCCGCCATCGCGGTGACGGACGCCGTCTGCTGGCACGGCCTGCCGGTCGACAGGGTCGACGCACTCGGTGTCGGGACCGCCGACTGGCGGCAACTGCTCGTGCGCGCCCTCGCGTTCCGCATCGCGACGCTCCACCTGCTCGGCGCGTGGGACGACGCTGCGATCCGGCGACACCGACCCGTCGTCGACGCACTCACCTGACGGCCGGGAGGCACGGGTCCGGTCCTCCTGTCGGCGTCTCGTCCGTCTGCGGGCCGGCCGCGGCACCCCGAGGGTCGGGCACCGTGGTCTCCCGTCCCGCGTCGGTAGGCTTGGCGGTCTGATGATGCAGCGAATCGACCTCCGCGGCGGACTGCCCGCCCGTGCCGACCTCCTCCGCCTCATGCCGCGCGCCGTCGGCGACGTCTCCCACGCCGTCGACGCGGCGCGCGAGCTCGTGGACGCGGTCCGACACCACGGGGCGTCGGCGCTGCGCGAGCAGGCCGAGCGGTTCGACGGGGGAGCGCCCGAGCACGTCCGCGTGCCCGCCGCCGAGATCGCCGCCGCCGTGGCCGGGCTCGCCCCGGCACTCCGCGAGGCCCTCGACGAGGCCATCCGCCGCGTCCGTGCGGCGAGTGCTGCACAGGTGCCCGCCGGCTCCGTCACCACGCTCGCGGACGGCGCCGAGGTGCACCAGCGCTGGCAGCCCATGCGCCGCGTCGGCCTGTACGTGCCCGGCGGCAAGGCCGTCTACCCGTCGAGCGTCGTCATGAACGTCGTGCCCGCGCAGGTCGCCGGGGTCGGCTCGATCGCCCTCGTGTCGCCGCCGCAGCGTGCGCACGGCGGGCGGGTGCACCCGACGATCCTCGCCGCGGCGGGGCTCCTCGGCATCGACGAGGTGTACGCGATGGGCGGTGCCGGCGCGGTCGGTGCCCTGGCGTACGGCGTCGCCGAGATCGGCCTCGAACCGGTCGACCTCGTGACCGGGCCGGGCAACAACTTCGTCGCCGCCGCGAAGCGCCTGGTGCGCGGCGTGGTCGGCATCGACTCCGAGGCCGGGGCGACGGAGATCCTCGTGATCGCCGACGACTCCGCGGACCCCGGCTACGTCGCCGCCGACCTCGTCAGCCAGGCGGAGCACGACGAGCAGGCCGGCAGCGTGCTGGTGACCACGTCGGCGACGTTCGCCGACGCGGTGGAGGCGGCGATCCCGGAACGGGTGGCGGCGCTCGGGACGGCAGCGCGCCTCCAGACCGCACTCGACGGTCCGCAGTCGGCCGTGGTGCTGGTGGACTCGCTCGCCGATGCTGCGACGGTGAGCAACGCCTACGGACCGGAGCACCTGGAGATCCAGACCGCGGACGACGACGCCGTGCTGGCCGACATCGACGCGGCGGGTGCCGTGTTCGTCGGGCCGAGCACGCCCGTGAGCCTCGGGGACTACCTCGCCGGGTCGAACCACGTGCTGCCGACCGGAGGCCAGGCGCGGTTCGGCTCGGGCCTGTCCGCGTCGACGTTCCTGCGGCCGCAGCAGGTCATCCGCTACACGGCAGCGGCGCTGGCCGAGGTCGCTCCGCACATCGTCGCGCTGTCGTCCGAGGAGCAGCTGCCCGGCCACGGTGCGGCCGTCACGGAGCGGACCGGCAGGGCCTGATCGTCCACCGGTCCGTCGTCGCGCCCCTGGTGCGGCCGCCGAGCCGATAGCCTGGGCAGCGACATGTTCTGCCCCTTCTGCCGCCACCCGGACTCCCGCGTCGTCGACTCCCGCACGAGCGACGACGGCACCTCGATCCGTCGACGCCGCCAGTGCCCGAACTGCGGACGCCGGTTCTCGACCACCGAGACCGCCTCGCTCAACGTCGTGAAGCGGAACGGCGTCACCGAGCCGTTCAGCCGCGACAAGATCGTCTCCGGAGTCCGCAAGGCGTGCCAGGGCCGCCCGGTGACCGACGGGGACCTGGCCGTGCTCGCGCAGCGCGTCGAGGAGACCGTCCGGGCGTCGGGGTCGAGCCAGATCGACGCGAACGACATCGGTCTCGCGATCCTCGCACCGCTCCGTGAACTCGACGAGGTCGCGTTCCTCCGCTTCGCGAGCGTGTACCAGGCGTTCGACACGCTCGAGGACTTCGAGGAGGCGATCGGGCAGCTCCGGCTCGACCACCACGCGACGACGCAGACCGGCAGCGGAGCGGGCAACAGCGCATGAGCGGTCTCGCCGAGCAGGCCGTGCGCAACGGCTACGCCGTGGTCTTCCGGTCGGTGTTCGCGAACATGGACCCGGAGCGGGCGCACCACATCGCGTTCGCGGTGATCCGGGCGCTGCCGGCGGTGCCGTTCCTGGCCGGGGTCGTCGAGCGGTACTCGCGGCCCTCCGCCGCCGACGGCGTCACGACGATGGGGATCCACTTCCCCTCGCGCTTCGGGCTGGCGGCCGGGTTCGACAAGGACGCGCGGGGGATCGCCGGGCTCGGGCTGCTCGGGTTCGGGCACGTCGAGGTCGGCACGATCACCGCGAAGCCGCAGCCGGGCAACGAGAAGCCGCGACTCTTCCGGCTCATCGCCGACCGGGCACTCGTCAACCGGATGGGCTTCAACAACCACGGTGCTGCGCGCGCGGCTCGACGGCTCGAGCGGGCGCGCCGCAACCCCGGACGTCCGGTCATCGGGGTCAACATCGGCAAGAGCCGCGTGGTGGCGGTCGAGGACGCCGTCGACGACTACCTCGAGTCGACGCGGCTGCTCGCCCCCTTCGCCGACTACCTCGCCGTCAACGTCAGCTCGCCGAACACCCCTGGGCTGCGCGGTCTGCAGGAGCTCGACCAGCTCCGACCGCTGCTCTCCGCCGTCCGCGACGCCGCCGGGAACACCCCGGTGCTCGTCAAGATCGCGCCGGACCTGACCGACGAGCAGATCGACGCCATCGCCGGACTCGCGGTCGACCTCGGTCTCGCGGGCGTCATCGCGAACAACACGACGATCGCCCGGACGGGCCTCGTCACGCCGGCCGCCGAGGTCGAGGCGATGGGGGCGGGTGGCCTCTCCGGGGCACCGGTCGCCGCCCGGTCGCTCGAGGTCCTGCGCCGGGTGCGCGCCGCGGTGCCGTCCGACTTCTGCGTGATCGCGGTCGGTGGCGTGACGAGCGAGCAGGACGTACAGGACCGCATCGACGCGGGGGCGACCCTCGTGCAGGGCTACACGGCGTTCCTCTACGAGGGTCCGACGTGGGCGACGCGCATCAACCGGCTGCGGCGCCGGCGTCTGCGGCGCGAGGAGCGCGCGGGGCGCTGACGTGCTGCGGCACTGCGGCACTGCGGCACTGCGGCGCTCCCGACCTCGGGCCGGCGAGGTTCCAGAATGCCGTGCTCTCGAAGGCAGACAGGGAGATCCTCGGGACCCCGGCGTGCGGCGAGCGGCGAGTCGTGGAACCTCGTTGCCGTGCGGACGGCGGGTCGAGCGGACAAGACCGCATTGCGCCGGGTCCACGCTCCGAGAACGACGGCGCGCACCGCGACCTCGCACGGGAACGACGGAGCGCCGCCCGGCTCAGCCGGACGGCGCTCGACGGGACCGCGCTAGAGGGTCGGGTACTGCCCGCGACGCACCTGCGGCTTCGGCAGGCGCAGGAAGCGCAGCTGCCACGCCCGCGTCAGGATGTAGAGGAACGTCCCGCGCTGCATCTCTCCGAAGCGTGCGGTGAGCTTCTTGCGGAGCGACAGCCAGAGGACGATGCAGTCGAGCACGAACAGCGCCACGAACGCCCACACGAGCAGGAGCGAGTACGACGCCAGCGCGGTCCGCGCGGCGGCGAACCCGACGACGAGGAACAGCACGAGGACGGGCATCATGACCTCGCCGACGTTCCAGCGGGCGTCGATCCAGTCGCGCACGAACCTCCGCTGCTCGCCGCGGTCCTTCGCGGGGAGGTAGCGCTCCTCGCCGTTCGCCATGCCGACGCGGGCCTTCTCGCGCTCGGAGTTGAGTCGCGCCCGCGCCGCCTTCTTGTCCTCCGGGCTGTTGCCGACGAGGGGACGACGGTTGGCGGCCTCGCGCTCGCGACGGGACGGCGTCGGGCGACCCTTGCCGGACCCGAGGAGTTCTTCCTCCGGCGGGTTGACGGTCGTGTTGGTCTTGGGGGCTGCCTTCGCCACGGTGCGTTCCTGACTGCGGTTGCGTGCTGGATCTCCTCTAGATTACGGGACATGACCGACACCGACCAGCACAGCTCCGCGACCGACCCCGCACTCCTCGACGCCCTGCGCGAACACGTGCACGGGGCCCTGCCGACCACCGTCGCGGACCTCTCCGCGCTGGTCCGGCTGCCGTCGGTGTCGTGGTCGGCGTTCGACCCGGCCAACGTCCGGGCGAGCGCCGAGGCCGTCGCGGACCTCGCCCGCTCCACCGGGGTCTTCGCCGACGACGCGGTCCGGATCGTCCGCTCCGCGGTCGAGGGGGAGACGCCGACCGGAGCCGACGGGACGGCCGACGAGCACGCCGGGGTCGAGCTCGGCCAGCCCGCCGTGCTCGCGGTCCGGCCGGCCCGCAACGGTCGGCCCACGGTGATGCTCTACGCGCACCACGACGTGCAGCCGCAGGGCGACGACGCCCTCTGGGAGACGCCGCCGTTCGAACCGACCCTGCGCGGCGACCGCCTGTACGGCCGGGGTGCCTCGGACGACAAGGCCGGCGTCATGACGCACGTCGCGTCGCTCCGCGCGCTGCACGCGCAGTTCGGCGACGACCTCGACCTCGGTGTCGTGCTCTTCGTGGAGGGCGAGGAGGAGTTCGGGTCGCGCTCGTTCCGCACCTTCCTCCGCGAGCAGAAGGAGCACCTGTCCGCCGACGTCATCGTCGTGGCGGACAGCGACAACTGGTCGGTCGACGTGCCCTCGATCACGGTGTCGCTCCGTGGCAACGTCACCTTCCGGCTGACCCTCACCACGCTCGAGCACGCGAGCCACAGCGGCATGTTCGGCGGCGCGGCCCCCGACGCGATGATCCCGATGGCGCGCCTGCTCGCCTCGCTCCACGACGACGACGGCTCGGTCGCGGTCGAGGGGCTCACGTCGTACGAGGCGGACGTCCCGGAGCGCAGCGACGCCGAGCTCGTCGCCGACGCCGCCCTCGTCGAGGGGGTCCGCCCCGTCGGGACCGGCCCGGTCCTGTCGCGCATGTGGTTCCAGCCGTCCATCACCGTCACCGGCATGGACGTCCCGAGCGTGGCGAACGCCTCGAACACGCTGCTGCCGACGGTCTCCGCTCGGGTGTCCGTCCGGATCGCGCCCGGCCAGGCGGCGACGGACGCGTACGCCGCGGTCGAGCGGCACCTGCGCGCCCACGTCCCCTTCGGCGCGCGGCTCGAGATCACCGAGGTCGACACCGGTGACGGCTTCCTCGTCGACACCGCGGGCTGGGCCGTGCAGGAGGCCCGCACCGCCATGCACGAGGGCTGGGGCAACGCCGCGGTCGAGCAGGGCATCGGCGGGTCGATCCCGTTCGTGTCCGACCTGGCGGCGGAGTTCCCGGAGGCGCAGATCCTGGTGACCGGCGTCGAGGACCCCGACACCCGCGCGCACAGCCCGAACGAGTCGCAGCACCTCGGCGTGCTGCACCGGGCCATCACGTCCGAGACGATCCTGCTGGCGCGGCTCGCGACGCGCGCCTGAGGCGCGACCTCCGGGTCCCATCCGGGGGAGACGAGACGGACTGGAGGCCCGTGGCGACGCCGCCACGGGCCTCCAGTCCGTCTCCCGGGACGACCTGTGGACGGATGCGCCGCCCTGTCGGCTCCCGTGCTTACAATCGACCCCAGGCGCGGTGACCGACACCGCCCGGAGGGAGACGCGCGGATGAGCGACACCATCATCGACAACGCACCGGCGACGGACGCACGCGCACACGGCGTCGGGCTCAGCGACGCGGCGGCGGCGAAGGTGGCGAGCCTGCTCGAGCAGGAGGGCCGCGACGACCTCCGTCTGCGCCTGGCCGTCCAGCCCGGTGGCTGCTCGGGCCTGATCTACCAGCTCTACTTCGACGAGCGCCTGCTCGACGGTGACGCCACGGTCGAGTTCGGCAGCGGGGTCGAGGTCGTCGTCGACAAGATGAGCGTCCCGTACCTCGACGGTGCGACGGTCGACTTCGAGGACACGATCCAGAAGCAGGGCTTCACCATCGACAACCCCAACGCGCAGGGCAGCTGCGCCTGCGGCGACAGCTTCCACTGAGGCTCCGGCGGACCACTGTCCGCCGACCGAACCGACACGCGAGCGGGGAGCGACCGATCTGGTCGCTCCCCGCTCGTCGTCCGCGGAGGCGTGCACGTGCGGCAGGACCGGGGGAAAACCGCCCGGGTAGCTGTCGTTCCGGGGCTCGGAGCGTGTCGGGCGTGCGCGAGCTGTCGCCGGCTGCGAGTAAGCTAGGAGTGTTCCAACCAAGCTGGGAGCGAGCAATGCGTGGCCTCCGTGCTGACAGCACCTCCACCACCGGCTCCCGTGCCATGTACTCCGAGAGGTAACAGTGCGTTCGAATCGCCGTATACGTTGGGCGGCCGTCCCGGTGGCCGTCGGTCTGGTCATCGCACTGGCCGGCTGCACGCAGCAGCAGATGAACGGGTGGCTCCCGGGCACCGAGGAGACCAAGGACGTCACGAACCACACGAGTCGCGTCGTCGGCCTGTGGACGACGAGCTGGATCGTGCTCCTCGCCGTCGGCCTCATCGTGTGGGGCCTGATCATCTGGGCCGCGATCGTCTACCGCCGTCGCAAGGGCCAGACCGGCCTGCCGGTGCAGATGCGCTACAACATGCCGCTCGAGATCTTCTACACGATCGTGCCGCTCATCCTGGTGCTCGGCTTCTTCGCCTTCACCGCGAAGGACCAGTCGGCGATCGAGAAGCCGTTCGACGACCCCGACGCGACGATCCACGTGTACGGCAAGCGCTGGGCGTGGGACTTCAACTACATCGACAAGGACAACCCGCAGGACAGCGTCTACTACCAGGGCATCCAGGCCCAGGAAGAGGAGAACGGGTCCGGCGCGATCGACGAGTCGCAGCTGCCGACGCTCTACCTGCCGGTCGGCAAGAAGGTCGAGATCGAGCTCTCCTCGCGCGACGTCGACCACTCCTTCTGGGTCATCGACTTCCTCTACAAGAAGGACATGCTCCCGGGCAAGACCAACTACGAGTACTTCATCCCGCAGAAGGAGGGCACGTACCAGGGCAAGTGTGCCGAGCTCTGCGGTGAGTACCACTCCCTGATGCTCTTCCAGGTCAAGGTCGTGTCCGACTCCGAGTACCAGCAGTACCTCGACACCCTGCGCGAGCAGGGCAAGGTCGGTCTGCTCGGCAACGAGTACGACACCAACACGAACGAACCGAACAACCAGGCGCCGGTCGAGGCGTCGAGCGAGAACAAGTAGGGGCTCGTCAGATGACAACGTCACTCGTCGGCCAGCCGACCAGGCCCTCGACGCCGGACTTCCAGGCGTCGAAGGTCGGGCGGAAGGGCAACATCATCGTCCGGTGGATCACCTCCACCGACCACAAGACCATCGGGTACATGTACCTGATCGCCTCGTTCGTCTTCTTCCTGCTCGCCGGCATCATGGCGCTGGTCATCCGTGCCCAGCTCTTCGAGCCCGGCCTGCAGGTGGTCGCGACGAAGGAGCAGTACAACCAGCTCTTCACGATGCACGGCACGATCATGCTGCTGATGTTCGCGACGCCGCTCTTCTCGGGCTTCGCGAACGCGATCATGCCGCTCCAGATCGGTGCGCCGGACGTCGCCTTCCCGCGTCTGAACGGGTTCGCCTTCTGGCTCTACCTCTTCGGCTCGCTCATCGCCGTCGGCGGCTTCCTCACCCCGCAGGGTGCGGCGTCGTTCGGCTGGTTCGCCTACGCGCCACTGAGTGACACGACGTTCACGCCGGGTCTCGGTGGGACGCTCTGGGTGTTCGGCCTCGGCATGACCGGCTTCTCGACGATCCTCGGCGCGGTGAACTTCATCACGACGATCATCACGATGCGTGCCCCGGGCATGACCATGTTCCGCATGTCGATCTTCACGTGGAACACGCTCGTGACGTCGCTGCTCGTCCTGATGGCCTTCCCGGTCCTCGCCGCCGCGCTGTTCGGCCTCGGCCTCGACCGCGTGTTCGACGCCCAGATCTACAACCCGGCCAACGGCGGTGCCCTGCTCTGGCAGCACCTGTTCTGGTTCTTCGGTCACCCCGAGGTGTACATCATCGCGCTGCCGTTCTTCGGCATCGTGTCCGAGGTCTTCCCGGTGTTCAGCCGCAAGCCGATCTTCGGCTACAAGACGCTCGTCTACGCGACCATCTCCATCGCGGCCCTGTCGGTCACGGTGTGGGCGCACCACATGTACGTCACCGGTGGCGTCCTGCTCCCGTGGTTCTCGCTCATGACGATGCTCATCGCGGTCCCGACCGGCGTGAAGATCTTCAACTGGGTCGGCACGATGTGGCGTGGCTCGGTCACGTTCGAGACCCCGCTGCTCTGGGCCGTCGGCTTCCTCATCACGTTCACCTTCGGTGGCCTCACCGGCGTGATCCTGGCGTCGCCGCCGCTCGACTTCCACGTGTCCGACTCGTACTTCGTCGTCGCGCACTTCCACTACGTGGTCTTCGGCACCGTCGTGTTCGCCATGTTCTCCGGCTTCTACTTCTGGTGGCCGAAGTGGACGGGCCGCATGCTCAACGAGCGCCTCGGCAAGATCCACTTCTGGCTCCTGTTCATCGGCTTCCACACGACGTTCCTCATCCAGCACTGGCTGGGCGTCATCGGCATGCCGCGTCGCTACGCGACGTACCTGCCGAACGACGGCTTCACGTGGATGAACCAGCTGTCGACGATCGGCTCGATGATCCTCGCGATCTCGTTCCTGCCGTTTATCTTCAACGTCTACGTGACCGCGCGGAACGCGCCGAAGGTCGCCGTGAACGACCCGTGGGGCTACGGCCGCTCGCTCGAGTGGGCGACGAGCTGCCCGCCGCCGCGCCACAACTTCACGTCGATCCCGCGGATCCGTTCCGAGTCCCCGGCGTTCGACCTGAACCACCCCGAGGCCGGTGTGCCGATCGGTGTGGGTCCGGCGAAGGACGCCCCGGACGCCCCGACCTACGACGCCGCGAAGGGCGAGGTGAAGTAACGCCATGCGCGCCAACACCAACCTGTTCTGGATCCTGTTCGTCTTCTTCATCCTCGCGGACGCGGCGTACACGATCTGGGCGCTCATCTACTACGGGCAGCCCGAGTACGTCGGGACCGTGGCGATCGGCCTCACCGGGATCATGTCGGCGTTCATCGCCTTCTACCTCGGCAAGGTCATGTCCTCGCAGGGCGGCGTGCTGCCCGAGGACCGTCCGGACGCCAACATCGAGGACGGCGACGCCGAGCTCGGGCACTTCAGCCCGTGGTCGTGGTGGCCGATCCTGCTCGCGGGCTCGACGGCCGTGTGCTTCCTCGGTCTCGCGGCGGGTCTCTGGATCGTCCCGATCGGGCTGGCGCTCGTGACCGTGACGCTCGTGGGCTGGGTCTACGAGTACTACCGCGGCAACTTCGGGCACTGATCCCGATCCCCACCTGACACCTCGGGCGGCACCACATCCGGTGCCGCCCGACGTGTGTCCTGGACCCGTACCCCGCCACGGACCGAGCTCTCGGCGCCGAGCGGGTACGCCGGACCTCGCAGGGAATCAACCGGCCCGCCCGCGGCTTGACCCGTGCGGACCTCGTAACGACAGCGAAAGGACTCACCTCCGGTGACCGACAAGCGCACCCTCATCATCTTCGGCGCGACGGGCGACCTGGCCTCCCGCCTCCTGCTCCCGGGCCTCGGCACGTTCCTGCAGAGCGGTCGAGCGGTCCCCGTCCAGCTGATCGGTACGGGCCGCAGCGCCCGCAGCGAGGAGCAGTGGAAGGACGTCGTGACGAAGTCCTTCGCGTCGCAGGACGTCAAGGGCCCGGAGGTCGACGCGACCATCGAGTCGACGCAGTTCATCCAGGGCGACCCGACCGACCCCGCGCACCTGAAGGCGCTGCTCGACGCCGCCGAGGCCGAGCCGATCCTCTACTTCGCGCTCCCGCCGCAGATCGCCTCCGACATCTGCGAGGCACTGCAGGACGTCGAGCTGCCCGAGGGCACGACCCTGGCGTTCGAGAAGCCGTTCGGCACCGACGTCGCGAGCGCCCAGGCCCTCAACAAGACCGTCCTCGAGCTCGTCCCCGAGGAGCGCGTGCACCGCACCGACCACTTCCTCGGTCGCACCACGGTCCTCAACATCATCGGGCTGCGCTTCGCGAACCGCCTGTTCGAGCCGATCTGGAACGCCGACAACATCGAGAAGGTCGACATCTTCTACGACGAGACCCTCGGTCTCGAGAACCGCGCCCAGTACTACGACGAGGCCGGCGCGATGGTGGACATGATCCAGTCGCACCTGCTGCAGATCCTCGGCATCGTCACGATGGACGCCCCGGCGGACATCGACGCGGTCGAGTTCCGCTCCTCGCTCGCCCGGGTGCTCCGGTCCACCGAGCTCAAGGGCGGCGACCCGAAGATCGCCTCGCGCCGTGCGGTCTACACGGCCGGCACCATCGACGGCAAGGAGCTGCCGTCGTACCAGGACGAGGACGGCGTCGACAAGTCGCGCGAGACCGAGACGCTCGCCGAGATCTCCGTCGAGGTCGACACCGCGCGCTGGAAGGGCGTCCCCTTCACGCTCCGCTCCGGCAAGGCGCTCGGCGCCAGCCGCAAGGAGGTGCTCATCACCTTCAAGCCCGTGACGCGCCTGCCCTCCGGCCTGTCCGGTCGCCCGAAGGCGGACACCCTCCGGATCGTCCTCAACCCGGACGAGATCGAGCTGTCGGTCTCCGCGAACGGCGGCGGCAACCCCTTCGAGATGGGCCAGGTCACCCTGTCGTCGACGTTCGACGACGGTGAACTCACCCCGTACGGCGAGGTCCTGAACGGCATCTTCCACGACGACCCGCTGCTGTCGATCCGCGGCGACGTCGCTGAGCGCTGCTGGGAGATCGTCGAGCCGGTCGTGAACGCCTGGAAGTCGGGCGAGGTCCCGCTCGAGGAGTACCGCGCGGGCTCGCGCGGCCCGGCGGACTGGGAGTCGTCGTCCTGACGGACGTCCCCACCTGACGGACGGGAGGCGCGGTGCCGGCTGGCACCGCGCCTCCCGTCCGCCTGCGGGCCCCGTCAGGTCGCGGAGCCGGCGCGCGTCCCCCTGCCGGTCGAGGACCGGGTCCCGCCGTCGTGCACGGCCAGTCGCGTCCGGTGCCCGGACGCCGTACCGCGAGCCCGGGCGATGGCGTCCGCCGCGGACACGAGGGTCAGGTGCGACAGCACCTGCGGCGTGTTGCCGATGTGGTGCCCGGTGGCGACGTCGATCTCCTCGGACAGCATGCCGACGTCGTTGGCGTAGCCGACGAGCACGTCCATCACCCGCTCGGCGTCGTCGACACGTCCCGACGCCGCGTACTGCTCGACCAACCAGAACGAGCACGCCAGGAACGGGTGCTCGCTGCCGGACAGCCCGTCGAAGCCCGACGTCGTCCGGTAGCGCAGCACGAGGCCGTGCTCCCCGACGCGCAGGTCCTGCTCGATGGCGGCGACGGTGCCGGTCATGCGCGGGTCGTCGGCGCGCACGTAGCCGATCTGCGGCAGCACGAGCAGGCTCGCGTCCACCTCGTCGGTGTCGTAGTGCTGGCGGTAGCTGCCCCGTTCGGCGTTCCAGCCGTGCTCCTCGATCTCGGCACGCACCTGGTCGCGGAGGGTCCGCCAGCGGTCCACCGGCCCCTCGAGGCCGAACTCCTCGACGGCTGCGACGCCGCGGTCCAGCGCCGCCCAGATCATCGCCCGTGAGTGCGTGAAGTGCCGTCGCGGGCCGCGCATCTCCCAGATCCCGTTGTCGGGCTGCTGCCAGTGCTCCTCGACGTAGCCGAGCAGCGCACGTTGCAGCGCCCACGAGTCCGCGTTCTCCTCGACGCCGAGCTCGCGGGCGTCGTGCAGGGCGGCCAGGACCTCGCCGAACACGTCCCCCTGGTACTGGGTCGACGCACCGTTGCCGACGCGCACGGGCCGCGACCCGAGGTACCCGGGCAGCTCGTCGATCGAGCGTTCCGGGAGCTCCCGTTCGCCGGCGATGCCGTACATGATCTGCACGTCGGCGGGATCGCCGGCGATCGCGCGGAGCAGCCAGCCGCGCCAGTGGGTCGCCTCGTCGCGGTAGCCGTGCGCGATCAGCGAGGCCAGGGCGAGGGAGGCGTCGCGGAGCCAGACGTAGCGGTAGTCCCAGTTGCGCTCCCCGCCGGGGTCCTCCGGGAGGCTCGTGGTCGCGGCCGCCACGACGCCGCCGGTCTCGCCGTGGGTCATCGCACGCAGGATCAGCAGGGAGCGTCGGCTCGCCTCTGCGTACGGGCCCTCGGTGTGCGCGGTCGCCATCCAGTCGCGCCACCACCGCTCGGTGTGCTCGAGCGCCGCGTCGACGTCGAGCGGCTCCGGCGGCTCCTGGTGCGACGGGTACCAGGTGAGCACCGTGTCGACGACGTCGCCGTCGTGCACGGTCACGGTGCTCGTGTGGCGGTGGTCGTCGGCGCGGAAGCGGACCCCGCGCACGATCACGGAGCCCGGTCCTGCGGTCGCCAGCAGGGCCGGGTCGTCGTCGCCGCCGATCTGGCGGACCCAGGGGAGCGCGCGGGCGTAGTCGAAGCGGATGCGCAGCGTCTGCTCGATCTCGACCGTGCCCTGCAGACCACGGACGCGACGGATGATCGCGGCACGGTGTGCACCGACGGGCATGAGGTCGGTGACCTCGACGGTGCCGGTCGGCGTCGTCCACACGGTGGCGAGCACGAGGGTGTCCGGGTGGTGGTGTCGGGTGCTCGTGGCGGCCGGGTCGGTGGGACGGAGCGACCAGTGTCCGTGGTCCTCGGTGCCGAGCAGCGAGGCGAACGTGGACGGGCTGTCGAACCGGGGCAGGCACGCCCAGTCGATCGTGCCGTCCCGTCCGACCAGGGCGGCGGTGTCGGTGTCGCCGATGAGGGCGTGGTCCTCGATGCGGTTCGGCGGGGTTCCGGTGCTCATGCGCCGATCCAACCACCGGGTCGCCGGGCGACGGTCGGCGCTGAAGGTCTGCTCAGCGGTCGTCGGGGGTCGCCTCCGAGCGGTCGCCCGGCAGGGCGGAGGAGGAGTCGGCCCCGGTCAGAGCGGGGTCGCGGGGTCGGCGTCGGCGAGACCGACCCGGGCGAGCTCCGACCACAGGCCCGCACCGTCCGGGGCGTAGACCCAGGGGGCCGACGTGTCGCGGGTCCGTTCCTGTGCGCGCGAGCGACCACCGGCCAGGACCGCCTCGCTCGTGGACAGCTGGCGGATCGCGACGCCGGCGACGTTCTCGGGGTGCTCCTGCGCGAACGCACCGTAGAGGGCCTCGTCGTGCTGTCCGTCGTCGCCGACGAGCAGCCACTGGACGTCGGGGAAGTCCTCGGCGAGGCGCCGCAGGTTCTCCTGCTTGTGGAGCTGCCCGCTCCGGAAGAAGCGGTCGTGGGTGGGACCCCAGTCGGTGAGCAGCAGGGTGCCGGACGGGTACATGTTGCGGGTCAGGAACCGCTGCAGGGTCGGCGCCACGTTCCAGGCGCCGGTCGACAGGTACACGGTCGGCGCACCGGGGTGCTGCGCGAGGACGCGCTCGTAGAGCACCGACATCCCCGGCACCGGACGCCGTGCGTGCTCGGTGAGCACGAAGGAGTTCCAGGCGGCCAGCATCGGACGGGGGAGCGAGGTCACCATGACGGTGTCGTCGATGTCGGAGAGCAGTCCGAAGCGCGTCGACGGGTCCACGATGAACACGTCGGCCTCCACGTCCCGCATCCCACCGGCCGAAAGGCGCACGGTCTGCCACCCCGGTTCGAGGTCGATCGGGATCTTCACGTCGACCACGCCGCCGCGGTCGGACTGCACCACGTGGGTCGTGCCGCCGGCGGTCACGGTCACCTCGGCGTCGTCGACCGCGACGCTCGTGAAGCTCCGCCAGCCGCGGACGCCGGCGAAGGAGACGTCCGACGCCAGGCCGCGGCGGGTGAGCAGGACGCGGCAGAGGACGCGGATCCAGCCCGGAGCGCCGTACCCGGTGTACGGCACGACCGTCGGGACGAGCCCGTGCCGACGTGCGCGGTGCTCCCGGAACTCCTGCACGGCGTCCTCGATGCGGGCGGCTCGGTGGAGGATCGGTGCGGCCAGCGACGGCTCGTGGGGCGTCGGGGCGGGCATGGCCCCATCCTTCCACGAGGCGGCTCGGGAGGGCGGATCCCGGTGCGCTCGGCCTGTGAGTCGCAGCCACGACCCAGCCGGTCTCTGCGAGAGTTGCCTCCGTCACTTCCCACATGACCGCGCTCCGGACGGAGTGCAAGAGGAGAACACGTGCTCGTCACCGAGGTATCGAACGCACTGCCGGGGGGATCATCACTGCTCAGGAACGAGCCGGTCCAAGCCCGCAGTTCGGCGCGCCTCGCGGGACTCCTGGACGCCGCCGCCGCGGTGATCGACGAGATCGGGTTCGAGCGACTGACCACGGCCATGGTGGCCGAGCGCGCGGGGGCGTCGATCGGCACGGTCTACCGGTACTTCCCGGACCGCATCGCCGTCGTCGAGGCGCTCGCCATCAGGAGCACCCAGCGGCTCGCCGAGCGCTTCCTGTCGGCACTCGACGAGAGCGAGGCGGGCTCCTGGCAGGAGGCCTGCGACGCGCTCATCGACGCGACCGTCGAGATGTACCGGACGGAGCCCGGCTTCCGGGCCATCCGGTTCGGGGACGCTGCCGACACCGGTTCCCGTGACGCCGAGGACCGCATGGCCGCGCTGGGGGCGGCCGTGTCACAGGTCCTGCACGACCGCTTCGGCTTCCCGGCCGGGGAGCGGGTGGCGCGCACCTGGGTCGTGCTCGCCGAGTCCGCGCACGCCGTCATCGCGCGTGCGATGCGCGACCGGTCCGCACCCGACACCGCGCTCATCGAGGAGTACCGCACGATGAGCCGCGCACACCTCGAAGCGGTGGTCGCCGCCTCCTGACGCCCGCGGGGACGGACCGAACCGTCGCCGGGACACCACGACGCCCGCGCTCCGCTCCCGGAGCGCGGGCGTCGTGCGCTGTGCGGCGTCCCTCGGAGCACTCGCTGGGCGCGTTCACGGCTTGTCCGTTGTCCGCGTTCCGTCATGGTGGGTCGCAACGGAACCGTCGGCGGACCACACGGGTACGCTCATCCGGAGTCGGGCTACCTCCGAACAGAAGGGCACCCACATGATCGAGTTCCGCTCGGTGCGCAAGACGTACCCGGACGGCACCAACGCGGTCGACGACTTCAGCCTCGTCATCCCCTCGCGGACCACCACGGTCTTCGTCGGGTCGAGCGGCTGCGGCAAGACCACCCTGCTCCGCATGATCAACCGGATGGTCGACCCGTCGGCCGGTACGGTGTCGATCGACGGAGAGGACGTCGCCGGTGTCGACCCCGTCCAGCTCCGTCGCCGGATCGGCTACGTGATGCAGAACGCCGGTCTGCTCCCGCACCGGAGGGTCGTGGACAACATCGCCACGGTGCCGCTGCTGACGGGGGTGTCGAAGGGCGAGGCCCGCGCGCGGGCCCTCGAGCTCATGGACACCGTCGGGCTGGACCGGGCCTTCGCGGACCGGTACCCGTCGCAGCTCTCCGGCGGCCAGCAGCAGCGTGTCGGCGTGGCCCGCGGCCTCGCGGTCGACCCGAACGTGCTCCTCATGGACGAGCCCTTCGGTGCGGTCGACCCGCTCGTGCGCACCGACCTGCAGGACGAGCTCATCCGGCTGCAGCGCGAACTCGGCAAGACCGTGGTGTTCGTCACGCACGACATCGACGAGGCGTTCAAGCTCGGCGACCAGGTCGTCATCCTCAAGAAGGGCGGCGAGATCGCCCAGCTCGGCACGCCCGCCGAGATCCTGGCCGCGCCGGCGGACGACTTCGTCGCGAACTTCATCGGCGCCGGTCGCGGCCGTCGTGCCCTGCGGGTCGAGCAGACCCCGACCGGGCCGATCGTCGTCGACGGGGACGGCCGAGCCGCCGGTGTGCTCACCGGCCCCGTCGGTGTCGTCGACGCCGCTGCCGCTGTCCGCTCCGAGGCCGAGGCGCCCACCGGCGCCCCGGGTGCTGCGGCGCAGGGTGGGAGTCCGCGGTGAAGTGGGTGCTGTCCAACCTCGACACGATCGGGGAGGACACGGCCTCGCACCTCGCGATCGCGATCCCGCCGATCATCATCGCCTTCCTGCTGTCGATCCCGATCGGGTGGCTCGTCGTCCGGCTGCAGCGGCCCGGCGGCTCCCGCTTCGCGGCCGGCCTCGGCAGCGGCATCGTGACGTTCGCGGGACTGCTCTACGCGATCCCGTCGCTCGCCCTGTTCGTCGCGCTGCCGAGCATCATCGGCACGAGCCTGCAGAGCCCGGTCAACGTCATCATCAGCCTGACGATCTACGGCCTGGCGCTCATGGTCCGGTCGACGGTGGACGGGCTGACCTCGGTGGACGCCGGCACCAAGGCCGCGTCGACGGCGATGGGCTACTCGGGCGTGCAGCGGTTCTTCCGCGTCGAGCTCCCGCTGGCCGGGCCGGTCCTCCTCGCGGGGCTCCGCGTGGTCGCGGTCTCCACCATCTCGCTGACGACCGTCGGCGCGGTGCTCGGGATCCAGAGCCTCGGGTCGCTGTTCACGGACGGTCTCGCCCGCGGCATCTTCGAGGAGATCATCTCCGGCATCGTCATGGTGCTCGTGCTCGCCTTCGCCCTCGACGGTCTGCTCGTCCTGCTCGGTCGGGTCGTCATGCCGTGGACGCGACGCGCGCCACGGAGCCGACGGGCCGCACGTCGCGTGCTCCAGCGTGCGGAGGTGGTCTCGTGATCATCGGTCAGGCCTTCGGCTGGGTGTTCGACCCGGCGAACTACACCGGCTTCAACGCGATCCCGGCCCGGCTCTGGGAGCACGTGTGGATCACGCTCCTCGCGGTGGTCATCGCCTCGGTCATCGCGATCCCGATCGGGTACGCGATCGGGCACACCGGTCGGGCCCGCGGCCTCGCGATCGCGCTGTCCGGCGGCATCCGCGCCCTGCCGACCCTCGGCGTGCTGTCGCTCTTCGGGCTCATGCTCGGCATCGGCCTCCAGGCGCCGTTGCTCGCCCTCGTGATCCTCGCCGTCCCGTCCGTGCTCGCCGGTGCCTACGCGGGCATCGAGTCGGTCGACCCCGTCACGGTCGACGCCGCGAAGGCGCAGGGGATGACCGGCTGGCAGGTGCTCTGGAAGGTGGAGATCCCGCTCGGGCTCCCGCTGCTCATCGGTGGCGTGCGCGCCGCCGTCCTGCAGGTCGTCGCGACCGCCACGCTCGCCGCGTACGTCGGCGCCGGTGGCCTCGGCGGCTACTTCTTCCTCGGCCTCAAGACCCAGGACTACGCCGAGATGCTCGGCGCCTCCATCCTCGTGATCGCACTCGCGATCGCGTTCGAGATCGTGTTCGCCGCGCTGCAGCGGGCGGCGGTGCCGAAGGGCACCGCCGACCCGTCCGCGCGGCAGCGCCAGGGATCGCGCGAGCGAGCCCGCAATCCCATCCCGGAAGGAAACCCATCGTGATCACAGCACGGATCCGCGTCGCCCTCGCCGCCGCAACGGCACTCGGCGTCGCAGCAGCCCTCACCGGCTGCGCCTCGAGCGACCCGCTCAGCAGCGGCTCGAGCGCCTCCTCGGACTCGAAGACCATCGTCATCGGCTCGCAGCAGTACTACTCGAACGAGATCATCGCCGAGCTCTACGCGCAGGTCCTCGAGAAGGACGGCTTCACCGTCCAGCGCAACTTCAACATCGGGCAGCGCGAGGTCTACATCCCGCAGCTCGAGAAGGGCGCGATCGACGTCATGCCGGAGTACAGCGGCAACCTGCTGCAGTACTTCGACAAGTCGTCGACGGCCAAGACCGCCGACCAGATCGACGAGGGCCTCGAGAAGGCGCTGCCGAAGGGCCTGCGCGTCCTCGACGAGGCCGACGCCACGGACCAGGACAGCTACACCGTGACGAAGCAGTTCTCCGAGGAGAACGACGTCACGAGCCTGGCCGACCTGAAGAACGTCAAGGAGAAGCTCACCGTCGGTGCGAACTCCGAGTTCCAGACCCGCCCGTACGGCCCGGACGGTCTGAAGTCGGTCTACGGCGTCGACGTCGACTTCAAGGCGGTCGAGGACTCCGGCGGCGCGCTGACCGTCAAGGCGCTCAAGGACGGCACCGTCCAGCTCGCCGACATCTACAGCGCGGACCCGAGCATCAAGGCGAACGACTTCGTCTCGCTGAAGGACCCGGAGAACCTCATCCTCCCGCAGAACGTCATCCCGGTCGTGTCCGACAAGGTCGACGAGAAGGCCGCGGACGCCATCGACGGGGTGAACGAGAAGCTGACCACGGAGAAGCTCATCGAGCTCAACCAGAAGAGCGTCACCGACAAGGAGAAGGCGTCGGAGATCGCGAAGGACTTCCTCACCGAGGAGGGTCTGCTCTGACCCGGCGCCCCGCGCGCTGAACGATCGACGACAGGTGTCGGGCTTCGGCCCGGCACCTGTCGTCGTTCTGCGGGGTGGGTCCGCAGCACCGATGTTCCGCACGGTTGTGCCGATCACAGCCGCTGCACGTTCGTGCAGAGACGGCCTCTACAACTTGTCGAGCCAGGTGTCCGGCCGGTAGCGTGGAGGTGTCCCGACGGCGTGACGAACCTGAAGTCCCACCTCCCGTAGGAAGCAACCAACGTGCACGAACAGCGCGCGGCGACCCGGCTCGGACACGCCGCATGAACGACCTCCTCGATCCGCTCGTCCTGTCGCGGTGGCAGTTCGGGCTCACGACGATCTACCACTTCCTCTTCGTCCCGCTGACGATCGGCATGGCCCTCGTCGTGGCGGTCTTCCAGTCGGCGTGGGTGCGGACCGGTCGGGCGCACTACCTGCAGCTGACGCGCTTCTTCGGCCGGATCTTCCTCATCAACTTCGCGATGGGCGTCGTCACCGGGATCGTGCAGGAGTTCCAGTTCGGCATGAACTGGTCGAACTACTCGCGCTTCGTCGGAGACGTCTTCGGCGCTCCGCTCGCGCTCGAGGGCATCCTCGCGTTCTTCTTCGAGGCCGCGTTCATCGGCATCTGGATCTTCGGGTGGGACCGGCTGCCGCGGGCCCTGCACCTCGCGAGCATCTGGTGCGTGAGCGTCGGCACCATGATGTCGGCGTACTTCATCCTGGCGGCCAACGCCTTCATGCAGCACCCCGTCGGCTTCGCGATCAACGAGGCCAAGGGCCGCGCCGAGCTCACCGACATCTGGGCCGTCCTGACGAACAAGGTCGCCCTCGCCGCGTTCCCGCACACCCTGTTCGGCGCGTTCATGGTGGCCGCCTCGGTCATCGTCGCGGTCGCCGCGTGGCACCTGGCCCGCAACCAGAACCTCGAGACGATGATGCCGGCGCTGAAGTTCGGCATGTGGACGATGCTCGCCTCCGGGGCACTGACCGTGCTCTCCGGCGACCAGCTCGGCCTGACGATGGTCGACACCCAGCCGATGAAGATGGCCGCGGCCGAGGCGCTCTACAACACGTCGACGGGCAAGGACGCCTCGTTCTCGGTCTTCACGCTCGGGACCCCGGACGGTGTGCACGAGCTGTTCTCGATCCGCATCCCGTACCTGCTCTCGTTCCTGTCGACCCACACCTTCACCGGCACGGTCGAGGGCATCAACGACCTGCAGGCGCAGTACACGCAGGTGTACGGCCCGGGTGACTACAAGCCCATCATCTGGGTGACCTACTGGTCGTTCCGCTGGATGATCGCCCTGGGCGTCGGCGCGGTCCTCGTCTCGCTGGCCGGGCTCTGGCTCACCCGGAAGGGCCGCTTCCCGACGCAGCGCTGGGTGTGGCGTGTGGCCACCTGGTCCGTCCCGCTGCCGATGGCCGCGATGATCATGGGCTGGGTCTTCACCGAGATGGGTCGCCAGCCGTGGCTGGTCTTCGGCCTGCTCCGCACCGCGGACGGCGTCTCGCCGAACGTCACCGGGGTCGAGGTCCTCATCTCGCTGGTCGTGTTCACGCTCATCTACGGCGCGCTGGCGGTCGTGGAGTTCGGGCTCATCAAGAAGGTCGCGCAGGAGGGCCCCGCCGCTCCTGCGGAGGTCGACGAGGTCACCGGCGAGGTCGAGCACGAAGTGACGGTGTACTAGTGGATCTCCCCGTTGTCTGGTTCGCGATCGTCGGACTCTTCTTCGTCGGGTACTTCGTCCTCGACGGGTTCGACTTCGGCGTCGGCATGTCCCTGCCGTTCCTCGGCAAGGACGACACCGACCGCCGGGTCCTCATCAACACCATCGGCCCGGTCTGGGACCTCAACGAGACCTGGGTCATCGTCGCCGGCGCGCTCCTGTTCGCGGCGTTCCCGGAGTGGTACGCCACGATGTTCTCCGGCTTCTACCTGGCCCTGCTGCTCATCCTCGCGGCGCTCATCGCCCGCGGGGTGTCGTTCGAGTACCGCCACCAGCGGAAGCACCCGGAGTGGAAGCGCCGCTTCGACCTGATGATCGTCGTCGGCAGCGCGGTGCCGTCCTTCCTCTGGGGCGTCGCGTTCGGCAACGTCGTCCGGGGCATCCCGATGGACGCCGGGCACGACTTCACCGGGACGGTGTTCGACCTGCTCAACCCCTTCGCCCTGCTGACCGGGCTGACGACCCTGCTCGTGTTCTTCACGCACGGCGTGGTCTTCGTGGCGCTCAAGACCGAGGGCGAGATCCGCGAGCGCGCCAAGCGGCTGGCGACCCGGGCGGGCGTGCTGACGATCGTCGTCGCTGCCGCCTTCCTCGTGTCGATGGCGTTCGTCCGCGCG
This sequence comes from Curtobacterium sp. NPDC089185, assembly GCF_040685235.1. NCBI lineage: Bacteria > Bacillati > Actinomycetota > Actinomycetes > Micrococcales > Microbacteriaceae > Curtobacterium > Curtobacterium sp. NPDC089185. The sequence goes on along the minus strand of NZ_JBFBHK010000004.1, from coordinate 143,680 downwards.
ACCCCGGCCAGCCTCGTGCTCTCGGTCGTCGCCGCGCTCGCGCTCGTCCTCGCCGTGCTCTGCAACGCCTGGGGCAGGGAGGGCCGAGCCTTCACCCTGATGGCCGTCACGATCGCCGCGGTGGTCGTGGCGATGTTCACGGCGATCTTCCCGGACGTCATGCCCGCGTCGAACGACCCGGCGAACAGCCTGACCGTCGCCAACGCCTCGAGCAGCGACTACACGCTGACGGTGATGAGCTGGGTGGCCCTGGTGTTCCTCCCGCTCGTGTTCGCCTACCAGGCGTGGACCTACTGGGTGTTCCGCAAGCGTGTGTCGCGGGCGCAGATCGCCCGGGCCGCGCACTAGGGCCCGGTGATGAAGCCCCTCGATCCGCGCCTGCTCCGGCTCTCGCGCACCGCCCGCGGGTCGGTCGTCGCCTCGGCGGCGACCGGCCTGGTGCGGACGCTCGCGACGATCGGCATCGCCTGGGGGATCGCCACCGCCGTCACCCTCGGGGTCGACGCGGTGCGCGACGGCCGCGTCCCCGCGGCGATGTCCCCGACGCTCGCGCTCCTCGCCGCCGCGTTCGTCGTCCGCGCGGTCGCCGCCTGGGCCACGGACGACCTGGCGGCCCGCGCCGGGGCGACGGTGAAGAGCGAGCTCCGGGCGACGGTGCTGGCGCGCGCGGCGGAACGCGGACCGTCCTGGCTCGCCGCCCGCTCCAGCGCCGGCTTCGCCACGACGCTCGGTCCCGGGCTGGACGCGCTCGACGCCTACTTCGGCCGCTACGTCCCGCAGCTGGCCCTCACGGCCGTGGCGACGCCGGTCCTCCTCGTCGCGATCGGTTCCGCCGACCTGACGAGCGCGCTGGTCATCGTGCTCGCCATGCCCGTCATCCCGGTGTTCATGGTGCTGATCGGACTCGCCACGCAGGCGCTCCAGCGGAAGCAGGCGGACGCGCTCGCCCGGCTCGGCAGCGCCTTCACCGAGGCGGTCGAGGGCCTGGCGACGTTGAAGGTCTTCGGTCGCGCGCGTCGCCAGGTCGGCCGCATCGGCAGCGTCACCGACGAGTACCGCCGGGGGACGATCGGGGTCCTCCGCCTGTCGTTCGTCAGCGGCTTCGCCCTCGAGCTCGCGGCGAGCCTGTCCGTCGCCCTCGTCGCCGTCTCGATCGGTGTGCGGCTCGTCGACGGCTCCATGGGACTCGGCGCGGCGATGTTCGTCCTCGTCCTCGCTCCGGAGGCCTTCGCACCGATCCGGCAGGTCGGCGCCGACTTCCACGCCGCGCAGGACGGGGTCGAGGCCTCGAGCGCGGTCCTCGACGTCCTCGACGACCGCACCGCCGTCGCGACGGCCCGCCCCGACGCTGTACCGGCCCCCGCCGCCGCGGAGCTGGTGCTCGACGGACTGACGGTCCGTCGCCCCGACCTCGTCATCGGGCCGCTCGACCTCCGGGCGGCCCCGGGCGCCGTCGTCGCGCTCGCCGGCCCGAGCGGGTCGGGCAAGTCGAGCCTGATCGCCGCGATGCGCGGCGTCCTCGACCACGACGGCAGCGTCGTGGTGCCCGGTCCGGCGGGGGCGTCCCGCGCCGAGCGCACCACGTGGGCCGACCAGCGACCGCGGCTCGTCCGCGGCACGGTCGCCGAGAACGTCGCGATGCACGCGGGACCCGACGATGCAGCCGTGCGCCGTGCGCTGCGCGAGGCGGGGCTGGGAGTCGAGCCGGGCCTCCCGGTCGGGTCGGACGGAGCCGGTCTCTCGGGTGGTCAGGCCCAGCGGGTCGCGGTCGCCCGTGCGCTGTACCGGGCGCGTCGCGTCCGGACGCCGCTCGTGCTGCTCGACGAGCCGACGTCGGCGCTCGACGCCGAGGCCGAGCGGACCGTCGTCCGCGCCGTGCGGGCCCTCGCCGACGACGGGTCCGTCGTCGTGGTGGCGAGCCACCGGCCCGCGGTGCTCGCCGCGGCCGACGTCCGCGTCGACGTGCTCCCGGGCGGCGCGGTGACGGTCACCACCCGGCAGGGGGTCCGGGCATGAGCCGGGAGGCGCGTGGCACGAGCGTCCTCCGGCTCGCCCTGCCGCACGGGGCCGCCTGGGCGAAGGCGGTCGCCGCAGGCACGCTGAGTGCGGTGTGCGCCGTGGCGCTGCTCGCGGCGAGCGGCTACCTCATCACGCGCGCCGCCGAGCAGCCGCCGATCCTCTACCTGACGCTCGTGATGGTCGGGGTCCGCGCGTTCGCGCTCGGCCGCGCGGCGCTGCGGTACGTCGACCGCCTCGCCGGGCACGACGCGTCCTTCCGGCAGCTCGCGGTCGTCCGGACCGAGATGTACCGGCGACTGTCGTCGGTGGCGCCGGCCGGGCTGGGCTCCACGGGTCGTGGCGACCTGCTCACCCGGCTCGTCACCGACACCGACCGGCTGCAGGACCTGCCGATCCGCGTCGTCGGACCGCTGGTCTCGGCGGGCGTCGTGGCCGTGCTGTCCGTCGTCGCGGTCGCCCTGGTGTGGTGGCCGGCCGCCCTCGTGCTGGTCGCCGCCCTCGCCGTCGCCGCGCTGCTCGGCACCGTCACGACGCTGTCCGTCGCACGGCGCTCGGACCGGGAGACCGCGGCCGACCGGGGCCACGTCGCCGACCTCGTGCTCGACACGGTCCGGACGCTCGACGTCTTCGCGGCCTACGGCACCCTGCCCGACCGCCTCGCCCGTATCGCCGCGCTCGACGCCCGGGTGACCCGGGCCGTGCGCCGCCGCGCGCGGGTCGAGTCCCTCGTCGGTGCGCTCGTCGCGCTGGTCGGTGGCGGGGCCGTGGTCGGGACCCTCTCGGTCGGGGCGCCGGCGGTGGTGTCGGGTGCGCTCGACGGGCCGCTCTGGGCGCTCGCCGTCTTCGTGCCGCTCGCGCTCTTCGAGGTCGTCGGCGGTGTGCCGCTGGCCGTGCTCACCCTGCGCCGGGTCCGGGCCGCGGCGGAGCGGGTGGAGCGGGTCGTCCCGGCCGTCGTGCCGGCCGGCATCGTGCCCGAACCGGACGACCCCGCCGACCCGCGGGACCTCGTCGTCGACGATCCGTTGACGGTGACGGTGACGGTGGCGCTCCGCGACCTGACCGTGCGGTGGCCCGGAGCCGCGGACCCGGCCGTCGACCGGGTGTCGCTCGACCTGCTGCCGGGCGAGGTCGTCGTGCTCGAGGGTCCGAGCGGCGCGGGCAAGTCCACCCTCGTCGACGCCCTGGTGCGGTTCGTCGACCACGAGGGGTCCTACACGCTCGACGGCGTCGAGGCGCGGACCATGCACCCGGACGCCGTCCGGGCGCGCGTCGGGCTCGTCGAACAGGACCCGTTCGTGTTCGACCAGACCGTGCGGCAGAACCTGCTGTTCGCCCGGGACACCGCCACCGACGCCGACCTGACCGACGTGCTCGACCGGGTCGGACTCGGCGAGTGGGTGGCGCGACGCGGCGGTCTGGACGCCCGCGTGGGGGAGCGCGGGGTGCTCGTGTCGGGCGGGCAGGCGCACCGGCTCGCGCTCGCCCGGGCGCTGCTGCACGCGTTCCCCGTGCTCGTGCTCGACGAGCCGACCGCGGACGTCGACCCCGACCTCGGCGACGCCGTGCTCCGCGACCTGGTCGGTGCCGCGCGGCAGGCCGGTCGCACGGTCGTCGTGGTGTCGCACGTGCCCGTGCCGACGGACCTGGTGGACCGCACCCTGCGGATGCGGGACGGGCGGCTCGTCGCGGGGTGACCACCCGTGGGACGGGCCGTCCGGGGCGGGCGACGGCCGGGCCTCCAGGCCTTGTACCCTAGGTGATCGTGACCACCGAGCACCCCACTGCACACTCCACCGAGCACGCAGCCGTCGACCCCGACGCGTACGACTTCCGCCGCATCCAGGAGAAGTGGCAGCCCCGCTGGGAGGAACTCGGGCTCTTCACGACGGACCTCGACGACACCCGCCCCCGGAAGTACATCCTCGAGATGTTCCCGTACCCGTCCGGCGACCTGCACATGGGGCACGCCGAGAACTGGGCGCTCGGTGACTTCGTGGCGCGGTACTGGCGGCAGCAGGGGTTCAACGTGCTGCACCCCATCGGCTGGGACTCCTTCGGTCTGCCGGCCGAGAACGCGGCGATCAAGCGGGGGGTCGACCCGAAGGAGTGGACCTACGCGAACATCGAGCAGCAGAAGGCCTCGTTCAAGCGGTACGCGCCCTCGTTCGACTGGACGACCGAGATCCACACCTCGGACCCCGAGTACTACAAGTGGAACCAGTGGCTGTTCCTGAAGATGTACGAGAAGGGCCTGGCCTACCGGAAGGACAGCTGGGTCAACTGGGACCCGGTGGACCAGACCGTGCTCGCGAACGAGCAGGTCCTGCCGGACGGCACGTCCGACCGCTCGGGTGCCGTCGTCGTCAAGAAGAAGCTGACGCAGTGGTACTTCGCGATCACGAAGTACGCCGACCGGCTGCTCGACGACCTCAACCAGCTCGAGGGACGGTGGCCGGCGAAGGTCATCGCGCAGCAGCGCAACTGGATCGGTCGCTCGGTCGGTGCGGACGTCGACTTCGTCATCGAGGGGCGCGACGAGCCCGTCACCGTGTTCACCACGCGGCCGGACACCATCCACGGGGTGACGTTCCTGGTCGTGGCGCCGGACTCCGACCTGGCGGCGGAGCTGGTCTCCGCTGCTCCTGACGATGTGCGGGCCGACTTCGACGCGTACTTGACGGCGACCCAGAAGACCTCCGAGATCGACCGGCAGAACGCCGACCGCCCGAAGACCGGTGTGCCGCTCGGCCGCTCGGCGATCCACCCGCTCACGGGGGAGCGCCTGCCGATCTGGGCCGCCGACTACGTGCTCGCAGACTACGGCCACGGCGCGGTCATGGCCGTGCCCGCGCACGACCAGCGCGACCTCGACTTCGCGCGGGCCTTCGGCCTGCCCGTCAAGGTCGTCGTCGACACGAACCAGCCCGTCACCGGTGCGATCCCGGTCATCCCCGAGGGCGCGGCGCTCGAGGACCTGCCCGCGCTCGACCCGGCTTCGACCGGCGAGGCCCTGACCGGCCAGGGGCGGATGATCAACTCCGGCCCGCTCGACGGGATGTCGAAGCAGCACGCGATCACCGCCGCGATCTCGCTGCTCGAGGAGCGCGGTACCGGCCGTGCCGCCAAGACGTACCGCCTGCGCGACTGGCTCATCTCGCGCCAGCGCTTCTGGGGGACCCCGATCCCGATCATCCACGGCGCCGACGGCACCGAGCACCCGGTCCCGATGGACCAGCTGCCGGTGCGCCTGCCGTCGACCGAGGGCCTCGACCTCAAGCCGAAGGGCACCTCGCCGCTCGGCGGTGCGACCGACTGGGTGAACGTGCCGAACCCGGTCGACGGGACGCCGGCGCTGCGGGACACGGACACGATGGACACGTTCGTCGACTCGTCGTGGTACTTCCTGCGCTTCCTGTCCGCGCAGGACGACACGCAGGCGTTCGACCCGTCGGCCGCGCGCAAGTGGGCGCCGGTCGACCAGTACATCGGCGGCATCGAGCACGCGATCCTGCACCTGCTGTACGCGCGCTTCGTGACGAAGGTCCTGTTCGACCTCGGGTACCTCGACTTCACCGAGCCGTTCTCGGCGCTGCTCAACCAGGGCATGGTGCTGTCGGGCGGCTCGAAGATGTCGAAGTCGAAGGGCGGCGTCTCGCTCGGCGACGAGCTCGACGCGAACGGCGTCGACGCGATCCGTCTCGTGATGGGCTTCGCCGGACCGCCGGAGGACGACATCAACTGGGAGGACGTGTCGCCGTCGGCGTCCGCGCGCTTCCTGGCCCGCGCGTACCGCCTGGCGCTCGACGTCACATCGTCCCGTGACGCGGTCTGGGCGGACGGCGACCGGGCGCTCCGGCAGGTCACGCACCGGTTCCTCGCCGACGCCCCCGGGCTCATGGAGGCGTTCAAGTTCAACGTCGTCATCGCGCGGCTCATGGACCTGGTCAACGTCACCCGCAAGGCGATCGACAGCGGCCCCGGCGCGGGCGACCCCGCCGTCCGCGAGGCCGTCGAGACCGTCGCGCTCGCCCTGAGCGTCTTCGCGCCGTACACCGGCGAGGAGATGTGGGAGAAGCTGGGACACGAGGCCACCGTCGCCACCCACGGCTGGCGGAAGGCCGACCCGACGCTGCTCGTGCAGGACACGCTGACCGCGGTCGTGCAGGTCAACGGCAAGGTGCGCGACTCGTTCGAGGTGTCGAAGTCGATCGAGGCCGACGAGCTCGAGCAGCTCGCACGGTCGTCGGCGAACGTCCAGCGGTACATCGGCGACCGGGAGATCGTGAAGGTGATCGTCCGGGCGCCGAAGCTCGTGAACATCGCCATCAAGGGCTGACACCACTCCTCCCCAGTCGACCGGCCCGGCGGCCTCCTCCACAGTGCGGAGTCGCCGGGCCGTCCTTGTGTGCGGGTGCGCCCTAGCGTGCCGGTCATGTCCCACGACCCGCCCGTCACGTCGCCCTCGTCCGGCTCCGCGTCGACCGGAGCGCGGTGGTGGGAGCGGTGCACGCTGAGCCCGCGGGCGGCACTGGTGCTCGCCGCGGTGGTGGTCGTCGTCGCCCTCGTGGTCGTGGCGGTCGGGACCCTGCGCGGGCGGTCGTCGGGCGAGGTGACCGTGACGGGAGGCTCGCAGCCGGCTCCGACGGTCCCGTCGCCGTCCGGCGGGGGTCCGGTCCCGAGCGGTCCCGCCGCGGTCGGGAGCGTCGCGCCGTCCGCGTCCGCGGCCGTCGCCGCGGTGTACGTGCTCGGTGCCGTCCGGCACGCGGGGGTCGTCGAGGTCCCCGTCGGGACCCGCGTGGACGCCGTGCTGGAGCGTGCCGGGGGAGCGGCGGCGGATGCGGACCTCGCGCGGCTGAACCTCGCCCGGGCGGTCGTCGACGGCGAACGGCTCTACGTGCCGCGGGTGGGCGAGACGTCGGTCCCCGAGGCGCTCGGTCCGGACGTCGCGGGCGGCAGCGGCGTGGTGGGCAGCGGGGCGGGCAGCGGGGTGGGCGGCGGGGTGGGCAGCGCCGCCGGCGGGCCGGACGCGGTCGTCGACCTGAACACGGCGGACCAGGCGACGCTCGAGACCCTCCCGGGCATCGGACCGGCACTCGCCGGGCGGATCATCGCGTGGCGCGAGGAGCACGGCGGGTTCTCGTCGGTCGACGACCTGCTCGACGTCAGCGGCATCGGTCAGGCGCGCCTCGACGACCTGCGCGACCGGGTCCGGGTCTGAGGGGTCGGGCACGTGGACCCGGCACCGCACCCCGCCGACCTGCGACTCGGCGGCCCGGTCGCCCTGGCGTGGGTGACCGCGGCACTGCTCGTCGGCCGTCCCGGAGCGGCGTGGTGGACGGTGGGCGCGACGGGGGCGGTCGGCGTGGTCGTCCTCACGCTGCTCGTGCTGCGGACCGGGAGCGGCGTCCGGGCACTGCCGCCGGTGCTCGCCCTCCTCGCGACCACGGCGGCGTGCTGCACGCTCGTGGGCGTCGCGGTCGGCGTCGGGTACCCGGCACGGTCGCCCGTGGTGCTCGCCGCGACCGCAGGACGGACGACGGAGGTCGAGGTCGTGCTCACGCGCGACCTCGGCGACGCCGATCGGTCGACGACCGGCACGCTCCGGCGCCTCGGCGGGACCGGGGGCCTGGACGTGCCGGTCCGGATCGTGCCGGCCGTGCCGACCCGAGCGCCCACCGGAGCGGTGCTCACGGGGCGCGCCTCGGTGGAGTCGGACGACGGCGGCGGGCCCGAGGCGGCGGTGGTGTTCCTCCGAAGGGCGCCGGCGGTCGACCCGCCGGCGGGTGTGCTCGCCGCGACCGACCGGGTGCGGCAGGCGTTCGTGCGGGTCACCGACGGCCTGCCGGAACCGGGCGGCGCGCTGCTCCGCGGTCTGGCGATCGGCGACCGGAGCGGGCTCGACCCCGGCACCGAGTCCGCCATGGAGACCGCGGCGCTCACCCACCTCACCGCCGTCTCCGGGTCGAACTGCGCGGTCGTCGTCGCGCTCGTCGTGGCCGTGGGGCGTGGCGTCGGACTCCCGCGGCCGGTCCGCGCCGCCCTCGCGGGCGGCTTCCTCGTCGCGTTCGTGGTGCTCGTCCGCCCGGACCCCTCGATCGTCCGGGCCGCGGTGATGGCGGTGGTGGTCCTCGGTGTCCGACTGTCCGGGCGACCGGTCCGCGGTGTCCCGCTGCTCGCCCTCGCGGTGCTCGGCATGCTCGTCGTGGACCCCTGGTACGCCCGCTCGGTCGCGTTCGCCCTCTCCGTCCTGGCGACCGCGGGGATCGTCGTCCTCGCGCCGCCGCTCACCGCGCTGCTGGCCCGACGGCTCTGGACACCGGTCGCGGCGGCCCTGTCGGTGCCCGTCGCCGCGCAGGTCGCGTGCTGGCCGGTCACCGTCGTCCTGTCCCCGACGCTGCCGACCTTCGCGGTGCCGGCGAACCTGCTGACCGAACCGCTCGCGCCGGTGGTCACGGTGACGGGGCTCCTCGCGTGCCTGCTCGCGCCGGTCTGGCCGTGGGGAGCGGCGGTGACGGCACACGTCGCGTGGGTGCCCGCGGCCTGCATCGGGGTCGTCGCCACGACGACCGCCGGGCTGCCGGCGGCCGAGCTCGACTGGCCCGTCGGCGTCACGGGGATCGCCGCCGCGGGCCTGGTCAGCCTGGCGGTCGCCGCGGCCGTGCTCGCACGGGGGCGGACGCGGGCACGGCTGCTCGTCGCCGCCGCAGCGGTCGTCGTCCTCGGTGTCGGGGTCGTTGCCGTGCCGCGGCTCGTCGTCCAGGGGACCGTGCCGGGGGACTGGTCGGTCGTCGCCTGCGACGTCGGGCAGGGCGACGCCGTGCTGGTGCGCGACGGCAGGGGTCCGGTGGCGCTCGTCGACACCGGCGACGACGAGCCGGCGCTCCGCCGGTGCCTCGACCTGCTCGGGGTCGAGCGGATCGACCTGCTCGTGCTCACGCACTTCGACCGCGACCACGTCGGCGCGGTCGGGGCCGTCGCGGACCGGACCGACCGTGCGCTGGTCGGTCCGGTGGGCAGGGCCGAGGACGACCGGGTGCTCCGCGTGCTCGAGGACGCCGGGGTCGACCTGCGCACCGGCGACGACGGCACGGCGGGCACCCTCGGACGGCTCCGCTGGCGGCTGGTGTGGCCACCGGCGGGGGCGGCGGCGTCGGGCAACGACGCGAGCCTGGTCCTCGAGACCGCCGCCGGACCGGGGTGCGACCACTGCGTCTCCGGCGTGTTCCTCGGGGACCTCGGGGAGCGCGCCCAGCGCCGGCTCCGGCCCCTCGTCGAGACCCGGCCGGACGTCGTGAAGGTCGCGCACCACGGGTCGTCCGACCAGGACCCCGCGCTCTACCGGCAGCTCGCGGCACCCGTCGGGCTCATCGGCGTCGGGGCGGACAACACGTACGGACACCCGACCCGGACGGCACTCGACGCGCTCCGGGCGGCCGGGACCACCGCGTTCCGGACCGACCGCCAGGGCACGATCGTCGTGTCACGGGACGCCGGAGGCGCGCTCCGTGTCTGGACGGAGCGTGCCGCGGACGACGGCCCACCGGCGGACCCCACGGCAGCGCCGCACGCCGTGGGGCAGGCGGCGGAGCGTCCCCGGTGGCCCGTAGGATCGACGCAGGCCCGGACCCGCTCGACCCGGCGCCGACGGAAGGAACGCATGCCCGCCAAGAAGCCCGCGCGCGCCGCGGCGAAGATCGACCAGGTACCGTGGTCGGGCGTCCGCCCGGCACCGGTCGTGCTCGTCACCGGACCCGAGCAGTTCCTGGCGGAGCGTGCGAGCAGCGTCCTCCGTGACCTGCTCCTGGGCGAGGACCCGGCGCTCGAGGTGCACGACCTCGAAGCGGACCAGTACGCCCCCGGCCTCCTCGCGACGCTGGCGAGCCCGTCGCTCTTCGGCGAACCCCGGCTCGTGCGCGTCACCAACGTCGAGAAGTGCACCGACGCCTTCATCACCGAGACGATCAGCTACCTGCAGGCACCGGCCGACGACGTCACCCTGGTGCTGCGGCACGGCGGCGGTGTGCGCGGGAAGAAGCTCCTCGACACCATCCGCAGCGGTGTCGGCGGCGGCGTCGAGGTGCAGTGCGACGAGCTCAAGCGCGACACCGACAAGGCGGACTTCGTGAACGCGGAGTTCCGGGCGGCCCGACGCCGGATCGCGCCCTCGGCGGTGCGGACGCTCGTCGCGGCCTTCGCCGACGACCTGGCCGAGCTCGCCGCCGCGTGCCGGCAGCTGCTCGCCGACGAGGCCGAGGAGATCACCGACCGCGTCGTCGACAAGTACTACGGCGGCCGCGTCGAGACGAACGCGTTCAAGGTCGCCGACATCGCGCTCGCGGGCCGGTCGGCTCCGGCGATCGTCGAGCTCCGGCACGCGCTGGCGACGGGGGAGGCCCCGGTGCCGATCGTCGCGGCGTTCGCGAGCAAGATCCGCACGATGGCGAAGGTCAGCGCCTTCCGCGGCCCGAGCAGCCAGGCGGCGTCCGCGCTCGGCATGGCGCCGTGGCAGGTCCAGCGCGCACAGCGTGACGTGGCGGGGTGGAGCGAGGCCGGGCTGGCGAACGCGATCACGAGCATCGCTGCGGCGGACACCGCGGTGAAGGGTGGTTCGCGCGACGCGCACTACGCACTCGAGGTGATGGTCCGCACCATCGCCCGACGCGGCGAGGACCGCTGAGGCGACCCGGGCCTCCCGGCCGGCTGCGCACGTCGTGCTCCCGGTTGTGCCGGCCGCCGCTCCGAACCACGGAAGCGACGTCGAACCAGCCGTGCGCGCTGGTTCGACGTCGCAACCGTGGTTCGACACCATGAGAGACGTCGCCGCGCCGCCACTCCCGCACCACCCGCGAACGACGAGAGCCCCGCACCACCGGTGCGGGGCTCTCGGCAGGACGGTCAGGGACCGTCCCGAGGATCAGCGACTCAGAGCGCCGAGACCTTCTTGGCGATGGCCGACTTGCGGTTCGCCGCCTGGTTCTTGTGGATGACGCCCTTGCTCACGGCCTTGTCGAGCTTCTTCGAGGCGAGGACCAGCGCCGCAGCGGCCTTGTCCTTGTCGCCCGAGGCGACGGCCTCGTTCGTGTGACGGATGACCGTCTTGAGCTCCGAGCGGTAGGCCTTGTTGCGCTCCTGGGCCTTCAGGTTGGTCTTGATGCGCTTCATCTGCGACTTGATGTTCGCCATGCGTGTTGCTCCTTGATCGTCTCTACGGGTGGTCGCGACCGCTGGGTAGAGGGGCCCTTGGTCGCATCGCGTTCCACCCGTGGGCGGGGAACGCGGAAGCCAGCCACCAACACTACCAGCAGGACGGGCTGGCGCCAAAGGACCGGACGCGCGCGCGTCGCTGACGAAACGCGGCCGCAACACGCGAGCGGCTACCGTGTCGACGTGCCCTCCCTCGCCCCCAGGATCGAGACCGTGCCCGCATCCGGCATCCGCCGCGTCTACGAGCAGGCCGCCCTGCTGCAGGCCGACGGCACCGACGTCGCGATGCTCGTCATCGGCGAGCCGGACGTCGCCGTCGCACCGCACATCGGCGAGGCCGCCCGTCGCGCGTGGTCCGAGGACCGCACCGACTACACGCCGAACGGCGGCATCGCACCCCTCCGGGCGGCGATCCGCGACAAGCTCCGCCGCGAGAACCGCATCGACGTCGACCCGGAGCAGGTCTGGTTGACGATCGGCGCGACGCAGGCGCTGTTCCAGGCGATGACGCTCGTGCTGAGCCCGGGTGACGAGGTCCTCGTGCCGGACCCGGGCTACACGACCTTCACGATGAACGCGCACATCATCGGCGCGACCCCGGTGCCGTACCGGCTCGAACCGCAGCACGACTTCGAGCCCGACCTCGAGGCGCTCGAGGCGAGCATCACCGAGCACACCCGGGCGATCGTGGTGAACTCCCCGTCGAACCCCCTCGGCTCGGTGTTCGGCGAGGAGACCCTCCGCGCGCTGCTCGCCCTGGCGAAGCGGCACGACCTGTGGGTGATCAGCGACGAGGTCTACGAGTACTTCACCCACGGCACGCGCCACGTGAGCATCGCCGCGCTCGACGAGGACGACCGGGTCTTCACGGCGTTCTCGCTGAGCAAGACCTACGCCATGACCGGCGTCCGCGTCGGGTACCTCGTGACGCCGAAGGGACTCGGGCCGACCATGCGCACGACGCAGGAGGCGATGATCAGCTGCGTCGCCGAGCCCGACCAGTGGGCCGCGCTCGCGGCGATCGTCGGCGACCACCAGGCCGTGCAGGACGCCCGCGAGCACTACCGCGCCAACCTGGCGGTGGCGAAGGAGGTCCTCGACGCCGGCGGCATCCGCTACCTCGACCCCCGCGGGGCCTTCTACCTGTGGATCGACGTCTCGCACGCCTCCGGAGGCGACGTCGCCGAGTGGGCGCTGGCGCTCCTGCACCGCGAGCACGTCGCGGTCGCGCCCGGCAGCGCCTTCGGCCGGTCCGGCGAGGGCTGGGTCCGCGTGTGCCTCGCGGCCACCCCGGAGGACCTGCGCCGCGGCCTGGGCGCACTGCCGACGCCCGCCACGGTGACCGCCTGACGGACGGGAGGCCCGCGCCGGCCCCGCCGCGCGCCTCCCGTCCGTCCTGCACAGTCGTGGCGTCGCGCCCGGTTCCCACAGGGCAGCACCGGATGCGCGCTGCGCGCGCACAACCGTGGGACAATCGTCCGACCGCACCGACCCCTGAGGAACCGTGAGCCCACAAGCATCCGCGCCGCTCGAGCCCGCCGCGACCCCGGCCGAGGCGATCCGCAACTTCTGCATCATCGCGCACATCGACCACGGCAAGTCCACGCTGGCCGACCGCATGCTGCAGATCACCGGCATCGTCGAGGACCGCGCGATGCGTGCGCAGTACCTCGACCGGATGGACATCGAGCGCGAACGCGGCATCACGATCAAGTCGCAGGCCGTGCGCATGCCGTGGGAGCTCGACGGCGAGACCTTCGCGCTGAACATGATCGACACGCCGGGGCACGTCGACTTCTCGTACGAGGTCTCCCGCTCGCTCGCCGCGTGCGAGGGCGCGATCCTGCTCGTCGACGCCGCGCAGGGCATCGAGGCACAGACGCTGGCCAACCTCTACCTGGCGCTCGAGAACGACCTCGAGATCATCCCGGTGCTCAACAAGATCGACCTGCCCGCCGCCGACCCGGACAAGTACGCCGCCGAGCTCGCGCAGCTCATCGGCGGCAAGCCGGAGGACGTCCTCCGCGTCTCGGGCAAGACCGGTGTCGGTGTCGCCGAGCTCCTCGACCGCGTGGTCCGCACCGTGCCGGCCCCCGTCGGCGACGTCGAGGCGGCACCCCGCGCGATGATCTTCGACTCGGTCTACGACAGCTACCGCGGTGTGGTGACCTACGTCCGGATGATCGACGGCACGATCCACCCGCGCGAGAAGGTCCAGATGATGTCGACCAGGTCGACGCACGAGATCCTCGAGATCGGTGTGTCGTCGCCCGAGCCGAAGCCCACGAAGGGGCTCTCGGTCGGCGAGGTCGGCTACCTCATCACCGGCGTGAAGGACGTCCGGCAGTCGAAGGTGGGTGACACGGTCACGACGGCGCAGAAGCCGGCGACCGAGGCCCTGCCGGGCTACACGGACCCGAAGCCGATGGTGTTCTCGGGGCTGTACCCGATCGACGGCTCCGACTACCCCGACCTGCGCGAGGCCCTCGACAAGCTCAAGCTCTCGGACGCGGCGCTCGTGTACGAGCCGGAGACCTCCGTGGCGCTCGGCTTCGGCTTCCGCTGCGGCTTCCTCGGCCTGTTGCACCTCGAGATCATCACCGAGCGCCTCTCGCGTGAGTTCGGCCTCGACCTCATCACGACGGCCCCGAGCGTGATCTACGAGGTCACGAACGAGGACACGACCGTGACCGAGGTCACGAACCCGTCCGAGTTCCCGGGCGGTCGCATCGTCGAGGTCCGCGAGCCCATGGTCCGCGCCGCGATCCTCGCGCCGAAGGACTACGTCGGCGCGATCATGGAGCTGTGCCAGTCGCGCCGTGGCTCCCTGCTCGGCATGGAGTACCTCGGCGAGGACCGCGTCGAGATCCGGTACGAGATGCCCCTCGGCGAGATCGTCTTCGACTTCTTCGACCAGCTGAAGAGCAAGACGCAGGGCTACGCCTCGCTCGACTACGAGCCGACCGGCGATCAGGCAGCCGACCTCGTCAAGGTCGACATCCTGCTGCAGGGCGAACAGGTCGACGCCTTCAGCGCGATCGTGCACCGCGACAAGGCCTACGCGTACGGCACGCTCATGACCGAGCGGCTCCGCAAGCTCATCCCGCGGCAGCAGTTCGAGGTCCCGATCCAGGCTGCGATCGGCGCCCGGATCATCGCCCGCGAGAGCATCCGGGCGATGCGCAAGGACGTCCTCGCGAAGTGCTACGGCGGTGACATCACCCGCAAGCGCAAGCTCCTCGAGAAGCAGAAGGAGGGCAAGAAGCGCATGAAGATGGTGGGTCGCGTCGAGGTGCCGCAGGAAGCCTTCATCGCGGCGCTCTCCGGGGACGTCGAAGAGAAGAAGAAGTAGGGGCGGGACCCTCCCCAGGTCCGCCCCGGCCATCCGCTTCCCGCAGGACGGCGCACCGGTCGAGGCGCCGTCCGACGCGCTGACACGCTCCCGAACAGGGCGGACCGTTCTGTCTGCCCGTACTTTGGGGGACCCAGAACGGCTGCAGGTCTATACAGTCGCATGTGACCGTGTGGTGGTGAACACCACTCAGTTCAGCGGACCCGGCCGCTGCGATCGCGCGCGACCCTGCGCGGCGATCGTTCCCGACCCGGGTGCACACGGAGGTGCGAACCCGATGTCACGTCATGCAACACCTGTCAGCCGCGCACAGCGGCAGCGTCTCAACCTCGCCGTCATCGCCGCCGGCCTCGCCGCCGCGGTGGTGCTCGCATTGACCTTCAGCGGCACGCTGTCCGTCTTCACGCAGGCTTTCCTGCACGGCACCAACACGGTGTCCACCTCCACGATCCGGATCGCGGAGACCACCGCCGACGGGTCGCCCGGAGCCTGCACGACCGGTTCCGACGGCACGGCGAGCTGCACCGACCCGAACCTCTACGGCGGGGAGTCGCTGCGTCCCGGGGACTCCTCGACCACCCAGACGATCTACTTCGCGAACACCGGGACGGCGACGCCCACCGGGTTCCGACTCACGGGCGGCCCCTGCGCCACCTCGCCCGCGAGCGGCTCGGACCTCTGCAACCAGCTCGTCGTGAAGATGACGTGGCGTGGTGCGGACGTGCTGCCCGCCTCCACGACGCCCGCGTACCTGGCGGCCAACGCGATCACGCTGCCGAACCCGCCTGCGGCGAACGAGCGCATCCCGCTCACCGTCCAGGTCTCGCTGCCGCAGAACGCCACCGCGCCGACGTCCGGCGTGACCCTCTCCCAGGCCCTCACCTTCACCTTCTCCGCCTGACGGTGCCGTCGTGGGCAGGCACTCGACGGTCGTCCGCCGCACCCCGGTGCGCACGGGCTGGTTCATCGCGGCGGCGGGACTCGTCGCCTCGGTCGCCCTCGCGCTGACGACGACCGGCACGATGTCGGCGTACACGGCATCGATCTCGAACACCACGAACACGGCGAACACCGTCTCGATCGAGATGACGCAGGGTCCGGACGCGTCGACCGTGGCGTGCCGGAGCACCGCCACGGGCACCACGACGTGCTCGACCGACCTGTACGCCGGCACGAACCTCCGGCCGGGGGACACCACGCGCGGCACCTCGACGGTGATCAAGAACACCGGCGGGGTCGCAGCGTCGGCGTTCTCCCTCGCTCCCGGGGTCTGCAACGGCACCGTCTCGACCTCGAACAGCATCTGCTACTGGCTGCTCGTCACCGTGACGTGGACGACGCCGTCGGGGACGACGACCGTCATCTCCAAGCAGAACGCGGGCGCGATCGGCGGCAAGAGCTTCGCCATCAGCCCCGCTCCGGCTGCCGGCCAGGGCGGGACGGCGACCGTGACGGTCTCCCTCGACCCCGCGGCGCCGAACGACTCGCAGGCGCAGACCATGAACCAGTCCCTCGTGTGGACGTTCACCGCATGACCGGCGGACTCGTGGCCGGTGTCGGCGGCACGGCGGTGCCCCGTCGCCGGCGTGCCCCGGGTCGGGCGGTGCCGGTCCGGGTCGTCGTCACGATCGCCGCGGTCCTGCTCGTGCTGCTCGTCGTCGGCGCCGCGATGGCCGCCGGCGTCCGCACCTTCGACGTCCGGACGCCGTCGATGGGCCGCACGGCGCCCGTGGGGTCGCTCGTCGTGACGGTGCCGCCGGGACAGCACCGTCTGGCCGTCGGCGACGTCGTCACCTTCGTGCCGCCGGTCGCGGCGGGCGGGGGCACGGCGGCGCGGTTGCCCTACACGCACCGCATCACCGCGGTCGCGGACGGCGCGATCACGACCAAGGGCGACGCGAACGGCGCGGCGGACGCCTGGACCATCACCCGCGGCGACGTCGTCGGCCGGGTCGTCGCGGTGCTGCCGGGAGCGGGCTGGGTGCTCCGGATGCTGCCCTGGGCGGTCGGCGGCGTCGGCGTCGTCTGGCTCCTCACCGGGTTCCTCCCCGGTCGCGCCGGTCGCACCGCCGCCCGGCTCGTCGGCGTGAGCGTCGTCCTGGCCGTCGTGGTCGCGGTCTTCCGCCCCTTCGTCGCGCTCGTGGTCACCGGGGTCGAGGCGGGGGCCCGACCGGTCGCGGACGTCGTGTCCACGGGGCTGCTGCCGGTCCGCGCCGTCGGACCGGCCGGCGCGTCCGAGCGGCTCGTCAGCGGGGCGGTCGGGCAGGTGCCCCTGCCGCCCGGGACCGACGGGGCGGTGGCGATCGCGGCGCGGCTCGACCTGACCCCCGCCGGGTGGGTGGCCCTCGTGGTGCTCTGCGGCGTGCCGCTCGTCGTCGGCGTCCTCCTCGCGCGGCCGCGGTACCGTGGCGGGCGACCGGCGGGGACCCGGGACGAGGACGTCGAGCCGGCGGTGGCCTCGTGAGCCTCCCGCCCGTGACCCTCCGGCCCGCGACCCTGCTCGGCGTGCTCGCCGTCGCCGTGCTGGCCCTGGTGACCGGCGTCACCACGACGTCCGGCTCGACGCAGGCCGCGTACACCGCGGCGCTGTCGAACCGGAGCGCCGCGAGCACGGCGTCGGACTACTCCCGGACGAACCTGCCGTTCCGCGACTCCTTCGCCGGCGGTCAGGGGGCGTGGCGGACGTACAACGGCACGTGGACGACGCAGACCGTGAACGGGTACGGCACCTTCACCGAGACGTCCGGCTCGTCCGACGGGCCGAAGGCCGTGACCGGCGACCCCGGGTGGACCGACTACACCATGCAGGCCGACGTGCAGGTGAACTCCGGAACGGACGCCGGGCTCCTGGTCCGCGTCACGCAGCCCGCGACGGGCACGAACGCCTTCACCGGCTACTCGGTCGGTCTCTCGCTGACGGACAACACGCTGGCGATCAGCCGGACGAACAACGGCACGACCACTCCGCTGGCGCGGTCGACCATCGCGGGCAACCTCCGCGCCGGGCAGTACTACCACGTCGTCGTCCAGGCGGCCGGGTGCGGCATCACCGCGTGGTCGTCGACCGTCGGCGCGAACGACTGGACGAAGGTCAACGCGTCGGAGTCGTCGACCGACTGCCTGACGAAGGGCGCGGTCGGCCTGCGCGGCAACGCGAGCGCGGCCGGCTTCCGGTTCGTCACCGTGACCGCCGGCGCACTGTCGGCCTCCGTGGCGTCGGCCCCGTACAACTCGACCCTGACGACCGGCCGCTTCGAGGACGGCGCACCCGCGCGGGTCTACGGCGGCACCTGGGCGATCGACCAACCCGAGGAGCGGATCCGCAGCGTCGCGTACTCCGGCCAGGACGGCGACAAGCAGGTCCTCAACCGGGTCTGGGGCGACATGACGCTGACCGGCGACGTCCGGCTGATGCGGAAGCCGACCGGTGGGACCGACGCGGGCTTCAACGTCCGAGTGAACGACCCGTCCACCGGCCCGGACTCCCTCCGCGCCTACTACGTGGGCCTCAGCGCATCGGGCATGGTCATCGGTGAGCACAAGAACCCGGGGTTCACCGGGACCTTCGTGTCGTTCGGCCGCACGGTGCAGGCCGAGGAGTGGTGGCACCTCACCGTCGAGGCCGTGGGCTGCACGATCACGGCGACCGCCTCGCCCTCGGCCGGCGGGACACCGGTGCAGGGGAAGGCGGACTTCGGCAGCTGCTCGCTGACCACCGGTGCGGTCGGCATCCGCGAGCAGGGGCTCGAGGCGCAGTGGCGGAACATCGCGGTCACGCCCCGCTGACCTCGTGCGTGTCCCGCACCGGCGCGACGGCCTCCACGGCTGCGCCGGTACGATGGCTCCATGAGTTCCCGCGGCACGTACCGGACCGCCCTGACCTACGGTGCCGTCGGTGCCACCCAGGCGGCGGACCTCATGACCTACCCGCCGGAGGGCTTCACCCCGGCGGAGTCCCGTGCGCGCATCGGCCACGGTGACCAGCGCTTCGAGACCGCGGTGACCCAGGCGCTGACCTGGCAGATCCAGGAGCGCAGCGGCATCCGCGTCGTCGTCGGCGACCAGCCCGACGACGACGAGGTCCGGTACAACCCTGTGACCTTCGACGAGCACGGCGTGCCGGTCGCACCCGCCTCGATCGGCACGCCCCGGGTCGAGCGGTTCGCCGCGGACGGCACCCCGCTCGTCACCGCCGGCACGACCGCGACCCTCGAGATGCACGCCTTCGGGCAGACCGTGCACGCGCCCGTGCGCGTGGTGTCGATCATCGACGAGACGGACCGCAAGGGGTTCGCCTACGGCACGCTCGAGGGGCACCCGCTCTCCGGCGAGGAGTCCTTCGTCGTCGAGCGCACGAGCGACGGCTCGGTGTGGTTGCAGGTGCGGCAGTTCTCGCAGCCGGCCAGCCGGAAGTGGGCCCTCGTCGCGCCGTTCCTCCGTCGGCAGCAGCGCACGATGGCGGCGAAGTACCTGGCGGCCCTGCGCGGCGACTAGCCCCGCAGCGCCGCACGGCCCGCAGCGCCGCACGGCCCGCAGCGCCGACCATCCCCGAAACCGCCGACCAGCCCTCAGCCCAGCGGCGGCACCGCGGCGATCGCGTCCTCGAGCAGCTGCGCGTCCTGCACGCAGTCCCGTGCGACGGCCACCGCGCTCGTCGCCCGGAGCGCCTCGACGTCGTAGACCCCGGTCGCCACCGCCACGAACGGGATCCCCACGGCGTCCGCTGCCTCCCCGTCCCGCGGGGTGTCGCCGACGATCACGGCCCGTGTGCCGGCGAGGGCCGCTGCGGCGAGGGTGGTCACTCCGGTCCGCTCGACCTCCTCGTCCCCGAAGTACGAGTGGTCCCAGTCGAAGGCGCCGACGTCGAACCCGGCACCGGCGAGCTTCACCCGGGCCCGGTGCGCCGAGTTGCCGGTGAGCAGGCCGTTCCGCCACCCGAGCCGGGCGAAGCGGTGGACCAGCGCGACGGCTCCCGGAGCGGGCGCGCGTCGTTCGCCCCGGTGGAACCGCTCGTCGGTCAGGTCGCGCAGGTGCCGGCTGACGGTGGGGATGAGGGCGTCGTCGAGGTCGTGCGCGCGCACGTGCTCGGCGATGAGCCCGGCGTCGGTGCGGCCGTGCTGGTGTCCGACGCGCAGCACCAGGTCGCGACCGACGGCGCGTTCGAGTGCCAGGTGGTACAGGTTCCCCGGCGAGGCGGCGTTCAGCACGAGGGTGCCGTCGATGTCCCACAGCACCGTGGTGGGGACGGTGTGGTGCTCCATGGCTCCATCATGGCCGACAATGGAGTCCATGCCGAGTGCTCTCCCGATCGCCGATCCCGCTCCCGCGGACGGCCTGGTCACCCCCGGTCCCGGCGCCGGCGACGTCCCCTTCGGCGTCTACGTGCACGTCCCGTTCTGCCGGGTGCGCTGCGGCTACTGCGACTTCAACACCTACACGGCGTCCGAGCTGCGCGGCGTGCGTCGTGACGACTACGCCGGCCACGCCGTGCAGGAGATCCGCTGGGCGGCCGAGGTCCTCGACCGCTCCGGGGTCCCGCGGCGACCGGTCTCCACGGTCTTCTTCGGCGGTGGGACGCCCACCATGCTGCCCGCGGACGACCTCGTGATGATCCTCCGCGCGATCGACGACACGTGGGGCATCCTGCCCGGCGCCGAGGTCACGACCGAGGCGAACCCCGACTCGGTGGACGCCGAGTCCGTCGCCACCCTGCGCCGCGGTGGGTTCACCCGGATGAGCTACGGCATGCAGTCGGCGGTCCCGCACGTGCTCGCGACCCTCGACCGCACGCACGACCCCGAGCGCGTCCCGCTCGTGGTCGACCTGGCGGAGCGGGAGGGGCTCGACGTCAGCCTCGACCTCATCTACTCGACCCCGGGGGAGTCGCTCGACGACTGGCGTCGCTCGCTCGACGCGGCCCTGGCGTGCGCGCCGGACCACGTGTCGGCCTACTCGCTGATCGTCGAGGAGGGCACGGCGATGGGCCGCATGGTCGCCCGCGGCGAGCTGCCGGCACCGGACGACGACCTCGCCGCCGACATGTACGAGCTCGCCGACCGGACCCTGTCCGACGCGGGCTACGGCTGGTACGAGGTCTCCAACTGGGCGCGCCTCGACGCGCAGGGCGGCACCGCGCAGCACGCCAGCCGCCACAACCTGTCCTACTGGAAGGGCCACGACTGGTGGGGCGTCGGTCCCGGCGCGCACTCGGCGGTGGCCGGCACGCGCTGGTGGAACGTCAAGCACCCGGCCGCGTACGCGAACCGGGTGCTCGGCGGGACGTCGCCCGCCGCGGGGCGCGAGACCCTCGACGACGAGACCCGGTACGTCGAGCGCGTGCTCCTCGCCGCCCGGGTGCGGGGTGAGCTCGCGACGTCGGAACTCGGCCGGGAGGCGCGTGGCCGGGTCGCGGGACTCATCGCACGCGGTCTCGTGGACGGGTCGGCCGCGGTGCGGGGACGCATCGAGCTGACCCTGCAGGGTCGCCTGCTCGCGGACGCCGTGGTCCGCGAGCTGCTCGACTGAGCGCTGGCGACCGCTGCTACTGCTTGATGAACTCGATCGTGAGCGGGTAGTGGTAGAAGTCCCCGCGGTTGGCCGCGATCGCCGCGATGACGGCGAAGACGATCACGAGCACGCCGAGGACCGGCAGCAGCACGAAGCCGATGAGCACGATCGTCAGCACGCTGCAGACGACTCCGGCGATCGCCATCGTGATGTGGAAGTTCAGCGCCTGGCGGGTGTGCTCGCGGATGAACTGGCCGCGGTCGCGCAGCACCAGGTAGGCGATGACCGGCACGACGAGGCTGGAGAAGATGCCGCCGACGTGCGTCAGGGTCGCCCAGAGGCGCTGGTCCTCGGGCGACATCGGCTGGGGCTGCGTGTACCCCGCCGGGTACTGCGGCCCCTGCGGGTTGCCGGGTCCGCCCGGCTGCTGCTGTCCGTAGGGCCCACCGGGCTGCTGTCCGTAGCTCATGCGGCGAGCGTACCGGGAGGGACCGCCCCGGTCCCGGTGCGTCGGCGGTCGGGCGTAGGATCAGCAGTCGACACGTCCGAGTGCCAGCATCGAACGGAAGGGGTCCGGATGGTCAGCGAACGCTCCCTCGAGGTCCTCAAGGCCATCGTGCGGGACTACGTCGCGTCGCGCGAACCGGTCGGTTCGAAGACGATCGTCGACCGCCACGCCTTCGGCGTCAGCGCCGCCACGATCCGCAACGACATGGCCCAGCTCGAGGACGAGCAGCTCATCGTCGCCCCGCACACCTCGTCCGGGCGGGTCCCGACCGACAAGGGCTACCGGGTCTTCGTCGACCACCTGGCCGCCGCCCGCCCGCTCTCGAGCGCGCAGCGGCACGCGATCGAGACGTTCCTCGGCACCCCCAACGACCTCGACGAGGTCCTCGGCCGCACGGTCCGGCTCCTCAGCCAGCTCACGAACCAGGTCGCCCTCGTGCAGTACCCGTCGATGGTGCGGGCCCGCGTGCAGCACGTCGAGCTCGTGCGCCTGGGCGACACCCGGCTCATGGTCGTCCTCATCACGGACACCGCCCGGGTCGAGCAGCGGGTCGTGGAGACCGACGTCGCGCTCGACGAGACCGCCCTCACCGAGCTCCGCACCGTCGTGAACGGCGCCTCGGTCGGCCTGCTCCTGCAGGACGTCCCCCGGGCCCTCCGCGAGGTCCCGCGGCAGCTCCGTGCCGACGCGCAGACCCTCGGTGGGGTGGTCGTCGCGACGCTCATCGAGCAGGTCGCCGCGAACCGGCAGGACCGCCTGGTGATGGCGGGCGCCGCGAACCTCGCCAAGAGCGAGCGGGACTTCACCGGCGGCCTGTTCCCCGTGCTCGAGGCGATCGAGGAACAGGTGACCCTGCTCCGGTTGTTCGGCGAGATGCAGGTCGACGACGTCGCGGTGGCCGCCAGCATCGGCGCCGAGAACGCCGAGTACGGCCTCGACGCCACCAGCATCGTCGCCGGCGGGTACCTCGCCGGCGGGGGAGCGGTCGCCCGTCTGGGCGTCCTCGGCCCGACCCGCATGGACTACGGCACGAACATGGCCGCGGTCCGCGCGGTCGCACGGTACCTGTCCAAGCTGCTGGGCGAACATTGACCGGTCACCGAGCCCGACGCACGGTGCCCTGCGGACCCGCTCCGCGCCTCCAGACCGAACCGCGGCGCGAGCCGCGACCCACCGACCGAACCGAAACCGACTGAGGGAACCGTGGCAGACCACTACGACGTCCTCGGCGTCCAGCCGGACGCCTCCGATGCCGACATCAAGAAGGCCTACCGACGGCTGGCGCGCGAGCTGCACCCGGACGTCAACCCGAGCCCGGACGCCGCCGAGCGCTTCAAGGACGTGACGCACGCGTACGACGTGCTGAGCGACCCCGAGCAGCGGCGGCGCTACGACGCCGGCCCGCAGGCAGACAGCCCCTTCGGCGGCGGCGCGGCCGGCGGCTTCAGCGACATCTTCGACGCCTTCTTCGGCGGCGGCGGTGGCGGCGGCCGGGGGAACGGTCCGCGGAGCCGCGCCGAGCGCGGACAGGACGCCCTGCTCCGGATCGAGGTCGACCTCGACGAGGTCGTCTTCGGCACCCACAAGGACGTCGAGGTCGACACGGCCGTGCTGTGCGAGACCTGCCACGGCTCGTGCTGTGCGCCCGGCACGAGCCCGCGCACGTGCGACATCTGCGGCGGCTCCGGCCACATCCAGCGCCAGGTCCGCTCGCTGCTCGGCAACGTCGTGACGAGCGCGCCCTGCGGCACCTGCCGCGGCTACGGCACCGTCATCCCCAGCCCGTGCCCGACGTGCCAGGGGCAGGGCCGCGTCCGTGCGCGCCGGACCGTCCCGGTCGACGTCCCCGCGGGCGTCGAGACCGGTCTGCGCCTGCAGATGCCCGGCCAGGGCGAGGTCGGTCCCGCCGGCGGCCCGTCGGGTGACCTGTACCTCGAGGTGAAGGTGCGGCACCACGACGTCTACAGCCGCGAGGGCGACGACCTGCTCGCGACGCTCGAGGTCCAGATGACCGACGCGATCCTCGGCACCAACACCACGATCGACGGCCTCGACGGCCCGGTCGAGCTCGAGGTCCGGCCCGGCGTGCAGAGCGCCGACGTCCTCGTGATCAAGGACCGCGGCGTGACGAAGCTGCGCGGTGCCGGGCGCGGAGACCTGCGGGTCGGCGTGCAGGTCGTGACGCCGACGAAGCTCTCGCACAAGGAGCGCCAGCTCGTCGAGCAGCTCGCGAAGTCGCACAAGGCCGCGAAGCCGCAGCTCGCCCGGTTCCAGCAGGGCATGTTCGGCAAGCTCCGCGACCGGTTCTTCAACTTCTGATGGCCTCGCTCCACCTGGTCGGTCCCGGCGCGCTCGACGGCGTCGGGGTCGGCGACCCGGTCCGGCTCGACGGTGCCGAGGGGCGGCACGCGGTCTCGGTCGCGCGCGTCCGGGTCGGCGAGGTCCTGCGGATCGCCGACGGGCAGGGCACGGTCGTCTCCGGCGCGGTCACGGCGACGGGTCGCGACGAGCTGACGCTCACCGTCGACGACGTGACGGTCGAGCCGCAGCCGCGTCCGGCGCTCGTGCTCGTCCAGGCACTCGCGAAGGGCGGCCGCGACGAGATGGCGGTGCAGGCGGGGACCGAGATCGGCGTCGACCGGATCGTCCCGTGGTCCGCCGCCCGCAGCGTGTCGCGGTGGGACGGCGCGAAGGTCGAGAAGGGGCGCGCCCGCTGGGCGGCCATCGCGCAGGAGGCTGCCAAGCAGGCGGTCCGGTCGCGCGTGCCCACCGTGTCGGCGCCGGTGACGACGGCGCAGCTCGCGGCGGTCGGCCGGGAGGCGCGGCGTGCGCTGGTCGTGCTGGACCCGGTGGGTGCGGTGCGGCTCTCCGCGTGGGAACCGCCGGCCGACGTCGAGGAGATCGTCCTGGTGGTCGGCCCGGAGGGCGGGATCGACGGCTCGGAGTTCGACCGGCTCGAGGCCGCGGGCGCCGTGCGGGTCCGTCTCGGTGACACCGTGCTGCGCACCTCGACCGCCGGACCGGCGGCGCTGGCCGTCCTGCAGACGCGGCTGGGCCGCTGGTAGCCGGACCGGGAAGGGTCCACGTCGGTCGTGGGTTCTACGATGGAGTCATGAGCAGCAGCGAGCCGAGCGTCTTCTCGAAGATCATCGCCCGTGCGATCCCCGCGACGATCGTCGCGGAGGACGACCGGGTGATCGCGATCGAGGACATCGCGCCGAAGGCCCCGGTGCACGTGCTCGTGATCCCCAAGACCGAGCAGTACCGCGACGTGACCGAGCTCGCCGCCGGCGACCCGGACCTGCTCGCCCACGTGGTCGCCACCGCCCGTCGCATCGCCGACGAGCGGGCGGACGGCCAGTTCCGACTCGTCTTCAACACCGGCGAAGCCGCCGGTCAGACCGTGTTCCACGTGCACGCGCACGTCCTCGCAGGTGATCTGCACGAAGGGAATCTCCTTGCCGGTTGACGACTCCGTCCACCCCGCGTCCGACGCACCCGCACCGGACCGACCCACGACCCGACCCGTGTCCGACCCGTCCGACGTCGTCGTCGACATCCGGGTCGACGGCATCGCGATGGTCCAGCTCCTCGGCCCGCAGGACCGTCTGCTCAAGACGGTCGAGCGGCAGTACCCGGGCGTCCGGGTGCTCGTCCGCGGCAACGAGGTCTCGCTCACCGGGCCCGAGCGCGACGTCGCCCGTGCCCACGCGCTCGTCGACGAGCTCGTGGGCATGGTGAAGCGCGGGCAGGACATCGGTCCGGCCGACATCCCGACCTCGGCGCGGATCCTCGACGAGGACCGCAAGCCCTCGGACACGTTCGGCACCCCGATCGTGGCGAGCCGCGGCAAGT
Organism: Curtobacterium sp. NPDC089185; assembly: GCF_040685235.1. NCBI lineage: Bacteria > Bacillati > Actinomycetota > Actinomycetes > Micrococcales > Microbacteriaceae > Curtobacterium > Curtobacterium sp. NPDC089185. The sequence goes on along the minus strand of NZ_JBFBHK010000004.1, from coordinate 118,235 downwards.
CGGTGCGGCCGAAGACCGACGGGCAGCGCGCCTACGTCGACGCCATCGACCACCACACGATCACGTTCGGCATCGGCCCGGCAGGTACCGGCAAGACCTACCTGGCGATGGCGAAGGCCGTGCAGGCCCTGCAGCGGCGCGAGGTCACCCGCATCATCCTCACGCGGCCGGCGGTCGAGGCGGGCGAGCGGCTCGGCTTCCTGCCCGGCACGCTCACCGACAAGATCGACCCGTACCTGCGGCCGCTCTACGACGCGCTCAACGAGATGATGGACCCCGAGCTCGTGCCGAAGCTGCTCGCGGCCGGCACGGTCGAGGTCGCGCCGCTGGCGTACATGCGTGGGCGGACGCTCAACGACTCGTTCGTCATCCTCGACGAGGCGCAGAACACCACGCCCGAGCAGATGAAGATGTTCCTGACGCGCCTGGGCTTCGGCTCGAAGATGGTCGTCACCGGTGACATCACCCAGGTGGACCTGCCGGGCAACCTGTCCGGTCTGCGGCTCGTCACGCGCATCCTCGGCGACGTCGAGGACATCCACTTCGCCCGGCTCGGCAGCGAGGACGTCGTGCGGCACACCCTGGTCGGCCGGATCGTCGACGCCTACACCGTCTACGACGAGGAGCGCCTCGCGGAGCAGGCCGGGCACCGCCCCGGCGGTCGCGGCACGGCACCGATCGGCGACCCGGCCGGTGCGAACCGCGCCGAGCGCCGCGGTCGGCCGCCGCAGGACCGCCAGCAGTCCCCGTACCCGCAGGACGACGCCCGAGGAGGCACCCGGTGAGCATCGAGCTCAACAACGAGTCCGGTGTCGAGGTCGACGAGCAGGCCATCCAGCGCCTCGCAGCCTTCGCGCTCGACGCGCTGCACGTCCACGCGGACGCGGAGCTCGCGATCGTCCTGGTCGACGAGGGCGCGATGGAGCAGCTCCACGTGCGGTGGATGGACGAGCCGGGCCCGACCGACGTCCTGAGCTTCCCGATGGACGAGCTCCGTCCGGGCACCGAGGACGAGCCGACCCCCGCCGGGCTCCTCGGCGACATCGTCGTGTGCCCCCAGGTCGCCGCCGAGCAGGCCCGGACCGCCGGCCACACGAGCACCGACGAGATGCTGCTGCTCACGTGCCACGGCATCCTGCACCTGCTCGGGTTCGACCACGCCGAACCGGAGGAGAAGGCCGAGATGTTCGGGCTGCAGGGCGAGATCCTCTCCGCCTTCGCCGCCCAGCGTCGCGGGCGGTGAGCTGATGGTGCTCGTCGTCGTCCTGCTCCTGGCGGCGTTCGTGCTCGTCGTCGTCGGCGGGCTGCTCGCGGCGTCGGACGCCGCGCTGACCGTGCTCTCCCGCGCCGACCTCGACGAGATCGCCCGCACCAGCGGACGCCGTCGGGCGATCGAGGCCGTGGCCGACGACGTCGGTGCGCACGTGAACGCCCTCAACTTCGTCCGGGTGCTCGCCGAGACGGCGGCGGCCGTGCTCGTCACCATCGCCCTCGTCACCGTGTTCGACACCTGGTGGGTCGCGTTGATCGTCTCCGCGGCGATCATGACGGCGGTGTCGTTCGTGCTCGTCGGCTCGAGCCCGCGGAGCGTCGGACGTGCGCACGCCGAACGGCTGATCGGCGCCACCGGCGGCCTCGTCCGCGCGGTGCGCATCGTGCTCGGCCCGCTCGCGGGACTCCTCGTCGCCATCGGTGACCGCGTGACGCCGGGCCGTGGCCGCAGCGCGTCGACCGTCTCGAGCGAGGAGCAGCTGCTCTCGCTCGTCGACGAGGCGACCGAGAGCAACGTCCTCGAGCAGGACGACCGCGAGCTCATCCACTCGGTGTTCGAGTTCAGCGACACCCTCGTGCGCGAGGTCATGGTGCCCCGCACCGACATGCTCGCCGTCGACGGTGACGCCACGCTCGCGGCCGGCATGGAGCGTTTCCTGGTCGCCGGGGTGTCGCGCATGCCGGTGACCGGCAAGGACAGCGACGACGTGCTCGGGGTGCTGTACCTGCGTGACGTCTCCCGTGCGCTCTACGAGCGGCCCGGCAGCGAGCAGGAGCCCGTGACGACGCTGCTGCGTCCGGCCGAGTTCGTGCCCGAGTCCAAGCCCGCCGACGACACCCTGCGGCACATGCAGGTCGCGAAGAACCACCTGGTGCTCGTGGTCGACGAGTACGGCGGGGTCGCCGGGCTCGTGACGATGGAGGACCTCATCGAGGAGCTCGTCGGCGACATCTCCGACGAGTACGACCGCACCGTCGTCGACCGGACCGAGGTGTCCCCGGGCGTGTGGCGGATCTCGGCGCGGCTGCCGATCGACGAGCTGGGCGACCTGTTCGGCATCGAGCTCGAGGACGACGACGTCGACACCGCCGGCGGGCTGCTCACGAAGGAGCTCGGCCGGCTGCCGGTGCACGGCGAGCAGGTCACGGTCTCCGGGGTCGCCCTGACCGCGGACCGGGTCGAGGGCAAGCGCCGCCACCTGATCACCGTCCTCGCCGAGCGGACCGCCGCCCTGCAGGACGCCGAGGACGCCCTCGGCGAGACGACACCCACCACGACCGGGAGCGCCAGCGCATGACCGAGCACGACACCGAGCCGACCGCCCCGGAGCACCCCTACCGCGCGGGCTTCGTCTCGTTCGTCGGCCGCCCGAACGTCGGGAAGTCGACGCTGACGAACGCCCTGGTCGGCGAGAAGGTCGCGATCACCTCGTCGAAGCCGCAGACGACGCGTCGGGCGATCCGCGGTGTCGTGCACCGGCCCGACGGGCAGGTCATCATCGTTGACACCCCGGGCGTGCACCGTCCGCGGACCCTGCTCGGCGAGCGGCTGAACGACCTCGTGCAGTCGACCCTCGGCGACGTCGACGTCATCGGCTTCTGCGTGCCGGCCGACGAGCCGATCGGTCCCGGCGACCGGTTCATCAACGACTCGCTCGACCAGTACCCGCGCGCCAGGAAGGTCGCGATCGTCACGAAGATCGACCGCACCCCCAAGGACCGGGTCGGCGAGCAGCTCCTCGCGGTGTCGCAGCTGCGGGAGTGGGACACGATCATCCCGACGTCGGGGACGAAGGGCCTGCAGCTCGAGGTGCTGCTCGCCGAGATCACGAAGCTGCTGCCCGAGTCGCCGCAGCTGTACGACGCTTCCACCGTCACCGAGGAGACCGACGAGGACCGCATCGCCGAGCTCATCCGCGAGGCAGCGCTCGAGGGCGTCCGCGACGAACTGCCGCACTCCCTCGCCGTGGTGGTCGAGGACGTCGTGGAGCCCGACGAGGAGGACGACCCCGACGGGCCGCTGCGCATCTTCGCCAACCTGTTCGTCGAGCGGGACAGCCAGAAGGCGATCGTCATCGGCCGGGGCGGCGAGCGGCTCCGGGACGTCGGATCCCGTGCCCGGGCAGAGATCGAGTCGCTGCTCGGCGGCCGTCATGTCTACCTGAACATCCGGGTCAAGGTCGCCAAGGAGTGGCAGCGCGACCCGAAGCAGCTCGGGCGGCTCGGCTTCTGACGCGCGTCATCCCCGGGACGGACGCGCGACGGGTCCCGGGGTCGTACCGTGGAGTGGTGTTCCGCCCCATGCTGCGATCGCAGGTCGTCACCGACGTCGTCACGGCGGCGGCGCTGGGCCTGCTGGTGGTCGTGGTCGCCGCGCGCGGGCTCGACGGGCCCCTCTGGTGGCTCGCCGTCCTCGGCTTCGCGACGGCCCTGGCGTTCCGACGGCTGTCGCCAGGCCTCGCACTCGGCATCGCCTGGGTCGTGGCCGTCTTCCAGATGGCCACCGGTCAGGTGCCGACCGTGGCGGACGCCTTCATCGCGCCGATCATGTACACGACCAGCGCCTACGGGTCCGGTCGGGTCCGCGCGGCCGGCCTGGTCTCCGCGATCGGCGGATCGGTCGTGGCCGCGCTCTACATGGGGGTGTCGGACTACCGGCAACGCGTCGGCATCGCAACCGCCAGCACGCCGCTGCAGGAGTCCGCCCAGCTGACGGCGTCGTTCTTCGCGATCGTGCTCCTGGTCCTGCTGCTGCCCTGGCTCGCCGGTCTGGTCGTCCGGACCCGCCGCTCCGCGAGCCTGAGCCGCGAGGCCCAGCTCGTCGCCGAACGCGACGCGGCGCGGGCTGACCGCGCGGTGGCCGTGGAGCAGGAGCGGGTCCGGATCGCCCGGGACATGCACGACATCGTCGCCCACTCGCTCGCGGTCGTCATCGCGCAGGCGGACGGCGCGCGGTACGCCCTGAAGGCCGACCCCGCGATCGCGGACCAGGCGCTCGGCACGATCTCCTCCACCGCGCGCGCAGCACTGGGCGACGTCCGGGAGCTGCTCGGTGCGCTCCGGCACGAGCAGGGCACGACCCCCACACCCGAGGTCGACGACATCGAGACGCTCGTCGACGACATGCGCGACGTCGGGCTGGACGTGCGCGTCGAGCGCGAGGGCGACCCGAGCGGGCTGCCGACCACGACGCAGCTCGCGGTCTACCGCATCGTGCAGGAGAGCCTGACGAACGCGTGGAAGCACGGCGAGCCCGGCACCCCGGTGCACGCCTCGCTCGTGTACCGGCCGGACACGGTCGAGATCGCCGTCGTGAACCGCTGCGCGGACGACGGCTCGCCGGGGCCCGGCACGGGGCACGGGCTCATCGGCATGCGCGAACGCGTGGCGATGACCGGCGGCACCATGACCGCGGGACCGCGCGGCGACGACTTCAGCGTGGCGGTCCGCATGCCCGCCGTGCCGGCGAGCGGGCAGATGCCCCGCGGCCGCACCCCCCACACCGAGCAGGAGCGCACCGCCCGATGACCACCACGCCGACCACCTCCGCCCCGATCCGGGTCGCGCTCGTCGACGACCAGGCCCTGTTCCGCACCGGCATCAGGATGCTCATCGACTCCCAGCCGGACCTGCGCTTCGTCGGTGAGGCCGGCAACGGTGCCGAGGGCGTCGACCTCGTCCGGCGAGTCGGCGTGGACGTCGTGCTCATGGACGTCCGGATGCCGGTGATGGACGGCATCACGGCGACCGAGCGGATCGTGGAACAGGGCGGTGACGCCGCCGCCAAGGTCCTCGTGCTGACCACGTTCGACTTCGACGAGGCCGCGGCGAAGGCGATCCGCGCGGGTGCGAGCGGGTTCGTGCTGAAGGACGCCGACCCCGAGTTCCTCCTCGCCGCCGTCCGCACGGTGCACGCCGGGACCGCCGTCTTCGCCGCGTCGGCCACGCGGGAGCTCCTCCGCCGGTACGACGACACCGCGGGGCGGGCCGTCCCGGTGCCGGCGGCCTTCGCGGAGCTGACGCCCCGGGAGCGCGAGATCTTCGACCTGGCGGCGCGCGGGTTCAGCAACAGCGAGATCGCCCAGCACGAGTACGTCAGCGAGGCGACCGTGAAGACCCACATCTCGCGGGTGCTCACGAAGCTCGACCTGCGCGACCGGGTGCGCCTGGTCGTCTTCGCGCACGAGCACGGTCTGGTGACGAAGGCCGACTGAGCCGACGTCATCCGACAGGATGAGCCCTCCACGGGGAACCGAGCCGAGCGGACCATCCACAGGAGCCGCGCGACCGACGCGGGACGTGCCTCCCGGCCGTCATCGTGGGTGCATGACCACGAAGCAGGCGCCGATCATCCGGCTCGACCACGTGTCCAAGCACCACGGCGACGCAGCGCGTCGCGTCACCGCGCTCGACGATGTCAGCGTCGACATCGGCGCGGGGGAGTTCACCGCCGTGATGGGACCGTCCGGCTCCGGCAAGTCGACCCTCATGCACGTCGCCGCCGGTCTCGACGCCGTGAGCGCCGGCAGCGTCGCCATCGACGGGGTGGAGATCACCGGGCTCGGGGACCGCGAGCTGACCGAGCTGCGTCGTCGGCGGATCGGCTTCGTCTTCCAGTCGTTCAACCTCGTGCCCACGCTCGACGTGCGCGAGAACATCCGGCTGCCGTTCCTGCTCGGCGGGAAGCGGCCGTCGCGCGAGGAGTCGGCGTGGATCGACCGGCTCGTCGACCAGCTCGGGCTCGGCGACCGCCTCACCCACCGGCCGCACCAGCTGTCGGGCGGGCAGCAGCAGCGCGTCGCCATCGCCCGCGCCCTCGCCTCGCGCCCCGCCGTCGTCGTCGCGGACGAGCCCACGGGTGCCCTGGACTCCCGGACCGGCCGCGACGTGCTCGCGATCCTGCGCGGCGCCGTGCGGGAGTGGGGCCAGAGCGTCGTCATGGTGACCCACGACCCGACGGCCGCCGCGAACGCCGACCGCATCCTGTTCCTCGCCGACGGCCGGATCGTCGACGACCGGCCCGCGATGGACGCTGCCGACATCTCGGCGACGATGCTCGGGATGGAGGCGGCGGCGTGAACGGGCTGCGCGCCTTCGCGCCGACGATCCTCGTCGCCGCGCTCGGCACCACCTTCGGCTCCGCGCTCGTCATCGCGCCGGGCATCGTGGCCGAGGCGCTCGCGACGTCCGGACTCGACGGCGTCGCCACGGTCCGGGCGATCCTCTCCGTGATCGGCTGGCTCTTCCTCGGCATCGCCCTCTACGTCGGGGCGATCGTCACGGCGAACACCTGCGCCACGCTCATCGCCGGGCAGACCCGGGTGATCGCGCTCCAGCGGCTCGTCGGTGCCACCGGTGCGGGTCTCCGGTCCCGCATCACCCGCACCGGGCTGCTGGTCGGCCTCCTCGGCGGCCTCCTCGGAACGCTCCTCGGCACCGGCCTCACGGCGCTCTTCGTCGCCGTGCTCCGGGGATCCGGGTTCCTGCCCGACACCCGCTACACGCTCGTGCCGTGGGAGCTCGCCCTGCCGCTCGTCGCCGTGGTCCTGGCGACCTGGGGTGCGTTCGCGTCCGGGTCGCGCCGGGTCCTCGCCGTGACCCCGCTCCAGGCGCTGTCCGCGACCGTCGAGCCGAGCCACGACGACCTCCGGGCGGGGACCGGGCGACGGGTGTGGGCCGTGCTGCTCATCGTCGGCGGGGTCCTCCTCATGCTGCTCGGGCTGGTGGTCAGTCCGGTGTCGGTGCTGGCGGTGCTGCCAGCGGCACTCGGCGGCTTCGTCTCGTTCACCGGTGTCGCCGTCGGCGCGACGATCGTGATGCCGCCCGTCCTGGCGCTCATCGGTCGCATCGGGTCCCGTGACCCGGTCGTCCTGCTCGCCGGGCGGAACGCGCTGCGGGCACCGGCCCGGACCTCGCGGGCGACGATCGGGCTCGTCATCGGCGTGACCCTGCTCGTCACCTTCGCGGTGGCCTTCGGGATCATGCAGCACGTGCTCGAGACCGAGCTGCTGGCAACGACCGACGGCGCGGAGACGCCCGACCTGATCAGCGCGCAGCGGGACTTCTTCGTGCAGGTGAACGCCGTGGTGAGCGTGATCGTCGGCTTCTCCGCCGTGATCGCCGCGGTCGGCGTGGTGAACGCGCTGGCGCTCGGCGTGCTGCAGCGTCGGCGTGAGCTCGGGCTGCTCCGGGTCCTCGGGCTGACCGGCGCCCAGGTCCGCCGGATGATCGTGACCGAGGCCGTGCAGATGGTGGTCGCGGCCGTCGTCACCGGGCTCGCGCTCGGGACGGTCTACGGCTGGGTCGGCGGCCAGACGCTCCTCGGGTCGCTCGGCTCGGTCGTGACCCCGGTGCTGCCGCTGTCGACGGTCGTCGTCGTGGTGGTCGGGGCGCTCGTGCTCGCCGTCGTCGCGACGGTGGTACCGGTGCGGCGCGCGGTGCGGGTGTCCCCGACGGCGGCGCTCGCGGTCGACTGAGCGGGCTCGGATCGGGAGGGGCGCCGGCGTCACGTGCTCGCCGACGCTGGTGTACCGGTGCTACGGTGGCCGTGATGTACTCGGCGCTCCTCCTCCTTCGCTGCCGCGACGAGGCCTGACACACGGCCCACCTCGTCGCGGAGTCCGTCGTGGCCCCCACCAGCGCCGATGCCGGCGAGACGACGAAAGCGACGACCATGCAGAACACGCAGCGCCCCTCCGGGATGCCGATCCACAAGTACGTCCCCTTCCACGAGCAGATCCGTGTGGACCTGCCGGACCGCACCTGGCCGACGAAGCGCATCGACCGTGCGCCGCGGTGGTGCGCGGTCGACCTGCGCGACGGCAACCAGGCCCTCATCGACCCGATGGACTCCGAGCGCAAGCGCGCCATGTTCGACCTGCTCGTGCGGATGGGCTACAAGGAGATCGAGGTCGGGTTCCCGAGCGCCTCGCAGACCGACTTCGACTTCGTCCGCTCGCTCATCGACGAGGGCGCGATCCCGGACGACGTCACCATCCAGGTGCTGACCCAGGCACGCGAGCACCTCATCGACCGCACGTACGAGGCGATCGACGGGGCGAAGCAGGCCATCGTGCACCTGTACAACTCGACGTCCATCGTCCAGCGCGAGGTCGTCTTCCGGACGGACGAGCAGGGCGTCGTCGACATCGCGGTCGCCGGAGCGCGCATGTGCAAGGCGGCCGAGGCCCGGCTGCAGCACGACACGACCGTGTTCTACGAGTACTCGCCCGAGTCGTACACGGGCACCGAGCTCGAGGTCGCGGCGCGCATCTGCAACGCGGTGCTCGAGGTCTTCGAGCCCACCCCCGAGCGCCAGGTGATCATCAACCTGCCCGCCACGGTCGAGATGGCGACGCCGAACGTCTACGCCGACTCGATCGAGTGGATGTCGCGGAACCTCGACCACCGCGAGGACGTCATCCTGTCCCTGCACCCGCACAACGACCGCGGCACCGCGGTCGCAGCCGCCGAGCTGGGGTACATGGCGGGTGCCGACCGCATCGAGGGCTGCCTGTTCGGCAACGGTGAGCGCACCGGCAACGTCGACCTGGTCGCCCTCGGCATGAACCTGTTCACGCAGGGCATCGACCCGCAGATCGACTTCTCGGACATCGACCAGGTCAAGCGCACGGTCGAGTACTGCAACCAGCTGCCGGTGCCCGAGCGCCAGCCGTGGGCGGGCGACCTCGTCTACACGGCGTTCAGCGGGTCGCACCAGGACGCCATCAACAAGGGCTTCGACGCGATGCGGGCGAAGGCCGAGGCCGCGGGCACCTCGATCGACGAGATCGCGTGGGCCGTGCCGTACCTGCCGGTCGACCCGAAGGACATCGGCCGCTCGTACGAGGCGGTCATCCGGGTCAACTCGCAGTCCGGCAAGGGCGGCGTCGCCTACCTGCTCAAGACCGACCACGCCATCGACCTGCCGCGGAAGCTCCAGATCGAGTTCTCCGGGGTCGTCCAGCAGCGCACGGACACCGAGGGCGGAGAGTTCTCGTCCGAGCGGATCTGGGACCTGTTCCGCGACGAGTACCTGCCCGCGGACGACGAGTCCGACAAGTGGGGCCGCTACGAGATCACGAAGACGGCCACGTCGAGCGACTTCGACGGCACGACGAAGCTCGCGGTCGCGCTGCGGGTCGACGACGGTTCGGTGGACGCCGACGCCGTCGGGACGGGGCCGATCGACGCGTTCCTGTCGGTCATGCGCGACCAGGGCGTCGACGTCACGCTGTACGACTACTCGGAGCACACGATGAGCGCCTCGGGGGACGCGAAGGCCGCCTCGTACGTCGAGCTCGACGTGGACGGCACGCGCCTGTGGGGCGTCGGCATCGACGCGGACATCGCGACGGCGTCGCTCAAGGCGATCGTGTCCGCGGTGAACCGCGCGGTGCGCGCCGGTGCCGCGACCGGTGCGCCGGAGCTGGTCACGGCCTAGTCCGTACCACGGACGGGAGGCGCGGTGCGGGTCCGACCCGCACCGCGCCTCCCGTCCGTGCGAGCGCCCGACCGCCCCGGTCAACCAGCCCGGCCCGGCCGCCGCCTCGAGCGGGCCCTGTCCGGCACGCTCAGCACCCGTCTGCGACGGGTCCTGCCCGCTCGGCGTCACGCGGCGGCGTGTCCTGCCCGCTCGGTGCGCAGGCCGGTGCACGGGACGGTGCAGCGGGCGGGGCGGGACCGGAGGAACGGGGGCGGGCAGCGACGCGGCGCGGGCGCGGGCCCGAGCTGTCGGCGGCGCGGGGGATACTGGGGACATGCCGCTGTACCGGGACGAGTGCGTCGTGCTGCGCACCCACAAGCTCGGTGAGGCGGACCGCATCGTGACGATGCTCTCCCGGCAGCACGGCAAGATCCGCGCCGTCGCGAAGGGCGTGCGGCGGACGGCGTCGAAGTTCGGGTCGCGCCTCGAGCCGTTCATGGTCGTCGACGCCCAGTTCTACGAGGGCCGGTCGCTCGACATCGTCACCCAGGCCGAGAGCCTCGGGTCGTACGGCGCGCAGATCGTCACGGACTACGGCGCCTACACGGCCGCGAGTGCCATGGTCGAGACCGCCGACCGGCTGAGCGAGGCGGACGCCGGGCTCCAGCAGTACCTGCTGCTCGTCGGTGCGCTCCGGTCGCTGTCGCGCCGGGAGCACGTCGTGAGCGCCACCCTCGACTCCTACCTGCTGCGGGCGATGAGCATCGCCGGGTGGGCACCCTCGTTCGGCGACTGCGCGGTGACGGGCGAGCCCGGACCGCACACGGCGTTCGTCGTGCAGCTCGGCGGGGTCGTCGCCGACCGGGCGGCACCGCCCGGCACCCCGCGCCTCGACACCGGCACGCTCGGGCTGCTCGCTGCCCTGCTCGCCGGCGACTGGGCGACCGTCGACGCCTCGGACGAGCGCACCCGCTCCCGGGCGTCCGGCGTGGTGGCGGCCTACGCCCAGTGGCACCTGGAACGATCGCTCCGGTCGCTGCCGCACGTCGACCGCAGCGAGCACCCGGCGCCGGTCGCACCCGCACCGGGCGGGGTGCCGGCAGCGGTCGCCGCCACCCCGGCGCCCGCCGTGCCCGTCCCGTCCGACCCCGAAGGAAGCCCTGCATGAGCCCACGCCGGTCCGCCGCCGCCGAACCGTTCCTGCCCGTCGACTGGACGGGGGAGCAGCCGCCCGCGATCCCGGCGCAGTTCGTCCCGCAGCACGTCGCCATCGTGATGGACGGCAACGGCCGGTGGGCGAACCAGCGCGGGCTCACGCGCGTCGAGGGGCACAAGGCCGGCGAGGCGTCCCTCCTCGACGTCGTCGCCGGGGCGATCCAGATCGGCGTCCGACACGTGTCGGCGTACGCCTTCTCGACCGAGAACTGGAAGCGCTCGCCGGAGGAGGTCCGCTTCCTCATGGGGTTCAACCGTGACGTGATCCGCCGCCGTCGCGACCAGCTGCACGAGTGGGGCGTGCGCGTGCGCTGGGCCGGTCGTCGACCCCGGCTGTGGCGGTCGGTGATCGACGAGCTGCAGACGGCGGAGCGGATGACCGCGGACAACGACGTGTGCACCCTGACGATGTGCGTCAACTACGGCGGCCGGAACGAGATCGTCGACGCCGTGCGCGGGATGGCCGAGGACGTCGCTGCCGGACGCATGCAGCCGAGCCAGGTGACGGAGAAGGCCCTGGCGAAGCGGCTCTACGTGCCGGAGCTGCCCGACGTCGACCTGTTCCTCCGGAGCTCCGGGGAGCAGCGGACGTCGAACTTCATGCTGTGGCAGTCGGCGTACGCCGAGATGGTGTTCCTCGACCGGCTCTGGCCGGACTTCCGGCGCACCGACCTGTGGGGAGCGATCGAGGAGTACGCGAGCCGCGACCGTCGCTACGGCGGGGCCGTGGACGCGCCCACCGCCTGAGGCGGGGTACGGGGCGGAGCTGCCACGCGCCTCCCGGCCGAACGCTGCCCGCCGCTGCCTGCCGCTGCCCGCCTGCGTGCTCAGCCCAGCAGGTGCGCCGCGCCGCGGACGGCGTCGAGCGCCGCGCGGACGCTCGGCACCCGATCCGCACCACGTGCGACGACGACCTCGACCCGGCGGGCGAGCTCGTCGCCGACCGGGGTCGCGTGGACGCCGGGCGGCACGACCGTCGTGGTCAGCGCGAGCCGGGGGAGGAGCGCGACGCCGAGGCCGGCCGCGACGAGGCCGACGACCGCCGCGGCGTTGTCGGTCTCGAGGACGATGTCCGGGGTGAACCCCGAGGCGGCGCACGAGGCGAGCAGGTGCCCTCGGCAGCGCGGGCACCCGCCGATCCACCGCGCGTCGCGGAAGGCCGACAGGTCGGCGACGGCCCCGGCCCTGTCCCCGTCCGCGGCGACCACGGTGGGCGTCACGAGGGCGAGCGGGTCGCGCCCGATGCCCTCGGTGGTGAGCGTCGGGTCCGCGCCGGGGTCGTCCTGCAGGGCGTGCGAGAACGTCAGCGCGACGTCGACCTCGCCGCGGCGGACCAGTTCGATCGCCTCGGGCGGTTCGGCCTCGACGTACGAGGTCGCGACCCCGGGACTCGACGCCGCCATCGCGGCGAGCACGGGCGGGACGAGGGTCGAGGACGCGCTCGGGAACCCGGCGAAGCGCACCCGACCACGGGCGAGCCCGCCGACGGCGTCCAGGTCCTCCCGGGCGGCAGCCAGGGCGGCCTCGACGTGCAGCGCGTGGTCGGCGAGCACGCGCCCGGACTCGGTGAGGGTCGCGCCACGACCGCCCCGCAGGACCAGGTCGTGCCCGAGCCGCTGCTCGGCCCGGACGAGGAGCTGGCTGACGGCGGGCTGGCTGTAGCCGAGCGTCGCGGCGGCACGACTGATGGACCCCGCGTCGCGCACGGCGAGCAGGACCCGGAGCAGCTGCGGGTCGATCGTCTCCACAACACGATGTTATGGGCCCGCGAAGGAACCTGCCCTGGTGTGATGCCGACCGGTCGCCGAGCCTGGAGGGCATGGACTCCTTCGTCGACGGCTCGGGCTACCTCGCGGCGTGCACCGCCGGACTCCCCACGCACGGCACGCTGGCCGCACAGCGCGCGGACCTCGACGCATGGGCACGTGCCGGGACCTCGCCGACGACGTACGGCGCCCTGGTCGAGGAGGGCCGCGCGCTCTTCGCCGACGTCGTGGGCGTCGCTCCGGCCCGGGTCGCCACCGGGTCGCAGACGTCGGCGATGGTCGCGGTCGTCGCCGCGTCGCTGCCGGACGGCGCCGAGGTCGTCGTCCCCGACGGCGACTTCAGCTCGGTCGTGTTCCCCTTCCTCGCACAGGCGCACCGCGGGGTGACGGTGCGGAGCGTCCCGCTCGAGCGCCTCGCCGACGCCGTCCGCACGGGGACCGCGCTGGTCGCGTGGTCGGCGGTGCAGTCCGCGACCGGGGTGGTCACCGACCCGTTGCCGGTGCTCGCCGCGGCGGGGTCGGTCGGCGCCCTGACGCTGTGCGACCTCACCCAGGCGGCCGGTGTGCTGCCGGTGTCGGCCGCCCCGTTCGACGTCACGGTCACGCACGCGTACAAGTGGCTCTGCGCTCCGCGCGGGGTGGCCTTCGCCACGTTCTCGGACCGGGCGCTCGCGGAGCTCCGCCCCGTGCAGGCCGGCTGGTACGCCGGCGAGGACGTCTGGTCGTCCTGCTACGGCCCGGACATGCGGCTGGCCGCCGACGCACGGCGCTTCGACGTCTCCCCGGCGTGGCCGGCATGGCCCGGTGCGGTCGCCGCCCTGCGGCACCTCGCGTCCGTGGACCGCGCCGCGGCCTGGAGGCACGCCACCGGTCTCGCCGACCGGCTCGCCGACGCGCTCGGCACGGTCCGGAGCGGGCAGGCGATCACGACCTTCCCGGACCCGGACGGTACGGCGCTCGCCGCGCTCGGCGCCGCGGGCGTGACCGCGAGCGGGCGGGCCGGCCGCCTGCGGCTCGCCTTCCACCTGTGGAACGACGAGGACGACGTCACGCGCGTCGCGGACGTGCTGCGGGCAGTGGGCGGCTTCAGACCTGTGGAGTGAGCCACGTGTCCACGGGTGCCGCGCCTCCCGACCGGCGGCCGCCGTGAGGCCGGTACGCTTGCCCGGTACCGTTCCCGCACCGGGCACCCAGTCCGGCGACCACAGGAGTCCCTCTTGGCACCGTCCTCCCGTCTCGACAGCGTCATCGCCCTGGCCAAGGGCCGCGGCTTCGTCTTCCAGTCGGGGGAGATCTACGGCGGATCGCGCTCGGCGTGGGACTACGGGCCCCTCGGCGTGGAGCTCAAGGAGAACATCAAGCGCCAGTGGTGGCAGCGGTTCGTCCGCGGCCGCGGCGACATGGTCGGCCTCGACTCTGCCGTCATCCTGCCCCGCAAGGTGTGGGAGGCGTCCGGGCACGTCGCGACCTTCACCGACCCGCTCGTCGAGTGCCTGCACTGCCACCACCGGTTCCGCGAGGACCACCTCATCGAGGCGTTCGAGGCGAAGAAGGGCCGCGCGCCCGAGGGCGGCATGGCCGAGATCGCCTGCTCGAACTGCGGCACCCGCGGCGAGTGGACCGAGCCCCGGGAGTTCTCCGGCATGCTCAAGACCTACCTCGGCCCGGTCGAGTCGGAGGAGGGGCTGAACTTCCTCCGCCCCGAGACGGCGCAGGGCATCTTCGTCGACTTCGCGCAGGTCGTCACCACCAGCCGCATGAAGCCGCCGTTCGGCATCGGCCAGGTCGGCAAGGCGTTCCGCAACGAGATCACGCCCGGCAACTTCATCTTCCGCACGCGCGAGTTCGAGCAGATGGAGATCGAGTACTTCGTGCCGCCGGCGTCGGTGGGGGAGCACTACGAGCAGTGGATCGCCGACTCGGTCGCGTTCTTCACCGACCTCGGGATCGACCCGGAGAACCTCCGCCGCTTCGACGTGCCGGACGGCGAGCGGGCGCACTACTCCGACGCGACCGCCGACATCGAGTACCGCTTCGGCTTCCAGGGCTCGGAGTGGGGCGAGCTCATGGGCGTCGCGAACCGCACCGACTTCGACCTGAACAACCACATCGAGGCGTCCGGCAAGGACCTCCGGTTCTTCGACCAGGCCGCGAACGAGAAGTACGTGCCGTACGTCATCGAGCCGTCGTTCGGGCTCACGCGTGCGCTCATGGCCTTCCTGCTCGACGCCTACCACGAGGACGAGGCCCCGAACGCGAAGGGCGGCGTCGACAAGCGCACGGTCCTCCGGCTCGACCCCCGCCTCTCGCCGGTCAAGGCCGCGGTCCTGCCGCTGTCCCGCAACGAGCAGCTCTCGCCGGTGGCCCGCGGGCTCGCCGACGACCTGCGCCGGTACTGGAACGTCGACTTCGACGACGCCGGTGCGATCGGCCGTCGCTACCGTCGCCACGACGAGATCGGCACGCCGTTCTGCATCACGGTGGACTTCGACACGCTCGAGGACAAGGCCGTGACCGTGCGGGAGCGCGACACGATGTCGCAGGAGCGCGTCTCGCTCGACCAGCTGCAGGGCTACCTGGCGCAGCGGCTGCTCGGCGCGTAGGGCGTCGGCCCCCCGCCCGCCCGCCCGCGCCTGCGCGGAGGCGCGACGGCGCGATCTGCCGATGCACAACCGGAAGCACTCCGAACCACGGGAACGCCTGGTTCGGGGTGCTTCTGGTCGTGCGGGGTGCACGCGGGCGCCCCAATGGGCGCGGCTGGCAGTGCGCGTCGCGCGTTGCCGGGTGTCGCGGGTCGGAGGAGTCGCGCATCGCAGGCTCGGCGCGCCGGGCGCCGGAATACCGCCGAGGGCGACGCGTTGCACCGGGCATGAACGACTCTGTCAAGGTCGATGTCTGGTCCGACATCGCGTGCCCCTGGTGCTACATCGGCAAGCGGAAGTTCGAGGCCGGCGTCGCCGCCTTCGCCGCGTCGCCCGAGGCGCAGCCGGTCGAGGTCGAGTACCACTCCTTCGAGCTGAGCCCGGACACCCCCGTCGACTTCGAGGGCACCGAGGCCGAGTTCCTCTCGCAGCACAAGGGGCTCCCCGTCGAGCAGGCCCAACAGATGATCGACCAGGTCGCCGGCATCGCGGCGTCGGTGGACCTGCACTACGACTACGACGCCCTCCGCCACACCAACACCGTGAAGGCGCACCAGGTGATCCACCTGGCCAAGCAGCACGGCAAGCAGCTCGAGATGGTCGAGCGGCTCTTCACCGCGTACTTCGAGCGCGGCGAGCACGTCGGGCAGGACGAGTCCCTGGCGTCGCTCGCCGAGGAGATCGGGCTGGACCGCGACGAGGTCCTCGCGACGCTCCGTGACGACACGCAGCTCGCCGCGGTCCGTGCCGACCAGGCGCAGGCGCAGGCGTTCGGCATCAACGGGGTCCCGTTCTTCGTCATCGACGGCAAGTACGGCGTCTCCGGGGCGCAGGACCCGGCGGCGTTCGAGCAGGTGCTCCGCCAGGTGGTCGCGCTGCGGGACAGCACGCCCGAGGATCTCGCCGAGCAGCGGCAGCGCGCCGCGGACGACGCGGCAGCGGACGCGGCGGTGACCCGGTGACGGACGTCCGCCTCGGCGGCCCGGCCGAGCCGCGCCTCCCGGCCGACGGTCTGGAGGCGCGCCCCGCCCTGCTCACGCTCGTCACGCCCGGCGGGGCGCCGGTCTGCGAGGGCGACTCGTGCTCCGTGCCCGGCGCAGAGGGCGACTGGACCGAGGTCCCCGACTGACCCGGTGCTAGCGGACGGGTTCCTCGTCGGTGATGTCGGCGACGGTCGCGCCGTACGCGGCGACCAGTGCGTCGCCGTCGACGAAGGCGCTCGCGCCGTGGCGTCCGGCGCCGAGGGCGATCCGGCGGCCGAGCACCCGCTCGTCGGCGAACACGGGCAGGTCGCCGGTCGCACCGATGGGGGTGATCGTGCCGCGCTCGTAGCCGGACGCCTCGAGGGCCGTCGCGGCGTCGGGCATCGACAGCTTGTTGACCCCGACGACCGTGCGGAGCTTCTTCCACGCGATGCTGCGGCCCCCGGGGACCAGTGCGAGGAGGAAGCCGCCGTCGTGCCGCTTGACGACGAGGGTCTTGACGACGTCGCCGGGTCCGATGCCGAGGAGCGCCGCGGCCTCGTCGAGCGAGCCCGCCGTGGGGCGTTCGACCACCTCGACCTGCAGGCCGCGGGCGGCGGCGTCGGCGTCGAAGCGGGCGATCGCGGTGTCGGACATGTGGAGAACGCTACCGTCGCGCGTCGACGTGGGAGGATGGAACCGGTATGACGATCACGCAGACACTCCCGAAGCCACTGCGCATCGGCCCCATCGAGGTCGAGGCGCCGGTCGTGCTCGCCCCGATGGCGGGCATCACGAACATGGCCTACCGCCGGCTCTGCCGTGAGTACGGCGCCGGTCTCTACGTCTGCGAGATGATCACCTCGCGCGCGTTGGTCGAGCGCACCCCGGTGTCGATGCAGCTCATCCAGCACCACGAGTCGGAGACCCCGCGGTCGATCCAGCTCTACGGCGTCGAGCCGAACACCGTGGCCGAGGCGGCGACGATCCTCGTGGCCGAGGACCGCGCCGACCACATCGACCTGAACTTCGGGTGCCCGGTGCCCAAGGTCACGCGGAAGGGCGGCGGAGCTGCGCTGCCGTGGAAGACCGACCTCTTCAAGGACCTCGTCGAGAAGACCGTCAAGGCCGCCGGCGACGTCCCCGTGACGGTGAAGATGCGCAAGGGCATCGACGCCGACCACCTGACCTACCTCGACGCGGCGCGCATCGCCCGTGACGCCGGTGTCGCCGCGGTCTCGCTGCACGCCCGCACGGCGAACGAGCACTACTCCGGCCACGCGGACTGGTCGGCGATCGCGACGCTGAAGGAAGCCATCACCGACATCCCCGTGCTCGGCAACGGCGACATCTGGTCCGCCGCCGACGCCCTGCGCATGGTCGACGAGACCGGCTGCGACGGCGTCGTCGTCGGGCGCGGGTGCCTCGGCCGGCCCTGGCTGTTCGGCGACCTGGCGGCGGCGTTCCGTGGCGAGGACGTCCGTGCGATGCCGTCCCTCGGCGACGTCGCCACCGCCTTCCGCCGGCACACCGAACTGCTCGTCGAGTTCTTCGGGTCCGAGGAGCACGGCTGCCGCGACGCCCGGAAGCACGTCTCGTGGTACTTCAAGGGGTACCCGATCGGCGGCGACGTCCGGTCGGCCCTCTCGATGGCGTCGAGCCTGCAGGAGATCGACGACCTGCTCGGGCAGATCGACTGGTCGGCACCGTACCCGGGCGCCGACGTCGAGGGCCCGCGCGGCCGTGCCGGACACCCCAAGCGCACGGCGCTGCCGGACCGCTGGCTCGAGTCGCGCGACGTCGACGCCGAGTTCCGCAAGGTGCTCGCCGCCGCCGAGCTGCACCACAGCGGCGGATGAGCGCCACCGCCTCGTACGGGCCCGCCGACGCCGAGCGCTGGCTGCCCGAGACCCACGGCAACCGTCGGTCGGACTTCGCCCGTGACCGCGCGCGGCTGCTGCACTCGAGTGCCCTCCGCCGGCTCGCCGCGAAGACGCAGGTGCTCAGCCCGACCACCGGGCTCGACTTCGCCCGGAACCGCCTGACGCACTCGCTCGAGGTCGCGCAGGTCGGCCGGGAGCTCGCCGACTCGCTCGGGCTCGACCCCGACGTGGTGGACACCGCGTGTCTGGCGCACGACATCGGCCACCCGCCGTTCGGGCACAACGGCGAGACCGCCGTGAACGCCTGGGCCGCGGGCATCGGCGGGTTCGAGGGGAACGCGCAGACACTCCGGCTGCTCACCCGGCTCGAGCCGAAGGTGTACGGGGACGGCCCCGACGACGACCGCCCCTACGGGCTCAACCTGACGCGTGCGTCGCTCGACGCGAGCTGCAAGTACCCGTGGCCGGCGGCGCAGGGCGTGGCCGAGGCCTCGTCCGGACGCACCAAGTTCGGGTTCTACGACGACGACCACGACGCCTTCGCGTGGCTCCGGGCCGGCGCTCCCCGCCGGCAGCGGTGCATCGAGGCGCAGGTGATGGACCTGTCCGACGACATCGCGTACTCGGTGCACGACTTCGAGGACGCCGTCGTCGCGGGGTTCATCGACGTCGCCGCACTCGGCGACCGGGTCGGCGAGAACGACATCGTGACGGCGATGCACGCCTGGGTCGGGTCCGACCTCAGCCGCGACGAACTGCTCGAGGCCTTCGACCGGCTGCGGTCGCTGCCGCTGTGGATGACGTCGTACGACGGGTCGCGGCGGGACATGGCGCGGCTCAAGAACCTCACCTCGCAGCTCATCGGGCGGTTCGCGCGGACGGCGACGGCGGCGACGCGCGAGTCCTACGCGTCCGGGTCCCTCGTGCGGTTCGCGGCATCGGTCGTCACCCCGCCGGAGATCATCGGGGAGATCGCCGTGCTCAAGGGCATCGTCGCGGCGTTCGTGATGACGCAGGGCAACCGGCAGCCGGTGTACGAGGACCAGCGTCGGATCCTCACCGAGCTGCTCGACGCCCTGGCCGCCACCGGGAGCGCGGACCTCGAGCCGGGGTTCGCGGCCGACTGGCGCGCGGCGTCCGACGACGCCGGGCGGCTGCGGGCCGTGGTCGACCAGGTCGCGAGCCTGACCGACCAGGGGGCCCTGGCGTGGCACAAGCGGCTCGTGGTGGGGGACCGCGAGCCGGTGCACGTCCCCGTCTGACCCGCGCCCCGTCGGGGAGGCGCGCCGACGTGCCGGTCCGGCACCGCGCCTCCCGTCCGGCGTGCTCTCCACGGGCGGACGCGATCCGTCCGTCGGTGCCACTCGCACGAACTAGGATCATGGGGTGGCTGGCAGGATCGCGCGGAACGACATCGACGAGGTCCGCTCGCGTGTCAACATCGCCGACGTCGTCGGCGACCACGTCACGCTGAAGTCGGCGGGCGTCGGCTCCCTCAAGGGACTCTGCCCGTTCCACGACGAGCGCTCCCCGTCCTTCCACGTCCGGCCCCAGGTCGGGCGGTACCACTGCTTCGGCTGCGGCGAGGACGGCGACGTCTTCGAGTTCATCATCAAGATGGACCACACGACCTTCCAGGAAGCCGTCGAGCGGATGGCGGCGAAGATCGGGTTCACCCTCCACTACGAGGAGGGCGACGGACCCCGCACCGACTACAACCAGCGCGCCCGGCTGATCGCGGCGAACGAGGCGGCGCTGGAGTTCTACCAGTCGCAGCTCACCACCGCCGCTGCCGAGCCCGCCCGTCGGTTCCTCGGGGAGCGCGGGTTCGACCCGGCGGCCGCGCAGCACTTCGGCGTCGGCTTCGCGCCGCAGTCGTACGACGCGACGCGGGAGCACCTGCGCAGCCGGGGCTTCTCGATGGACGAGATCCTGGCCGCGGGGCTGGCCGGTCAGGGCGACCGCTCGCCGTACGACCGCTTCCGGGGACGACTGACGTGGCCGATCCGCGACGTCACCGGCGCGACGATCGGGTTCGGCGCGCGCCGGCTGCTCGAGGACGACAAGGGGCCGAAGTACCTCAACACCCCCGAGACACCGATCTACCACAAGAGCCAGGTGCTCTACGGGCTCGACCTCGCACGGCGGGACATCTCGAAGCAGAAGCAGGTCGTCATCGTCGAGGGCTACACCGACGTGATGGCGTGCCACCTCGCCGGCGTGACCACCGCGGTCGCGACGTGCGGCACCTCGTTCGGGGTCGACCACATCAAGGTGCTGCGACCGATGCTCGGCGACGTCAGCGGGGCGGACCCGAACGCCAACGGCGAGGTCGTGTTCACCTTCGACCCGGACGAGGCCGGGCAGCGTGCGGCCTCGCGGGCCTTCGCGGAGGAGCAGCGCTTCGCGGCGCAGACGTACGTCGCGGTCGCGCCCGGCGGACTCGACCCGTGCGACCTCCGGCTGGCCAGGGGCGACGACGCCATCCGCCGCCTCGTGACCGCCAAGCGCCCGATGTTCGAGTTCATGATCCGCCGGAACCTCGACGGGCACGACCTCGAGACCGTGGAGGGCCGGGTGAACGCCCTGCGCGCCGCCGCACCGGTGCTCGCGGGCATCCGCGACCGCTCCCTCACGCAGGGGTACGTGCGGGAGCTCGCCGGGTGGCTCGGCATGGACATGCCCGACGTCCGCCGTGCCGTCGACGCGGCACGGCAGCGAGCGGGCGCTGCGCGCCAGGACCGGACGGGAGGCTCGGTGCCGGTCGGTCAGGCCGGTCCCGGCGGCGAGCTGGTCGCCCCGCCCGAGGAGCCCGTGGCCGGGCTGCGCCTGCTGCCGAACGACCCGATCACCCGCATGGAACGCGACGCGGTGATGGCGATGGTGCAGCAGCCGACCTACGTCAGCGAGCCGCTCATCTGGCTCGCCGCCGGCGCGACCTTCTCGGCACCGATGCTCGCCGTCGTGCGCGACGCCGTCGTGGCGAACGTCCAGTCGATCGGCGCGGGGGACTGGCTCGACCGGCTCCTGCAGGACGTGCCGGCGCCGTTCCGCGGGCTCGTGCAGGAGCTCGCGCTCGCACCGATCCCCGCCCGGACCGACGAGGACCTCGCGCTCTACGCCCGGAGCATCGTCGTCGCACTCGTGGAGCGGGACCTGCTCGCCCGCAAGGCTTCGCTGCTCGGGCAGTTGCAGCGTGCGGACCCGCACGAGCAGGCCGACCGACGCGCCGAGATCCAGCGCCAGCTCGTCGACATCGACGCGCAGCGCATGCGGCTCCGCGCCGACGCGGAGGCGGCAGCGCAGGGCTGACCCGTCCTCGCCGGGTCGGCGGCGGAACCGACGGCGACGGCGACGGCGGAGCCGGCGTCCTGCTCGCCGAGCGAGCAGGACACGCCGCGTGCGTGACGCCGGGCGGGCGGAAGTCGTCGGCCGACGACACCGAGGGTGACGGAGGGTGCCCGCTGGGTGTGCCGGTCGGGCGGGCTGGGTGGGCTGGGCGGGGCGGAGGTGGGGCGCGCCTCCCGGCCGGGAGGTGCGGCGGGTCCGCCGGACGGGGCGGACCGCGGCGCCGAGCGAGCAGGACATGCCGCGTGCGAGGCGCCGGTCGGGCGGGAGTCGTCGGGTGACGGCGTCGAGCGTGACGGATCTGGCCCGTCCGCCGAGCCGACACCCACCGGACGCCGCCGTTGCAGCACGCAACAATGCTGCGCGACACGCCGGGGTGCGGCGCGCGCATCATGCGTCAAGGAGCGGCTCCGCGCATTACAAGGGTGTAAACAAATGTCCCTCGAATCGTGGCATTCCGTGTCAGGGTGGTAGCAATGAGCGTTCTCGTCGGGCCTCACAGTCGAACCACCGCCCGCCGAGGACCCCTTGCGAACCATCACCGAGAGAGAGAGCGGACATGGCATCCGTGACCAAGTGGGGCAAGCGCGGCATCGCGCTCGGCGCCGGTGCAGCAGCGACGGCGCTGGTGCTGACCGGCTGCGCGAGCAGCAGCGTCTCCGACACCGAACTGAACGGCATGAGCATCGGCACGACGGACAAGATCACGTCCCTCGACCCGGCCGGCTCGTACGACAACGGCTCCTTCGCCGTGCAGAACCAGGTGTTCCCGTTCCTGATGAACACCCCCGTCGGCAGCCCCGACGTCGAGCCGGACATCGCCCAGAGCGCCGAGTTCACGAACCCCACGACCTACACGGTGAAGCTCAAGAGCGGGCTGAAGTTCGCCAACGGCAACGAGCTCACGTCGAGCGACGTGAAGTTCTCGTTCGACCGTGAGCTCAAGATCAACAACGAGAACGGCCCGCAGTCCCTGCTCGCCAACCTCAAGAGCATCGACACCCCGGACGACACGACCGTGGTGTTCACCCTCGACCACGCCGACCAGACCTGGCCGCAGGTGCTCTCGAGCCCCGCCGGTCCGATCGTGGACGAGCAGGTCTTCTCCGCTGACGAGCTGACGCCGGCGGCGGACATCGTCAAGGGCAAGGCGTTCGCCGGGCAGTACGAGATCACCTCGTACAAGGAGAACGACACCATCCAGTACAAGGCGAACCCGAACTACGACGGGCTCCTCGGCAAGGCGAAGTCCGACCAGGTCACCGCCAGCTACTACACCAAGGAGACCGACCTCAAGCTCGCCGTGCAGAAGGGCGACGTCGACGTGGCGTACCGCTCCCTGACGCCGACCGACATCGCCGACCTCCGCAAGGACGACAAGCTGACGGTCACCGACGGCCCCGGCGGCGAGATCCGCTACATGGTCTTCAACCTCGACACGCAGCCGTTCGGCGCGAAGCAGTCCGACGCCGACGAGGCCAAGGCCCTCGCGGTGCGCCAGGCCGTCGCCGACGTGGTCGACCGTGCGTCGATCGCCAAGGAGGTCTACAACGACACCTACTCGCCCCTCTACTCGATGGTGCCGGACGGCCTGACGGGTGCGGCCAAGCCGTTCGAGGAGCTCTACGGCGACGGCAACGGCGGCGCGGACGTCGACAAGGCGAAGGAGACCCTGTCGAAGGCGGGCGTCACCGGCAAGGTCCAGATCGACCTGCAGTACTCGCCGGACCACTACGGTTCGACCTCGGACGACGAGTACGCGGCGATCAAGACGCAGCTCGAGAACTCCGGCCTCTTCACCGTCAACCTGCAGTCCACCGTCTGGACGACGTACTCCCAGGAGCGCGTGAAGGACGCCTACCCGGTGTACCAGCTCGGGTGGTTCCCGGACTTCTCCGACGCCGACAACTACCTGTCGCCGTTCTTCTCGAAGGACAACTTCGTCCAGAACCACTACGACGACGCGGAGATCCAGAAGCTCATCTCCGAGGAGCAGCAGGAGTCGGACGCGTCGAAGCGCGCCGACCTCATCGAGCAGGCACAGCAGCGTGAGGCCACGCAGATCTCGACGCTGCCGCTCCTGCAGGGCAAGTCCGTCGCGGTGGCCGCGAAGGACGTCAAGGGCCTGACCCTCGACTCGTCCTACAAGTTCCGCTACGCAACCCTCTCCAAGTAACACCGGCGTCGGCCCACGGGGGCGTTCCCACGAGGAACGCCCCCGTGGCCGCGTCCCGAACGGCACCGAAAGGCACCCGTCCCCGTGACCCTCAGCACCCCCGAGGCGACACCGGAGCTGGCCACCGACCCCACCAAGCCCCAGGCACAGCGACGTGCCCGTGGGCAGGGCGGCGGACTCGGCCGGTACATCCTGGTCCGCTTCCTCCTCATCTTCCCGACGGTGTTCATCCTGGTGACACTCGTCTTCTTCCTGATGCGCGTCATCGGCAACCCGATCACGGCCTCGGTCGGTGGTCGGCTCACCCCGTCGCAGCTGCAGGAACGCCTGCATGCCGCCGGGTACGACCGCCCGGTGTTCGTGCAGTACCTCGAGTACCTCGGCAACATCGTCCGCGGTGACTTCGGCACGACGTCCACCGACAACCGGCCGATCACCGAGATCATCGTCACGTACGGCGGGGCGACCGCCGAGCTCGTGTTCTGGGCGCTCATCGTGGCCCTCGTGCTCGGCATCCCGCTCGGGATGCTCGCGGCGTACGTCCGCGACAAGTGGCCGGACGTGCTCTTCCGCGCCCTCGCGATCCTCACCTACGCGACCCCGGTGTTCTTCGGTGGCCTGCTGCTCAAGCTCGTCTTCTCGGTGTGGCTCGGCTGGCTGCCGCTGGGCGACCGCGCCTCGACGCGGGTGTCGCTGATCCTCGACAACATCCCGGGCGCGACCGGCATCTACATCATCGACGCGCTCCGAACCGGCAACGCGCAGGTGATCGGCGACGTGCTGTCGCACGCCGTCCTGCCGGCACTGACCCTCGGTCTGCTCACCGCCGGGATCTTCCTCCGGCTCGTGCGCGCCAACATGATCGGCTCGCTCGGGTCCGAGTACGTCGACGCGGCTCGTTCGCGCGGCGTCCGGGAGGCGCGGCTCGTCCGCACGCACGCCTTCCGTCCGGCGCTGGTCCCGATCATCACCGTGATGGGGCTGCAGATCGCCATGCTGCTCGGCGGCTCGGTCCTCACCGAGACGACCTTCGGCTGGCGGGGGCTCGGCTTCGAGCTGAACCAGTACCTGTCGGCCCGCGACTTCGTCGCCGTGCAGGGCATCGTCGCGATGCTCGCGGTGATCGTCGCGGTGACGAACTTCGTCGTCGACGTCGTCGCGGCGCTCATCGACCCGAGAGTGAGGTTCTAGCGATGGCCGACACCTCGCTCGTCGACCGCCACGAGCCGCTCTGGAAGCGTCTCCCCGTGGTGGTCCAGCTCCGCAGGAGCACCGGCTGGCAGCGCGGCATGCTCGTCACCGGTGTGGTGATCTGCGCCCTGTACCTCGTCATCGCGATCGCCGCGCCGCTCATCGCCCCGTACGGCTTCGGCCAGCTGCAGGGCGCCGACGGCCAGAGCTTCCCCCGCACCGGCGCCCCGAGCGCCGAGCACCTCTGGGGCACCACGGTCGGCGGGTTCGACGTGTTCAGCCGTGTCGTGTTCGGCGCGCGGACCGCGGTCCTCGTCGTCATCGTCGCGGTGGTCGTCTCGATCAGCGTCGGCGTGGTCCTCGGCATGGTCTCCGGCTACATCGGCGGCTGGCTCGACCGCGTCCTCGTGGTCGTGGCGGACGCCATCTACGCGTTCCCGTCGCTGCTGCTCGCGATCGTCGTCTCGATCGTCATCTCCGGCGGCAACTCGAGCTACACCGGCGGCATCGTCGCGGCGGCGATCTCGATCACCGTCGTCTACGTGCCGCAGTACTTCCGGGTCGTCCGGGCCGAGGCGGTGCGCCTGAAGAACGAGGCGTTCGTCGAGTCGGCGCGGGTGATCGGCACGAACCCGTGGCGCATCATGACCCGGCACGTGCTCCGGAACTCCACGCGGTCGCTGCCGCTCATCCTCACGCTCAACGCGAGCGACGCGATCCTGACCCTGGCGGGCCTCGGCTTCCTGGGCTTCGGCATCGGACCGACCGCCGGCGCGGAGTGGGGCTACGACCTCAGCCGCGCCCTGTCCGACGTGGCGTCGGGTGTCTGGTGGACTGGTGTCTTCCCGGGCGTCGCGATCGTCGTGCTCGTGCTCGGCGTGACCTTCATCGGCGAGAGCCTCAACGACATCTCGGACCCGCGCCTCCGCGCACGTCGTCGCCTGAAGCAGCTGGTGTCGACGAAGCAGCGGGGCACCGGCACGGAAGGAGCGGCGGCATGACCGACGCGACGCACGACCAGCAGGGCGGTCCCGTCGCCGTCGTCGACGACCTGACCGTCACCTTCGCGACCGACAACGGTGCCGTCGACGCGGTGAAGGGCGTCAGCCTCGACGTCCGCCCGGGCGAGGTCCTCGCCCTCGTCGGCGAGTCGGGGTCCGGCAAGTCGGTCACGGCCCGCAGCATGCTGCGGCTCATGCCCGAGACCGCGACGCTCGGCGGTGCGGTGTACCTCGACGGCACCGATGTCGTGTCGGTCGGGGCCGCGAAGCTCCGCGAGCTCCGCGGGACCGCCGGCGCGATGGTCTTCCAGGAGCCGTCGACCGCCCTCAACCCGGTGTTCACGGTCGGGTGGCAGATCGCCGAGGGGCTCCGCGCCCACGGCGGCGTCGGGAAGAAGGAGGCGCGCGCGAAGGCGATCGACTACCTGCGCCGCGTCGGCATCCCGGACCCGGAGAAGCGGGTCGACCACTACCCGCACCAGTTCTCGGGCGGGCAGAAGCAGCGCGTCGTGATCGCGAGTGCGCTCGCCCTCGAGCCGAGCGTCATCATCGCCGACGAGCCGACCACGGCACTCGACGTCACCGTGCAGGCCGAGATCCTCGACCTGCTCCGGCGCTGCCGCGACGAGTTCGGCGCGGCGATCGTGATCATCACGCACAACATGGGCGTCGTCGCCGACCTCGCCGACCGTGTCGCGGTCATGTACCAGGGCGAGGTCGTCGAGGAGGCGCCCGTCGCGCAGCTGTTCGCGTCGCCGCAGGCGGACTACACGAAGCGCCTGCTCGCCGCCGTGCCCCGGCTCGAGGCGTCGACGGGCACCGCCCGCCGTGCCGCGATCGCGTCCGAGGTCGCGCCGCTCGTCAGCGCGAAGGGCCTCGAGATCGACTACCCGGGCCGCCTGGGTGCGCCGGCCTTCCGGGCCGTGAAGGGCGTCGACCTCGACATCCGGCCCGGCGAGGTGCTCGGCCTGGTGGGGGAGTCCGGTTCCGGCAAGACCACGATCGGCCGGGCCATCGCGGGCCTGACCCGGATCACCGGCGGGTCGCTCGACGTCCTCGGCACGGAGATGCTCGGGTACCGCGAGCGGGACTTCAAGCGGCACCGCAAGGACATCGGGTTCGTCTTCCAGGACCCGGCGACCTCGTTCAACCCGCTCCTCACCATCGCCGAGTGCGTCGCCGAACCGCTCGTCGTGCACGGCGAGGTGCGGAACCCGCGTGCCGCCCGCAAGCGGGTCGGGGAACTGCTCGAGATGGTGCAGCTGCCGGCGTCCTACGGCGACCGGTACCCGCACGAGCTGTCCGGCGGACAGCGGCAGCGCGCTTCGCTCGCGCGGTCGATCGCCCTCCGGCCGAAGCTGCTCGTGGCGGACGAGCCGACGAGCGCGCTCGACGTGTCGGTGCAGGCGCGGGTGCTCGAGCTCTTCCTGGAGCTCCAGCAGGACCTCGGGTTCGCATCGCTGTTCATCAGCCACGACCTCGCCGTCGTCGGCGCCCTGTCCGACCGGATCGCGGTGCTCTACCGCGGCGACCTGGTCGAGACCGGCACGACGGCCGAGGTCCTCGGCGCCCCGCAGCACCCCTACACGCAGCGGCTCCTGGCGTCGCTGCCCGTGCCGGACCCGGCGGAACAGGCGGAGCGACGGCGTACGCTGGTCGAACTGGAGAACGCCGGGTCCTGACCCGACGTGACCGGACGGGAGGCGCGACCCGCGTCGTCGACGCGCGTCGCGCCTCCCGTCCGTCGCCTCCACCGCACCACACAGGACGTGTCCGCTGATCCCGGTCCGTCGCACACCGTCGCCAGGGGCGGCGCGGAAGGGGACCCATGATCGCGGTGAACGGCCCGGCGGTCGTCGCAGACGACGTGTCGATCGAGTACCGGGGCGTGCGCGGCTCGGCACCGATCCGGGCGGTGGACGGCGTCAGCCTCACCGTCCGGCAGGGCGAGATCCTGGCGCTCCTCGGGGAGTCCGGGTCCGGGAAGTCCACGTTCGCGGCCGCCGTCGCGGGGCAGCTCGGTGCCACCGGCGAGGGCGAGGGTGCACACCGTCGCCAGGTCGTCGGCGGTGAGCTCACCGTCCTCGGGCAGAAGGTCCGCGGGCTCCGGCCGGCGTCACGCAAGGCGCAGCGCCTGACCGGCCGCATCGGGTACCTGCCGCAGGACGCCGCCGACCGGCTCAGCCCCGACCTGACCGTCGGCGAGGCCATCGCGGAGCCCATCTACGTGCGGGACCGCCGCTTCGATCGCAAGCAGGCCGGCCTCATGGTGGCGCGCCTGGTCGACGCCGTGCACCTGCCGCTCGGTGTCATGCGCCTCAACACCTGGGAGCTCTCGAGCGGACAGCGGCAGCGCGTCGCCCTGGCCCGTGCGCTCGTCCTCGAGCCCCAGCTCCTCGTCGCCGACGAACCGGCGCGCGGCGTCGACGTCCTCGTCCGCCAGTCCGTGCTCGAGGCGCTCGCGAACCTGCAGGTCGGGCGACAGTTCTCGGCGGTGGTGGTGTCGAGCGACCTCCGCGAGGCCCGTGCCCTCGCCGACCGCGTCGGCATCATGGCCGAGAGTCGCCTGGTCGGTCTCGGCACCTTCGACGAGGTCCTCGACAACCCCGTCGACCCCTACGTCAAGACCCTCGCCGCGACCGCCGCGCGACCGGTGAAGCGTCGGCCCGCCGCGCCGGCTGCACCGCGCCGCTCGTCCGCTCCACGTCGACCGGTCGCCGCGGGCACCGGTCCCCGCTCCGACCGTCAGGAGAACGCATGAGCCCCACCGCCCCGTCCGGCACCCGCGGCCACCGTGCGGTCGTCACCGACGCCGGGGCACCGCTGCCGGTCGACCCGCCGACGGCCGGGCCGGTGGCGATCCTGCCGCGGTCGGCCGACCTGCACGTCGAGGCGGTCCGGTCGGCGGGCGGCACGGTGGGGGAGCTCGGAGACGACACACGCGGCATCGTGTGGCTCGACGCGCGCGACCCCGACGGGCTCGCGGCAGCACTGTCCCGCGCTCCCGGGGTCGGCTGGGTGCAGCTGCCCTTCGCCGGCGTCGACGCCTTCGCGCACCTCATCGCGGAGCACGGTGACCGGGTGCTGTTCACCTCGGCGAAGGGCGCCTACGCGGAACCCGTCGCCGAGCACGCGCTCGCGCTGACGCTCGGGACCCTCCGGGTGCTGCAGCAGCGGGCCCGGGCGACGTCGTGGGCCACCGAGCCCGAGGGGGTCTCGCTCTACGGGCGGAACGTCGTCGTGGTCGGCGCGGGCGGCATCGCGCTCGAGTACATCCGACTGGTGGCGCCGTTCGAGGTGTCCGTGACGGTGGTGCGCCGGTCGTCGGACCCGGTGCCGGGCGCCGACCGCACGGTGACGACCGACGCGCTCGACGACGTGCTGCCGGACGCCGACGTCGTCGTGGTCGCCGCGGCGATGACCGCGGGGACGTCGAAGCTGTTCGGGGCGGAGCAGTTCCGCATCATGAAGTCCTCCGCACGGCTCGTGAACATCGCGCGCGGCGGCCTGGTCGACACCGACGCGCTCGTGACCGCGCTCCGCGAGGGGCAGATCGCCGCAGCGGGACTCGACGTGACCGACCCCGAGCCGCTGCCGGACGGGCACCCGCTCTGGAGCGAGCCCGGAGCGATCATCACGCCGCACCAGGCGGACACGCCGGACATGGTGGCGCCGCTCCTCGCCGAGCGGGTGCGGACGAACACCGGGGCGTTCCTGTCCGGGACGGGCGACGGCTTCGTCGGGGTCGTGGACCCGGGCGCCGGCTACTGACGGACCCCGTGCGGGCCGCGGTGGACACGGCGCGCCCGGGATGCGTGGTGGATGCACGGACCGGGCTCGGGGTGCTGCTATGCTGTTACCCGTTGTTCGCACGACATTCGCCAGCGGACAGTGATCCTCGATAGCTCAATTGGCAGAGCAGCCGGCTGTTAACCGGCAGGTTGTTGGTTCGAGTCCAACTCGGGGAGCAGGAGACGAGGCCCTCACCGATCACGGTGGGGGCCTCGGTCGTTGCGGCGGCGTCCGCGGAGCCGAGGCTCGGCTTCCGGCCTTCGCAGGTGCGACGCGGCCGGAAGCTGTTAGCGTTCACAGGTGATCACCGCCCGTCGAGCCCTCGCAGCGGGACTCGTCGTCCTCGGCGCCCTGGGCCTGAGCGCGTGCACGACGGGGCAGACCGAGCCCGAGGAGTCGCTCGACGGCACGACCCAGGCCGAGGTCTCGGCCTCCGGCAGCGCACCGATCGTCTTCGCGTTCGTCTGCTCGACCGATGCCGGTGAGGTGACGGAGACCTTCACGACGTACGCCGCGGCGTGGGAGGCGGAGCGGGCCGACTGCACCGCCAAGCCCATCACGGGGTCCTCGATGTCGGCGCAGCAGCAGGCTGCCGTCCGGGCCACCGACGACCACGTCGACCTGCGGGAGCTCGCGGCGACCTGCGCGGAGCGCGGTGTCGCGCCGTGGGACACGGCGGTCACCACGGACGAGCAGGCACACCTGGCGGCCGGGCTCCTCGAGTACTGCCCCGGACACCCGGAACACGACCACCTGCGCCGGGCGCTGGCGACCTACCGGGGCTGAGCCGCGCCTCCCGTCCGGCGGCTGCGCGCCGTCAGCCCTCGGGGTGGTCGCGCCCGGGGAGCCAGGACTTGCCGGGCGTGCCCCAGCTGCTCTTCCGGACCGCCTTGACCGCCTGCTTGGCGTACGGGTGCACCAGGCGGTCGGCGTAGAGGACACCGTCGAGGTGGTCGTACTCGTGCTGGAAGATGCGCGCGAGCCACCCGTGCGCCTCGACCTCGAACGGGGTGCCCTCGGCGTCGACCGCGCGGAGGAGGACGCCCTCGGCGCGGCGGAGCGGGAAGCGCTCCCCGGGGATCGAGAGGCAGCCCTCGGACTCGTCGTCCTCGTCGAGCTCCTCGACCGACTCGGGCACGAGGGGGCTGGTCCAGAGGACCGGGTTCACCGCGACGCCGCGGTGCAGGACCTCGTCGTCGTCGGTCCACGAGTACACGAAGAGCCGCTTGCCCACGCCGACCTGCGGCCCGGCCAGTCCCACGCCGGGCGCGAGGTCCATGGTCGCGAACATGTCGTCGACCAGCGAGCGCAGGTCGTCGTCGAACTCGGTGACCTCGGCGGCACGCTCGTGGAGGACGGGTTCACCGGTGATGCGGATGGGGAGGACGGGCATTCACCCAGGTTATCCGGGCAGCACCGGTAGCCTCGTCGCGTGACGACGGACCTGCCGATCCCGGAAGCGGTCAACCTGACCCCGTTCCAGGCCCTGATGATCCCGGTCGCGCTCGTCGGCGCCGTCTTCCTCTCCCTCGGTGCGCAGTACCAGAGCCGCGGGGTGCAGCGGGTCGAGGCGCGGCTCGGTCGCCAGTCGAAGGGGCTCTCGGTCCGGCACGTCGTCGGGCTGCTGACGAGCGGCTGGTGGGTGCTCGGCACGCTCATGCTCGGCCTCGCGGTCGTCCTGCAGCTCATCAGCATCACGAACGCGCCGCTCATCGTCGTGCAGCCCCTCGGCGCGGTCGCGCTCGTCATCACGACGTGGTTCTCGTCGCGGTCGACGGGCGTCCCCCTCGGGCAGCAGGCTCGTCGCGCGGTGTGGACCTGCATCGTCGGTGTCGGCATCTTCGTCGCCATCGCCGCGGTCGTCGGCCGCGAGAGCGCGATCAGCCGCCAGCAGCTCGTCACGATCCTGGTGGTCCTGGCGGTGGTCCTCGTCGTCGTCCTGGTCTCCTTCCGCTTCGCGGCGAAGCGTGCCAGCGCGCTGTACTACATCGTCGGCGCCGGTGTGCTCTACGGCTTCGTCGCCACGCTCGCCAAGGTCGTGCTCAACCGCTTCCTCAGCGGGACCTTCGACTGGCTGACCGCGATCGCGGTCGTCGGGGTGATCGGTGCCGCGGCACTCGGCGGGTACTTCGTGCAGAACGCGTACTCGAGCGGCTCCGCGGACCTGGTCATCGCGGGGCTGACGGTGATCGACCCGATCGTCGCGGTCGGCATCGGCGTGATCGTGCTCGGCGAGGCCGCAGGGGCGCCGTGGATCGCCGTCCTCGGGTTCCTCGTCGCCGCGGTGATCGCCATCACGGGCGTCTTCCTGCTCGCCAAGCACCACCCGCAGACCCGGAGCTGAGCGGCCGCGGGACCCGCCGCGGGGCGGACGCGGCCTGCCGGGACCGTGCGGTACCGTCGAGGACCGACCAGCAACCGCCCACGAGAGGACGATGCCAGCCGTGTCAGAGGACGCCACCACCGCCACCGCCCACGCGACGGGTGCGACCGGCGGAACCCGACCGCTCCGCGTCCTCATCGCGGCGGACACCTTCCCGCCCGACGTGAACGGCGCGGCGACCTTCGCCGAGCAGCTGGCCGTCGGTCTCGCCGAACGCGGGCACGAGGTGCACGTCGTCGCCCCGGCGCCGACCGCGCACCACGGCAGCTTCGACGAGGAGCACCGCGGCGTCACGCTCACCGTGCACCGGCTGAAGTCGCACAAGTGGCCGTGGCACGCCTGGTTCCGCTTCGTGTGGCCGTGGACGATCCGCCCCCGGACCGCACCGATCCTGGACGCGGTGCGGCCCGACGTCGTCCACATCCAGTCGCACCTCCTCGTCGGTCGCGGCATCGTGCAGGAGGCGCACGCCCGGGGCATCCGGATCATCGGCACGAACCACTTCATGCCGGAGAACCTGCTCGACTACATGCCGTTCGGGCCGCGCACGCTGCCCGTCGCCCTGAAGCTCGCCTGGCGGGACGCCGCGAAGACCTACCGGCTCGCCGACGCGGTCACCGCGCCGACGGTGCTCGCGGCCGACTACCTCCGCGACGCGATCGCCGGGCAGCAGGTCCTCGCGATCTCGTGCGGCATCGACGCCTCCCGGTACACCGCGCGGAGCGGGCGTCCTGCGGGCAACGACATCGTCTTCGTCGGCCGGGTGGCCCCGGAGAAGAACCTCGACGTGCTGATCCGGGCGCTGCCGTTGCTGCCGGCCGAGCTGCACGCGACGGTGACGATCGTCGGCGGCGGCGAGATGATCCCGAAGCTGACCGCCCTGGTGCGCGAGCTCGGGCTGGAGGACCGCGTGCGGTTCGCCGGGTTCGTCTCCGACGAGGAGAAGCGTCGGGCCCTGACGAACGGCACCGTCTTCGCGATGCCGTCGACGGCCGAGCTGCAGAGCATCTCGTCGCTCGAGGCGATGGCGTCGGGGCTCCCCGTCGTCGCCGCGGACTCGATGGCGCTGCCGCACCTGATCGACGGCAACGGGTACCTGTTCCGTCCGGGCGACGTGCACGACCTCGCCGCGAAGCTGACGCAGGTGCTGACCGCTCCGGACGAGGAGTACGAGGCGATGCGCGCGCGCAGCCTGACGATGATCGAGGCGCACGACATCAACCGCACGCTCGCGACGTTCGAGGCGCTGTATCGTGGGGAGCCGGTGGCCTGAGGGTCGCCGGCGAGGGGCGGTAGCCAAGCTGGTCAAGGCACTCGGCTCATAACCGAACGATCGCGGGTTCAAGTCCCGCCCGCCCTACGTGCACCTGCCCAGGAAACGGAACGCCCCGGCCGCGCAAGGCCCGGCCCCGGACGACCACAGCCCGACACCGAACGTGGTGTTCGAGACGACGTCCGCGGGCACCGGCGTGCGCGTCAACGCCTTCCGGATCGGCTTCATGGGCGCCCTCGGCGTGCTCATCGCCCTGGTCGCGGGCTCGATCGTGCACCAGCTCAGCACGGTGCTGGTCTACATCGGCGTCGCACTGTTCCTGTCGCTCGGCATCGACCCGCTCGTCTCGTTCCTCGAGCGCTTCATCCCACGCTGGTCGGCGATCACGATCGTCGTCGTCGGCGTCCTGGCGGCGTTCGTGGGCGTGGTGTTCGCGGTGGTGCCGATCCTCATCCAGCAGGCGACGAACCTGATCCAGAACTTCCCCGAGATCGTGCAGGACATCTCGCGGCAGGACTGGGTGCAGGACCTGTCGCGACAGTTCGCCGGGTCGTTCGACATCAACCACTCCCTGGAGTCGCTGCAGTCCTTCGTCGAGGACCCGGGCAACCTGCTCAGCCTCGGTGGCGGCATCCTGGCGGTGGGCAGCGGCATCCTGTCCGGCCTGACCGGCGCCGTCATCGTCATCATCCTGATGCTGTACTTCCTGGCGTCGATGCGAGGCCTGAAGTCGATGACCTACCGCTTCGTCCCGGCGTCGCGCCGGCAGAACTTCGTCGACGTCAGCGAGCAGATCACCCAGGCCGTGGGCCGCTACGTCGTCGGGCAGATCAGCCAGGCGCTCATCAACGGCATCCTCAGCCTGGTCTTCCTGCTCGTCATCGGCGCGCCGTTGCCGGTGCTGCTGGCGACCTTCGCGTTCCTCGGCTCGCTCATCCCGCTCGTCGGCACGGTGGCCGCAGCGGCCGTGATCTCGCTGCTCTGCCTGTTCGCCTCGCCGGCGACGGCCCTGGCCGCAGCGATCTACTACCTCGTGTACATGCAGGTCGAGGCGTACGTCATCTCCCCGCGCATCATGTCGCGCGCCGTGCAGGTGCCCGGAGCCCTCGTGGTGATCGCGGCCGTCGCGGGCGGGACGATCGGCGGCGTGCTCGGCGCCCTCGTCGCGGTGCCGGCAGCCGCCTCGGCGATCATCATCGTGCAGAAGGTCATCTACCCCCGACAGGAGCAGGCGTGACCGAGACCCTCGGCGAGCACGTCGCCGCCCGGGACGCCTGGGCCCGCAGCGCTCGCGGACCCCTCGCGCTCGTCAACGCGCAGGCGGTCGACCGACCGCAGCCGGTGTGGCCGGTCGCCGGGACGTGGGCCCCGGCGGTCGGTGGCCTCGCCGTGACGGCCGCGATCGGCGACGGCGTCGTCGTCGACGGGGACCCGGTGGACGGGACGGTCCTCGTCGCCGGTGACACCGCGGTGGTGCCGTCGACGGTCGTGTTCCGCGACGGCCTCGCCGGGACGGTGCACGGCACCACCCTGCGGGTCTGGGACCCAGCCTCCGACGCGGTCGCCCGCTTCGCCCGCATCGACCGCTTCGCGGCCCGGCCGGGCGGCTGGGTCACGCGCGGGCGGTACGAACCCTGGTCCGGCCGGGAGGCACCCGGTCACCTCACCGACGCCGCCGGCGACCCGCTGCCGGTCGCGGGCACGATCGAGACCACCATCGACGGGACGACGGTGCGCATGACGGCGGTCCGGTCTGCGCCGTTCCACGGCCGACGCCGGCTGCAGCTCATCGTGCAGGACACGACGAGCACGCTGCCCGAGGACGACGCCGGGAGCTCGTACTCGATGGGACGCTTCCTGTACCTCGACGACCCCGAGCAGCCCGATCGGTCTGCGCAGCACGATCGGTCTGCGCAGCCCGACCGGCCCGAGCAGCCCGACCGGTCCGCCGACTCCGGTCGGTACGACGTGACGCTCGACTGGGAGCGCCTGGTCCTGCCGCCCTGCGCCTTCTCGTACCAGTACGCCTGCCCCGTCCCGCCCGAGGAGAACCGCCTGCCGGTGGCACTCACCGCGGGGGAGCGGCACCCCGTCGACGCGTCGGGGTCCGTCCTGCACTGACCGGTCCCGCACTGAGCCGGATCCCGCTCGTCGCCCGGGTGTGGCGCTCCCAGCCCGGACGCTGCATAATGGGCGTGTCCGCGAGGACATCACAATCAGATACCGAAGTTCCGTACCGGGACTCCGCACCACAGGTCGATGGGGAAGTCGCACCTGACGAAGCGGAGGAATCGTGAA
This sequence comes from Curtobacterium sp. NPDC089185, assembly GCF_040685235.1. Classification (NCBI taxonomy): domain Bacteria; kingdom Bacillati; phylum Actinomycetota; class Actinomycetes; order Micrococcales; family Microbacteriaceae; genus Curtobacterium; species Curtobacterium sp. NPDC089185. The sequence continues at coordinate 82,608 of NZ_JBFBHK010000004.1, read as the reverse complement.
CGGAACGACGACAGGAGTGCTCTACGTGCACTCCTCACCACGCGCGCTCTGCCCGCACGTCGAATGGGCGGCCGGTCGCGCGATGAGCCGTGCCGTGAACTTCTCGTGGCTCGACCAGCCCGCGCTCGACGGTTCCCGTCGGACCGAGTTCACCTGGACGGGGCAGGTCGGCACCGGTGCGGCGATCGCCTCTGCCCTGCGCGGGTGGGAGCACCTCCGGTACGAGGTGACCGAGGAACCCACCGAGGGATCCGACGGTGGTCGCTGGATGCACACGCCGGACCTCGGCGTGTTCTTCGCGCAGACGGACGTGTCCGGCAACATGGTCGTGCCCGAGGACCGGGTCCGCTACGCGATGGAGGTCGCGGGCAGCAACGCCCTCGAGCTGCACCGTGAACTCCGGCTGGCGCTCGGCCAGGCGTGGGACGACGAGCTCGAGCCGTTCCGTCACGCGGCCGAGGGCAACCCCGTCGTCTGGCTCCACCGCGTCGGCTGACGCGCCGTCTGCCGACCGCGGTCCGCGGTGCCGCCGCGAGACTCGGTCTGCGCGACACTCCTCGGGCGCAGCAGCACGAGCGGTGTCGCACACGGCGAGACTCGGGCGTCCCCTCCAGCGCCCGAGCCGGCCACGCGACGACCGAGGCCCGCCCTGCGGACGCAGGACGGGCCTCCCGGCCGTCGCGGACGGACCGCGGACGTGATCAGGCCGTGCGGAACGCCACCACGGCGTTGTGTCCGCCGAAGCCGAACGAGTTGCTCACGGCGAGCAGGTCGCCCGCGGGCAGCTCGCGCGGCGCGGTCGCGACGTCCATGACGATCTCCGGGTCCTGCTGGGTGAGGTTGATCGTCGGCGGGGCGACGCGCTCGTGCAGGGCGAGGACGGTGAACACGGCCTCGATCGCGCCGGCGCCACCGAGCAGGTGCCCGGTCGACGCCTTCGTGGCGGACACGACGATGTCGTCGAGGTGATCGCCGAAGACCCGGCGCATCGCGTGGTACTCCGCGACGTCACCGACCGGGGTCGACGTGGCGTGCGCGTTGACGTGGATGACGTCCTCGCGGGCGGCACCGGCGTGCTCGAGGGCCGTGATGACCGCACGGGCGGCGGCGCTGCCCTCCGGGTCCGGCGCGGTGATGTGGAACGCGTCCGAGGTGATGCCGGACCCGGCGACCTCGGCGTAGATCTTCGCGCCGCGCGCCTCGGCGTGCTCCTTCGACTCGAGGATGAGCGCCGCGGCGCCGTCTCCGAGGACGAAGCCGTCACGCGTCACGTCGTACGGGCGCGAGGCGGTCTCGGGGGAGTCGTTGCGACGCGAGAGCGCCTGCATGGACGCGAACGCGGCGAGGGGCAGCGGGTGCAGCGCGGCCTCCGCACCACCGGCGATGACGATGTCCGCCTCGCCGTTCGCGACGTGGCGGTAGGCCTCGGCCAGCGACTCGGTGGACGAGGCGCAGGCGGAGAGGTACGTGCGGGCACCGCCACGGGCGCCGAACTCCATCTCGATGGCGGCGGCGGGGCCGTTCGCCATGAGCATCGGGACCGTCATCGGCAGGACGCGGCGCGGGCCCTTCTCGCGGAGGGTGTCCCAGGCGTCGAGCAGTGTGTTGACGCCGCCGATGCCGGTCGCCCAGTCGACGATGAGGCGCTCGGGGACGACGGTCTCGGGGTCGATGCCCGCGTCGGCCCATGCCTCACGCGCGGCCACGAGCGAGAGCTGCGACGAGGGGTCGAGGCGCTTCGACTCGGGGCGCGTCAGCTGGTCGGTGAGGAAGCGGCGCGCCTGGCCGGCGAACTCGACGGGGATCTCGAGGTCGGCGTAGCGCTCGTCCCCGATGCGGGTGATGCCGGACTTCCCGGCGAGCAGCGCCTCCCACGTCTCCGGGGCGGTCGCGGCGAGGGGTGTGATCGCACCGATCCCGGTGACGACGACGGTCTTGTTGGTCATGGAACGACGTGTTCTTTCGTGTGGACTGGCCGGGCGCCGGTGGACGCCCGTCCGTTCGGTCGAGCGCGGGTCGGCGCGCGACCGCTGGGGTGAACGAGACGAGCGCCGCGGACCGCGGGGTGTCCGCGGCCGCGGCGCTCAGGAAGCTCGCGTCAGGCCTGGGCCTTGGTGATGTAGTCGACGGCGTCGCCCACGGTCTTGAGGTTCTTGACCTCTTCGTCCGGGATCTTCACGTCGAACTTCTCCTCGGCGTTCACGACGATGGTCATCATCGAGATGGAGTCGATGTCGAGGTCGTCGGTGAACGACTTGTCGGCGGCGACGGTGTCGGTCGCGATGCCGGTCTCGTCGTTGATCAGCTCGGCCAGGCCGGCGAGGACTTCTTCGTTGGACAGGGCCATGGGTGTTCTCCTTGAGGGGGGTGTCGTTTGACCGTGGACCAGCCTAGGGCACGGGCACCGCCCGCGCCCGGAAGGCGCGGGGGACTAGGGGAGGACGACGACCTGCGCGCCGAACACGAGACCGGCGCCGAAGCCGATCTGCAGCGCGAGGCCGCCGGACAGCTCCGGGTGCTCCTCGAGCAGCCGGTGCGTGGCGAGCGGGATGCTCGCGGCGGACGTGTTGCCCGTCGTGGTGATGTCGCGGGCGATCGTCACCGTGTCGGGGAGGCCGAGTTGCTTGGCGAACTCGTCGATGATGCGGATGTTCGCCTGGTGCGGCACGAAGGCGGCGAGGTCCTCCGGACGGACGCCCGCGGTCTCCAGGGCCTCCCGGGCGACCTTCACCATCTCCCACACTGCCCAGCGGAAGACCGTCTGCCCGGCCTGACGCATGGTGGGGCGCGGGGCGCCGGCCGCCCACTCGTTGTAGGTCGCGGTCATGCCGATCGCGTCCCACTTCGAGCCGTCCGAGCCCCAGATCGTCGGGGCGATGCCCGGGAAGTCGCTCGGGCCGACCACCGCGGCACCCGCACCGTCGCCGAGCAGGAACGAGATCGACCGGTCGGTCGGGTCGACGACGTCGCTCAGCTTCTCGGCGCCGACGACCAGCACGTGGTCGGCGAGCCCGGACTTGATGAACGAGTCGGCCTGGGCGATGCCGTAGGCGTAGCCGGCGCACGCGGCGCTGACGTCGTACGCGGCGGCAGGCGTCGCGCCGATCCGCTCGGCCAGGAGCGAGGCCATCGACGGGGTCGCGACGGTGTGGGTCACGGTGCTGACGAGGACGACGCCGATCTGGTCGGGCGTGATGCCGGCCTTCTCGATCGCCTCGAGCGCGGCGGCCTCGGCGAGGTCGACGGCTTCGACGTCGGCACCGGCGCGCTTGCGCGTGACGATGCCGGTCCGCTGCCGGATCCACTCGTCGGACGAGTCGATCGGCCCGACGAGGTCGTCGTTCGGCACGACGTTCTCGCCGCGGGCGGCGCCGAACGCCAGGATGCGGGTGAACTCGTGGCCGCGACGCTGCTGGAGCATCGGCCGGGAGGCGCGGCTCGTCGCCGCCCCGTCGGCTGCGGTGGTCGGGGTGGTGCTGTCGGTCATGCGGGTGCGTCTGCTTCCTGGCCTGCGGTCTCGCCGTCGCGCTGCAGCAGCTCGATCGCTGCGGGCAGGTCGTCGGGGGTCTTGATGGCGACGGAGGGCGTCCCGCGCAGGCCGCGCTTGGCGAGGCCGACGAGGGCGCCGGCCGGCGCGAGCTCGATGATGCCGGTGACGCCGGCGGCCGCGAACGACTTCATCACGGCGTCCCAGTGCACGGGGTTGGCGATCTGACGGACCATGAGGTCGACGAAGCGGCGGCCGTCGTCCACGCGAGAGCCGTCGGCGTTGGTCCAGATCGGCAGCGTGGGGTCCTGCGCGGCGGTGGCGGCGGCGACGGGGGCGACCCGGTCGACCGCGGGCGCCATGAAGCGCGTGTGGAAGGCGCCGGCGACCGCGAGCGGGATCACCCGCGCCTTCGCGGGTGGCTCGGCGGCGAGGGCGGCGATGCCGTCGGCGGGGCCGGCGACGACGGTCTGCCCGCCGCCGTTGTGGTTCGCCGGCACGAGGCCGTGCTGCGCGAGGGCCTCGGCGACCGCGTCGGGGTCCCCACCGAGGACGGCGGCCATCGAGGTCGGCTCGAGCGCCGCGGCGTCGGCCATCGCGCGGCCGCGGGCGGCGACGAGCGACACGGCGTCGGTGGGCTCGAGGACGCCGGCGACGCCAGCGGCCGTGAACTCGCCGACCGAGTGGCCGGCGACACCGCCGACGAGGTCGCGGCGACCGTCGGCGAGCAGGGCGTCCGCGGTCACGAGGCCGGCGGCGACGATGAGCGGCTGTGCGAGCGCCGTGTCCTTGATGGTGTCGGCGTCCGACTCGGTGCCGTGGTGCGCGAGGTCGACGCCGATCGCCTCGGACCACGCTCCGACGCGGTCACGGACGGCGGAGTCCTCGAGCCAGGGGGCGAGGAAGCCGGGGGTCTGGGAGCCCTGTCCGGGCGCGACGACGACGATCACCGGTCAATCCTTCCCGTCGACACGCTCCGCACCCGTGTGGACATCCCACACAGATGCGGCGGAGTCGTTGTGCGATCCCCACCGGCGCGGATCGGCGGGGGCGGCGCGGACGGCGCGATCAGCGGCGGTTGGGCAGGCGCCGGCGTCCGGCGCTCGACTCCGACATCGCGCCGAGGATGAGCGCCGACTGCACGATCAGGGCGTCCCGTGCGTGCGTGGCGTCCCACCCGATCACGTCGGCGACCCGGCGCAGGCGGTAGCGGACCGTGTTCGGGTGCACGAAGAGCTCCCGTGCGGTCGCCTCGAGGGACCGCCCGGTGTCGAGGTAGCACCAGAGCGTCTGGAGGAGCTCCGTCGACTGGTCCTTGAGCGGCACGTAGATGCGCTGCACGAGGGCCGACCGGGCGAGCGGGTCGCCGGCCAGTGCGCGTTCCGGCAGCAGGTCGTCGGCCAGCGCCGGACGGGGGGCACCGCGCCAGGCCCGCGCCACGGCGAACCCGGCGAGGGCGCCCTTCGCGCTGGTGGAGGCGTCGACGACCCCGGGGACCTCGTTGCCGAGCACCAGGTGGCCCTCGCCGAAGGACGGTTCGAGGGCCTGCGCGATCGCGGTGAACGAGACGGGTTCCTCGCCCTCGGGCACGTCGTCACGCGGCGTCGCGCGCCCGATGACGACCACGAGTCGGGAGCCCTGCACGCCGACGAGCACGTCGGCGTCCATGTGCCGTGCGGTCCGGCGGATCTGGTCGACCTCGAGCTGCCGCGGGGCGTTCCCCACGAGCACCGCGACCTCGCCGTGGCCGTGCCAGCCGAGCGCGGCGATGCGGGAGGGCAGCTCGTCGTCGTACTCGCCCGAGAGGATCGAGTCGACCACGAGCGCCTCGAGCCGCGCGTCCCACAGCCCGCGTGCCTCGGCGGCGCGGGCGTACACGTCGGCCGCGGCGAAGGCGATGTCCCGCGAGTACTTGAGGATCGCCTCCTGCAGCATCTCGTCGTCCTTGGCGCGTTCCTCCACCACGGTCACGACGACCCGGATGAGCTGCAGCGTCTGCTGCAGGCTCACCGAGCGCAGGAGTTCACGGGGCGCCGAGCCGAAGACGTCGGCGGCCGCGATCCACGGGGTGGAGGCGCTGCCCTCGAGCCACGAGATGAACGAGGTGATGCCCGCCTGGGCGACGAGCCCGACGGCGGAGCGGCGCCCCGGCGGCATCTCGCTGTACCAGGGCAGGGTGTCCTCGAGCCGCTTGATGGTGGCGGTCGAGAGTTCGCCCGACACCTGCCGGAGCCAGGAGAGCGCGCGTTCGCGGTCGTTCTCCCGGCCCACGGCAGGGTCGGTGCGGGGTGTGCTCACGCGCAGATCAGCTCTCGCCGCCCGCGCTGCCGGTGGTGCCGGCGTTGACGTCGTGCAGGCGGTACTTGTCGATCGCCTGCTGGACCACGGCGTGGTCGACCTTGCCCTGCTTTGCGAGCTGCTGCAGCGTCCGCACGACGACCGAGGGGCCGTCGATGTGGAAGAAGCGGCGGGCCGCCGGGCGGGTGTCCGAGAAGCCGAAGCCGTCGGCGCCGAGCGTGGCGTAGTCGGTCGGCACGAACGGGCGGATCTGCTCCTGCACGGCGTGCATGAAGTCGCTCACCGCCACGACCGGGCCCTCGGTCCCGAGCAGGCGCTCGGTGACGTACGGGGTGCGCGGCTGCTCGTTGGGCTCGAGGAACGCCTGCTGCTCCGCGTCGAGACCGTCGCGGTACAGCTCACCCCAGCTCGTGACGCTCCAGACGTCGGCGGACACGCCCCAGTCCTCGGCGAGGAGCTGCTGCGCCTCGAGGATCCACGGCACCGCGACGCCGGACGCGAGCAGCTGGGCCTTCGGGCCGTCGTGCTCGCTCGGCTGGAGCAGGTACATGCCCTTGACGATGCCCTCGACGTCCACGCCCTCGGGCTCGGCCGGCTGCACGAGCGGCTCGTTGTAGACCGTGAGGTAGTACATGACGTTCGGGTCGCTGTGCGCCGGCGAGCCGTCCTCGTTCGTGCCGTACATGCGGTCGAGGCCGGACTTGACGATGTGCCCGATCTCGTAGCCGAAGGCCGGGTCGTACGCCACGACCGCCGGGTTCGTCGCCGCGAGGAGCGGCGAGTGGCCGTCGGCGTGCTGCAGGCCCTCGCCGGTCAGCGTGGTGCGGCCGGCCGTGGCGCCGATCATGAAGCCACGGGCCATCTGGTCGCCCGCCGCCCAGATGGCGTCGCCGGTGCGCTGGAAGCCGAACATCGAGTAGAAGACGTAGACCGGGATGAGCGGCTCGCCCTGCGTCGAGTACGAGGTGCCGATGGCGGTGAACGCCGCGAGGGCGCCCGCCTCGTTGATGCCGACGTGGACGATCTGGCCCTGCGGGCTCTCCTTGTACGCCAGGAGGAGCTCGCGGTCGACCGACGTGTAGTGCTGGCCGTTCGGGTTGTAGATCTTCGCGGTCGGGAAGTACGCGTCCATGCCGAACGTGCGCGCCTCGTCCGGGATGATCGGCACCACGCGGTCGCCGAAGTCCGGCGAGCGGAGCAGGTCCTTCAGCAGGCGGGCGAACGCCATCGTCGTGGCGACCTCCTGCTTGCCAGAGCCCTTCTTGACGACCTGGTACTTGGACTCGTCCGGCAGCGTGAACTGCGTGTACTTCGTCCGGCGTTCCGGCACGTACCCGCCGAGCGCGCGGCGGCGCTCGTGCATGTACTGGATCGCCTCGTCGTCGTTGCCCGGGTGGTAGTACGGCGGCGTGTAGGGGTTCTCGTCGAGCTGGGCGTCGGAGACCGGGATGCGCATCTCGTCGCGGAACTGCTTGAGGTTGTCGAGCGTGAGCTTCTTCATCTGGTGGGTCGCGTTGCGGCCCTCGAAGCTCGGACCGAGGCCGTAGCCCTTGACCGTCTTCGCGAGGATGACGGTCGGCTGGCCCTTGTGCTCGGTCGCGGCCTTGAACGCGGCGTAGACCTTGCGGTAGTCGTGGCCACCGCGCTTGAGGTTCCAGATCTGGTCGTCCGAGTAGCCCTCGACGAGCTGGAGCGCCTTCGGGTCGCGCCCGAAGAAGTTCTCGCGGACGTAGGCGCCGTTCTCGGCCTTGTACGTCTGGTAGTCGCCGTCCGGCGTGGCGTTCATCAGGTTGAGGAGCGCGCCGTCGGTGTCGCGGGCGAGCAGGTCGTCCCACTCGCGGCCCCAGACGACCTTGATGACGTTCCAGCCCGCGCCGCGGAAGAACGCCTCGAGCTCCTGGATGATCTTGCCGTTGCCGCGGACCGGGCCGTCGAGGCGCTGGAGGTTGCAGTTGATGACGAAGTTCAGGTTGTCGAGCCCGTCGTTCGCCGCGACCTGCAGCTGCCCGCGCGACTCGACCTCGTCCATCTCGCCGTCGCCGAGGAACGCCCAGACCTGCTGGTCGCCGGCGTCCTTGATCCCGCGGTTCGTCAGGTACTTGGCCTGCTGCGCCTGGTAGATCGCGTTGATCGGGCCGATGCCCATCGACACGGTCGGGAACTGCCAGAAGTGCGGCATCAGGCGCGGGTGCGGGTACGACGACAGCCCGCCGCCGGCATGCGACTGCTCCTGGCGGAAGCCGTCGAGCTGGTCCTCGCTGAGGCGTCCCTCCATGTAGGCGCGGGCGTACATGCCGGGGGAGGCGTGGCCCTGGAAGAACACCTGGTCGCCACCGGACGGGTGGTCCTGCGCGCGGAAGAAGTGGTTGTAGCCGACCTCGTACATCGCGGCGCTCGACGCGTAGGTCGAGATGTGGCCGCCGACCGAGACACCGGGGCGCTGGGCGCGGTGCACCGTGATCGCGGCGTTCCAGCGGATCCACCGGCGGTAGCGGCGCTCGAGTTCCTCGTCACCGGGGAACTCCGGCTCGTCCTCGGGCGCGATCGTGTTGACGTAGTCGGTCGTCGGGACCATCGGCACGCCGAGGTGCAGCTCGTTCGAGCGCTTCAGCAGGCTCTGCATGATCTCGCGCGCCCGCTGGTGGCCGTGCGTCGCGACGAGTCCGTCGAGCGACTCACGCCACTCTGCGGTCTCCTCCGGGTCCTGGTCGGTCCCTGCGGTGCTGCGCGGGTCCTGGTCGTTCACCGTCACCCTTGACCTCGTTCGTTCTCGTGGTGGTGGACATGGGGGCCACCGGTGGTCGGGTCACGACCGGTTGGGGCCCACACCACCTTAGGCCCCACGACCGACCCGCTGGCTGATGGTGCCGTGCGCCGGTGGTACTTGCGTTCGGGTGGCAGCGGCGTACGATGGCCGATCGTGCACGCGTGACCCGCGGGTGTGCACGTGACACGGGCACCTCCCACGCCCGAGGAAGAAGCAACGCACCGATGGCACTGGAGATCGGCTCCCTCGCGCCGGACTTCGAACTCCCGAACCAGTTCGGTGAGCACGTCCGCCTCAGCGACTTCCGCGGCGTCCGCCCGGTCGCCCTCGTCTTCTTCCCGCTCGCGTTCTCGTCGGGGTGCACGAACGAGCTCTGCACCCTGCAGGACAACATCGCGATGTTCCAGGACCAGCGCGTGGAGCTCATCGGCATCTCGGTCGACTCCAAGGCGACGCTGCGGTCCTTCGCCGACACCCACGGGTACGACTTCGAGCTGCTCGCCGACTTCTGGCCGCACGGCGCGGTGTCGAAGGAGTACGGCGTGTTCCTCGACAAGAAGGGCTTCGCCACCCGCGCGACCTTCGTGATCGACGTGCAGGGCCGCATCAAGGCCTCGATCATCACCGAGCCCGGCCTGCAGCGCGACGTGGCCGAGTACCGCGAGGCGCTCGACCGCCTCGCGGCGTGCACCGCGCCCGTCCCGGTCGGCTGACGGGCCCCTCCACGCCGCCGCCGGCTCCGAAGGAGCGGTGGGCGCAGCCGCGCCCGCGAGCACGGACGGGAGGCCCGGTGGACGGTACCGACACCGCACCCGTCCGGCAGACCGTCGCCACCCGTGCGTACGCACCCTGGCCGGTGACGGACGATGCCGGCAGGTGGTCGCTGACCGTGACCACGGTCGCGACGGCCGTCGGCCGGGTCGTCGTGCACCACCGCGCCGGGCCGGACCCCGTCCTCCTGCTGCACGGCGTCGCCGGCTCGTGGACCACGTGGACGCCGTTCCTCGCCGCCACCGACGGCCTCGGCGCCCGCGGGCTCGTGCTCGTCGACCTGCCGGGCTGGGGCTCGTCCCCGGCGCCCGGCACGCCGTTCACCGTCGACGACGGCGCACGTGTGCTGGTCGCCGTGCTCGACGCGCTCGGGCTCCCGAGCGTCGACGTCGTCGGCCACTCGATGGGTGCCTTCGTCGGCCTGCACCTGGCCGTCGTCGCCCCGCGGCGCGTCCGGTCCCTGGGGCTCGTCTCGGGCACCACCACCGCGACCGCCCGTGCGTCGCGGCACCCGTGGCGCGCGCTCCGGACGCTCCCGGCGTTCACGCTGCTGCGCGCCGGGCTGCTCGTGACCGGCAGCGCGGCACACGGCCTGCTCCGGGGCATCGCACGCACCGGCCTGCTGCCGCTCGTGGCGGCGCCGGTGTTCGCGCACGTGCGGCGACTCGACCGGAGCGTGCTCGCCGCCTTCGTCGACGAGTTCCGCCCCGCGCTGTTCACCGCCGCCGCCCGGGCCGCCGCCGGCTACGACGTCGACCGCTGGCGGAGCGTCCGGTGTCCCGTCGCGGCCGTCCTGGGGCGCGACGACGTGTTCGCCCGGACGTCCGACCTCGACGACCTGCGACGGCTGCTGCCCGGCGTGCGCAGCGCGGTGCTCGACGACTGCGGGCACTTCGCCCACGTCGAGCGACCCGTGGCCGTCGCCGCGTTCCTCACGGCGACGGCCGACTGAGCGCCGGCGACGCTGCGCCTGGAGCCAACGCCCAGGGCACCCGCGACGCTCAGCCCACCGGCACCCGTGTGGGGAAGGTCGCGGCCACCCGCGAGCGCACCTCGGACACGACGGCACGGCGCATCGCGGGGGAGAACAGCGCGTGGTCACCGTCCGGCACCTCGACGACGGAGACCCGCACGCCCCAGCGTCGGACGGCGCGGCGACCGCCGTAGCGCTCGAACCGCTCGATGTCCTCGGGGGCGGCGACGACGACCACGTCGGTGCCGTGCTCGACGATCGGGGCCAGGTGTCCGACGACACCGCCGAGCGAGCCCCGACGGGCGATCGCATCACGGACCCGGGCGGGCACGAGACGGTTGTACGGACCGCGGAGCGCCCGGCGCAGCGGGGAGGCGTCCGCCACCGCCTGCGCGGACTCCGCGTACGAGCCGGGCGCGGCGGGCGTGCGGCGGTAGTCGTTCGGGCTGATCTCCACGACGAGCCGCGGGTTGTCGTCGACCGCACGTCCGGCGATCCACGCCCCGGCGCACATGCCGACGATCGCGAGCCGTTCGGACGGGATCCGCAGCTCGGCGACGACCGTGTGCTGGTCGTCGACCCACTCCTGCGCGAACAGGAAGGTGTCCTCGTCCGCCCGGACCGCTGAGCTCTCGCCCGTGCCCCGACGGTCGACGCGCACCACGCGGGCACCGTCGCGGGCCAGGATGCGCGCGAGGGCGACCTGGTAGTCCACGGCGCCGGTGCGGTGCTCGGCGGCACCGTTGTGCAGCAGCACCACGGGCGCGTCCTCGTCCTGCGCCGACGAGACGGTCTCGATGGCGAAGAGCCCGTTCGGGCCGATGCGGACCATCCGCTCGGAGACGCGCTCGTCGACGTCGAGGACCTCGACGAGCGCCGGCGGCACCGTCGGGGCGGCGGACACGGGCGCCCACTCGTCCAGGCGGGCGGCGATCCGGTCGACCGCGGCCTCCGGGATCCGGGCGTCGATGCTCGTGCCGTCGAGGAGCTCGGCGGTCCCGGGCACCTCGAGCACCTCGGCGGCGCCGAGCGCCCGCGGGGCCGCGGCACCGGGTCGGACGACGGCGACCGTGGGACCCGACCGCGGCGCGAATCCGAGCGCGCCGAGGACGGCGAGCTCGGCCGGTGGGAGGTCGATGCCGACCAGGGACTCGACGCCGTCGACCACGCGGTCCGCGCCGATGGTGATCGCGGCGAGCGCCCGCTGGCCGCGCAGCCACGCGCGGCCCGACGCCGGGGCGTCCCAGACGACGAGGGCGTCCTCGTCGTCGGCCGCCGCCGCGGCGACGAGCGCGGCCGACGCGAGCCCGACGAACGCCACGCGGTCGACGCCGGAGCGACGCAGGAGCGCCGCGGCGTGCCGTGCCGACCGGACCTGCGCGTCGGGCGCGTCGTCGTCGGCGGCGTCCCCACGTCCGGACGGGTCGTAGCGCACCGAGGCCACGCCACGGGCCTCCAGGCGGTCCGCCAGCAGGCGCAGCGTGCGGTAGGCGATCACGCCCTCCTGCCCGAGCGGCGGGCAGAGCACGACGCCGGCGCGCGCCGACCGCGGGAGCTGGACGGCGACGCGCAGCGCCGGTGCGCCGGACCAGCCGTGGTGGGTGCTCACAGCGCCAGCGCCGCACGGACGTCGGACGTCCAGCGGTCGGGGTCGGTGCCGTGCGCCGCGAAGAGTGCGATCGTGATCCGCTCGAGGCCGAAGGCGATGCAGGCGCTGTGGGCGACCCCGCCGTCCGCGGTGCGCAGTCCGAAGGAGGTGCCGAAGTGGTCCTCGTGCAGGTTCGCCGACGAGATCGCCGTCGCGTCGTGGTCCGGGCCGTACACGGGGGTGACGAACTCGAACTTGAGCGCCTGCTCGACCTGGTTGCGCGCGAGCATCTGGCCGACGCGACCGAAGAAGGGGTCGTTCGCGGGCACGACCTCGATCGCGAGCCCGAACGACTCGAGCAGGGCGCGCATGCCCGGGATCCGGCCGTCGCGGTGCGTCTTCGCCGACGCCGGGGTGCCGATGTGCACGAACTCGTGCATGTGGAACGCCTGCAGCCGCATCGGGTCGAGGGAGGGCTCGCGGCGGAAGGAGTCGCCGACGATGTCGAAGGTGCGACCCCCCTCGGGGACGGTGTCGCCGACCAGGCCGTACACGGGGTGGCAGACCGCCGGCGTGAGCATGAGGTCGGCGGGCTGCAGGAAGGTCTCCCAGCGCTCGCCGCGCTCCCGGGCCGCGAGCAGGGCGCGGTGGGTGCGGTCGTCACCGGTGAACCCGGAGATCGACGCGGCGAGGTCCGGGAAGGACGCGATGTAGTCGGTCCGCTCGAACGCGGCCAGGGGCTCGACGGGCGGGAAGCGCAGGACCTCGGCGTCGAGGTCGGCCTGGCTCCGGACGGCCGCGGCGTCGACCGCCGCGTACACGCGCTCGAAGACGCCGGTGCGGCCGTAGAGGCCGGGGGACCCGAGGTCGATGAGCACGCCGTCGGCGAGCAGGCGACCGCGGAGGTCGGCGCGCGCGGCGGCGAGGGCGGCGGCGCTGTCGCCCTCGGTGGTCGTGGTGGTGGGGTCGGTGATGGTCACAGGATCGCTCCGCTCGTGAGGGCCAGTACTGCGTCGTTCTGGAGGAGACGGTCGTTGCTCACCATGACGGCGGCACCGTGGGCGTCCCGGAGGTGACGGGCGACGCTCGCCGGGCCGCTGGCCGCGAAGCCCGCGATCCCGATGATCCGCATCGCCGTGGTCACGATGTCGACGACCTGCTCGGACGCGTTGATCTTCAGCGCGTTCGCCGCCAGGGCGTACGACGTGGACTCGAGCACCGACGGGTCGTCCGCGACCGCGTCGAACCGCTCGGCGGCGTGCCGGACGGCATCGCCGAACGTCTGCAGCTCGACGAGGAGCTCGGCGAGCCGGAGTGCGCCGGGCGGGGTCGTCCCCACCGCGGCGCGTGCCTGCCGGCGAACCGTCCTGCGCGCGCGGTCGGCGGCGTCGGCGGCGATGCCGAGCCACACCGACGCCCACAGCACGTGCGAGACCGGCAGGACGGTCTGCGCCGAGATGGTGGCGTAGTCGTCGCGGAGCACACGGTCCTCGTGGGTGTCGGCCTCGAGCACCCAGCCGTTGCTGCACGTGCCGCGGAGCCCGAGCGTGTCCCACGTGGACGTCTGCGTCAGCGTGGTCTCGGCGGGCAGGCAGATCACGAGCCGCTGGTCGGAGGGGGCCGCGTCGGGGTCGCGCCGGGCGGTGACGAACACGGCGTCCGCCTCGGTCGCGTACGAGATCACCGGCGCGTCCTTGCGCAGGTGGATCCGACCCGAGGACGACACCTCGACCGCGCAGGTGCTGCGGCGGGCGTCGCCGCCGATGCCCTTCTCCGTGGTGGAGGACGCCACGAGGGCACCGCCGCGGACGGCCTCGGTCATCTCGGAGACACCGAGCCCGACCCCGCCGTGCCGCCAGAGCGCCATGGCCTGGCCGTGGTGCATCGCGAACACCATGCCGGTGGCGGCGCAGGCGCGACCGAGGGTGGTGGCGATCGCGGAGAGCTCGGCGAGCGAGGCACCGGCACCGCCGAGGGCCACCGGCACCGCTGCGGCGAGGAGGCCGTGCTCCCGCATCGCGGCGATGGCCTCGCGCGGGGGACGAGCGTCGCGGTCGACCTCCTCGGCGAACCGGGCGGCGACCTCGGCGACCAGGGCGGCGGGCGCGGCGAAGCGGTCGGCGCTCGCCGTGGTGTCGGCGACGGTGGCGGGGCCGTGTCCGGATCCGGTCGCGTGTGCGGCTCCGGCTCCGGCTCCGGCTCGGGGGAGGGGTCGGGCGTCCGCCTCGTCGGTGGTGACCGGGGCGGTCACGCGGCGGCCTCGGCGGCAGCCGTGATGGACTCGATCGTGGCGAAGGTCGAGCGGTGCAGCGCGGACTCGGGGAACTCGACGTCGAGCTCGTCCTCGACCGCGAGCATCACGGTGACGGACGCGTGCGAGGTCAGGCCGAGGGCGTAGAGGTCGGCGATGGCTGCCACGGTGGACGCGTCGACGCTGAGGCGTCCGTGGGCGGCGAGGGCACGGCGGACCGCCTGCTCGGCGATCGGGGCGGCGAGTGCGACGGCGGTCGCTGCGGAGGTCGGTTCGTGGTGCATGTGGGCAACCATAAGGAGCGCGGCGGCCCGGAAAACCGCCGTGCGGGTGCGCGAACCCGCACGCGGGCCGCAAGAACCGTCGCGGCGGCGTTCAGCGCTCGGACATGGCCACGGCGGTGGCGATCGCCAGCCCCCGTTCGTGGGACAACGACACCGCGACGGGACCGCAACCGATCGCCGCGGCCAGCTCGGCGGCCCGTCCGGACAGCTCGACGAGCGGAGCGCCGGACACGTCGAGCACGACCGCGACGTCGGTCAGCGGCACCGCCTGGTCGCGCCCTGGACGCAGGAGCTTGAGCACGGCCTCCTTGCCGGCGAAGCGCGCGGCGAGCCGCTCGGGGTCGTCCCCGACGTCGGCGCGCTCCCGCGGGGTGAACACGCGGGACAGGTACCGCTCGCCGTGGGCGGCGACGGCCGCGACGACGTCGTCGACCGCCGCGAGGTCCGTGCCGGTCCGGATCGTCGTCATGCAGGCAGCGTACGGGGAGGCGGGGACGCCGTTCAGCGGTACTGAGTCCGTCAGCGGTACTGCGGCGGCCAGTCGAACGGGGCCGGCCGGTGCGCGACCTCGCCGACCGTCGTCACCGCGAGCACGACCTGCCGGCGGTCCGTCAGCTCGATCGACCGCGGGTTGCCGAGGTACCGGTGGCCGTCCACCCACACGGTCAGCTCGCCTCGCAGCCCACCGACGTGGCCGGCGCCGAGCGAGACGTCCCACTCGTCGAAGAACTGCCCGAGGGTGAACGTCTGCCGAGTGGGCGACTCGACGTGCAGGATGCCCGAGGTGTCGTGCGTGTGCAGCTCGGCGGCGAAGTGCTCGCGTGCCGAGTGGCCGACGTCACCGGGGACCGTGACCGGGGTCGCACCGTCGAGCACCGTCAGGTGGGTGTGCACGTGCTCCGCCAGCGGCTCGCCCCAGACGTTCCGCAGCCCCGCCGCCTCGGCCCGCGTCTCGAGGTCGGTGGGCGCCGGCCAGGGAGGCGCGGTGCGGGTCGTCCCCGTCGCGGGCGCCGTGCAGAGGGCGAGCAGGACGACCGCCACCGCCGCGACGAGCGTCACGACGACACCGCGTGGTGCCGTCGTGCGCGCGCTGCGCGGCGGTCGGGCGCTCACCACTTGTCGTGCACCGTGGCCCGGAACCACCGGTCGTAGAGCTCGTGCACGGTGGCGTCGAGCGCGCCGAGGTCGAGTGGGCTGCCGTCGAGCGCACCGCCGTCGACGAGGTCGGCGGCCCCGGCGTTCGATCGGGCCTGCTCCGGGTTGCGGGCGCCCGGGATCGCCGCGGTCACGCCGTCCTGCGCGACGATCCACGCGAGGGCTGCCTGCGGCACCGAGACCCCCTCGGGGAGCGCAGCCGCGAAGGCCTGTGCCGCCTGCACGCCGTCCTCGAAGTCGACGCCGCTGAAGGTCTCGCCCTGGTCGAAGGCCTCGCCGTGCCGGTTGTAGTTGCGGTGGTCGCCCTCGCTGAACGTGGTGTCGGTCGTGTACTTGCCGGAGAGCAGCCCCGATGCCAGCGGGACGCGCGCGAGGATGCCGACCCCCGCCTCCCGTGCGGCCGGCAGCACGCGGTCCAGCGGCTTGAGGCGGAAGGCGTTGAGGATGACCTGCACGCTCGCGACGTGCGGGCGGGCGATCGCGGTGAGCGCCTGGTCGGCGGTCTCGACGGAGACGCCGTAGGCGGCGACCGATCCGTCGGCGACGAGCGCGTCGAGCGCGTCGTACACGGCGTCGTCCTCGAAGACCGGCGTCGGCGGGCAGTGCAGCTGGACGAGGTCGAGCGTGTCCTGCTGCAGGTTCCGCCGGGACCGGTCCACCCACTCGCGGAAGTTCGCGGCGACGTAGTTCGACGGGACCTGGTCGGCTCGGCGGCCCATCTTCGTCGTGACCGTGAGCGGGACGTCCGGGTTCGCCTGCCGCCACGCCCCGATGAGCTGCTCGCTCCGGCCGTCGCCGTACACGTCGGCGGTGTCGAAGAGCGTGGTGCCGGCCTCGACGGCGGCGTCCATCACGGCGTTCGCGTCCTGCTCGCTGACGGGGCCCCAGTCACCGCCGAACTGCCAGGTGCCGAGGCCGACGACGGACACGGTGCGGCCGGTACGGCCGAGGGTGCGACTCTGCATGGGACCGAGCGTAGTCACCGGGGTGGTGCGCTTCCCCGGCCTGTCCGTCCGCCGCCGTCAGCGGTCGACGGAGCCGGGCTCGACCGTCCCGGGTTCGACGGGGCCGGGCAGGGCGGCGCCCGCGCGCTGGAGGAGCGCCCGTGCCGCTCGGGCGCGGGGGATGACCCACGCGACCGACCAGGTCCCCATGCCGATCCAGAGCGCGGCGAGCAGCGTCGTCAGGACCGGTCCGTGTTGGTCGGCCATCGACAGCGTCATCGCGGTCCAGAGGACGCAGAGCACGACCTTGCCCCACCCCGCGCCCTCGCGGTCCGCCTGGGCCTGCAGGGCCGGGACCCACTCCTCGGCGGGGACGCCGAGCGGGACCCGCCCCTCGGCGACCCAGCGCTGCACGGCGACGGCGTGCTCGTAGCCACCCGCCGCGCGCCAGGAGCGCAGCTGTGTCCAGACGCCCACGGCGCCGCCGAGCACGGCCGCGGGGACGCCGACCCCGACGACGAGGCCCGTGGTCGTCGTGGCCCACGACGAAGCGACGAGCACGGCGAGCACGACCCCGAAGGCCGCGCCCGCGACCGCGCTGCCGAGCAGGCGCAGGCGACCCGCCTCGTCCACCACACCGACCCTGTCCACGAGGAGCGACGCTACGCGCTCCCGACGACCGCACGCTGCACGTCCGCCGTCGATCCGGCATGATCGACCGGTGCCCTCCTCGAACCCGACCCAGGTCTACCGCGCCGCCCGCGACGAGCTGCTCGCCGTCCTCGACGAGCGCGACCCGGTCCGCGCCGAGGAGGCCCGCCGCGCCTTCCGGTGGCCCGACCTCGGCGACACGTTCAACTGGGCGACGGACTGGTTCGACGTGATCGCGCGCGGGAACGACCGCGTGGCGCTGTGGATCGTCGACGAGGACGGCGGCTCCCGGACGACCTACGCCCAGATGGCGGCGCGGTCCGACCGCCTCGCCGTGCACCTCGACCGGCTCGGGGTGCGGAAGGGCGACCACGTGCTGCTCATGCTCGGCAACCAGCTCGAGCTCTGGGAGACGATGCTCGCGGTCATGAAGCTCGGCGCCGTGATCCTGCCGACCTCGACCATGCTCGACACCGCCGACCTGCAGGACCGGATCGACCGCGGCGGCGTGGCCCACGTCGTCACGAACCACGGCGAGACGCCGAAGTTCGACGGTGTCACGGGGGCGCCGTCCCGCATCGTGGTCGGGGGCGCCGCGGACGGCTGGACGACCTACCCCGACGACCTCGGCGACCCGGCACCGGAAGGCGAGGCCCGACCGGTGGTCACCACCTCCACCGGCGACCCGTGCCTGGTCTACTTCACCTCCGGCACGACCTCGAAGCCGAAGATGGTCGTCCACTCCCAGGTCTCCTACCCCGTCGGGCACCTCAGCACGATGCACTGGCTCGGCCTCCGGCCCGGCGACGTCCACCTCGCGATCAGCTCGCCCGGCTGGGGCAAGCACGCCTGGAGCTGCTTCTTCGCTCCGTGGATCGCCGAGGCGACCGTCTTCGTGTACGACACCCCACGGTTCGACCCCGCCGGGCTGCTCGCGCAGCTCGAGGAGGCCGGCGTGGACACGTTCTGCGCGCCGCCGACCGCGTGGCGCATGATGCTGCAGGCCGACCTCGGGCCGAAGCCGCGGGCCCTGCGCGAGGTCGTGTCAGCGGGGGAGCCGCTCAACCCCGAGGTGATCGCACGCGTGCAGGCGGCGTGGGGACTGACGATCCGCGACGGCTACGGGCAGACGGAGACGACCGCGATCGTCGGCAACGTGCCCGGCGCTCCGGTGACCCCCGGCGCGATGGGTCGGCCGCTCCCCGGCGTCACCGTCACGCTGCTCGACCCGGTGACCGGACGTGCCGGCGAGGAGGGCGAGGTGTGCCTCGACCTCACCGAGCGGCCGACGAACCTGATGGCCGGCTACCTCGGCGACCCCGAGCGCACCGCCGACGCGATGCGCGAGGGCTTCTTCCGCACCGGCGACGTCGCGAGCCGGGACGCCGACGGCCAGCTCACGTTCATCGGCCGCACGGACGACGTCTTCAAGTCGTCGGACTACAAGGTCTCGCCGTTCGAGGTGGAGAGCGCACTGCTTCGGCACGACGCCGTGGCGGAGAGCGCCGTGGTGCCCGCTCCGGACGAGGCGCGGCTCAACGTCGTCAAGGCGTACGTGACGCTCGCGGCCGGGTGGGAGCCGACCGCGGACACCGCCCGCGCGGTGCTCGAGCACGCGCGCACCGCGCTGCCGGCGTACGCCCGCGTCCGCCGCGTCGAGTTCGGCCCCCTGCCCAAGACGATCTCCGGCAAGATCCGGCGGGTCGAGCTCCGCGAGCGCGAGGAGCAGGCGGCGACCGCCGGCACCCGGGTCGAGGGGGAGTGGCGGGACGAGCAGTTCCCCGAGCTCCGCGCCGTCGGCCGTCGGGCGACGCAGCGGAGCCCGCACACCGACTGAACGGTGGGCGGGCTCCGGAAGCGGCTGAACGGCCGGCGGTCGTCCGTCAGGCGTCGGTGGCGCCTCAGGCGGCGCGGAAGAAGTCGCCGTAGGTCGGCTCGGGCGGGACGTCGCCGTGCGTGCGGTGGTGCACGAGGGCGTCGATCTCGTCGGGGTGCCGCAGACCGCGGCGGTGCCACTCGTGCGGGTTGCGCTGGAGCTCGTGGAGGTCGCGGATGCTCATCGCGCTCAGGCCCCCAGCGTCACGACGGTCACGGCGGCGGTGGCCACGGTGACGGCGACGATCCCGAGGCTGGTCGCCACGACGGCGAGCAGGCGGCCACGCGCTGTCTCCCGGACCTCGGAGAACTGCGAGTGTGTTGCGTCGATGGTGCTCATGGCCGGCCCTTTCCCGTGACGTCGGTCGTCACCGTTCGGCGACTGGCACCAGCTTGCTCCGGTTTCTCTAGTTTGTCTAACTACTGATGTGGATGCGTACGCATCTCGGACATCGGGCGGGGTCGGTCGGCGCCGTCGGCCTCGACCGAGGGGGCGTCGGCCTCCATGACGGTGATCATCTCGGTCAGGAAGGCGCTCATCTCGGCGACGGTCTGCGGTGACAGCCGGTCCGCCGCGGCGATCATCCGGGCGTGCACGTCGGTCAGCTCGGAGCGGACCTCGTCGTCGCTGCGGACCGTGGCGACGAGCAGCGCACCGCGGCCGTCGGCGGGGTCGGCACGGCGTTCGGCGTGCCCGGAGGCCACGAGCCGCTTCACGACCGCGGTCGTGGACGCCGACGTGATGCCGAGGTGGGCCGTGAGGTCGCCGGGCCGCACCGGTCGCCCTTGCTCGCCGGCGCGCAGCAGGAAGCGCACGGCCTCCATGTCGGTCGCGTTCATCCGCATCGAGCGCCGCTTGCGTTCGCGCATGGACACCTCGGCCGCGCGGTACCGCCGCATGAGCGAGAGCAGTCCGACCCCGGCCTGCTCCTGCCGGTCGGGGTACCAGTACCCCGACGTCCCGTGCGTGCCGTCCTCGGTCATCGCACACCTCCTCGTCCCGTCGGGTCCTCGTCCCGTCTGGGTCGGACCGTACCGAGCGTGCCTCGCGATGGGGACCACGCGTCGGGGTACAGACGATTGCTCGAACGCGGCCGCGGGGGTGCGCGGGCGGCGGACGGGAGGCGCGTGGCGGGCCCCGCCCCGTGCCTCCCGTCCCGTGGGCGACGCGCGCTCACCGGAGGCGTCGAACGGGGCGGCGGCCGATCCGTGACCCGAACACAGACCGACCGCCGGCGCCGTGGCACCTGACCCGTACCGCGACACCCCGATTGAACACGATGCCGCCGACATCGCGCCCCTTCAGCCGCAGGACGCACCGGACCGGGTGTGGTCCGGCGGGCCGCCACCCCCGTCGCAGGGGCGCTCCGGCGCGTCCCGGACCGCTCGCCGTCGCGGGTCGTAGGCTCACTGAGGAGTACTCGTCACGGGAGACGGAAGGCCGGCATGACCAGCACCACCACCAGCAGCCACCCCGCCACCGGAGCCGACGACGGCACACGGACGACGCAGGCCACGGCCTCGGTCGCCGCGATCCTCGCCGAGTCCGCCGCGCGGTTCCCCGACGACGTCGCCGTCGTGGTCGGCGACCGTCGGACGACCTACGCCGAGCTGTGGCGCGAGACCCTCGCGTACGCCGGGGCGCTGCGTGCCCGTGGCATCGGCGAGGGCGACCGCGTCGCGATGCTCGTGCCGAACGTGACCGACTTCGCCCGGGTCTACTACGCCGTGCTCGCGCTCGGAGCCGTCGTCGTGCCGGTGCACGCGCTGCTCAAGCGCCGTGAGATCGAGTTCGTGCTGCGGGACAGCGGCGCCGCGCTCATGGTGTGCGCCGCCCCGCTCCTCGGCGAGGGCGGTGCCGGTGCCGAGCTCGCGGGCGTCGACCTCCTCAGCGTGCTCGCGCCGGCCGACACCGCCGACGGTCCGGACCGCCTGGAGGCCCTCGCCGCGACCAGCGAGCCCCTGACCACCTACGTCCCGCGGCACCCGTTCGACACCGCGACGATCCTGTACACGAGCGGCACGACGGGACAGCCGAAGGGCGCCGAGGGCTCGCACTTCGCGCTGCTCGAGCAGGTGAACACGAGCCTGCTCACCACCTTCGACATGCGCCGGGGCGACGTCCTGCTCGGAGCGCTGCCGCTCTTCCACACGTTCGGGCAGACCTGCACGATGAACACCGGCTTCCGCGCCGGGGCCACGATCGTCATGCTGCCGAAGTTCGACGGCGACGCCGCCCTGGCGGCGATGGTCGAGCACGACACGGCGATCTTCATGGGCGTGCCGACCATGTACATCGCGCTCCTCGACGCAGCGACCCGCACCGAGGCCCGCCCGCGGCTGCGCTACGCCATCTCCGGCGGCGCGTCGCTGCCCCTCGCCGTCCTCGAACGCTTCCAGGAGGTCTTCGACGCCCCGGTACACGAGGGGTACGGGCTCACCGAGACCTCACCGGTCGCGTCGTTCAACCACGTGGGCTCCGCGCCCCGACCCGGCACCATCGGCACCCCGATCTGGGGCGTCGACATCGAGATCGCCGACCCGGAGGACGCCGACCACGTGGTGCTGCTGCCGCGCGGGGAGATCGGCGAGCTCGTCATCCGGGGGCACAACCTGATGAACGGCTACCTCAACCGGCCGGACGCCACCGCCGCCGCGATCGTGGACGGCTGGTTCCGGACCGGGGACCTCGGGACGAAGGACGACGACGGCTACCTGACGATCGTCGACCGCACGAAGGACATGATCATCCGCAACGGCTACAACGTGTACCCGCGGCAGGTCGAGGAGGTCCTCGCCACGCACCCGGACGTCACCATGGCGGCCGTGTTCGGTGTCCCGCACGAGGTGCACGGCCAGGAGGTCGCCGCAGCGGTCGTGCTCCGTCCCGACGCCACCGTGACCCCGGAGGAGCTCGTCCGCTTCGTCGCGGACGAGATCGCGGTGTACAAGTACCCGCGCATCGTGCACGTCGTGGACGTGCTGCCGCTGGGGCCGAGCGGGAAGGTGCTCAAGCGGGAGCTCGTCGAGCGGTTCGGCTGAGGGGTCGGGTCAGCGACCGGCACCGTCGGGTGACCGGTGCGCGCGGTCGCGG
The DNA here is from genome assembly GCF_040685235.1 of Curtobacterium sp. NPDC089185. NCBI lineage: Bacteria > Bacillati > Actinomycetota > Actinomycetes > Micrococcales > Microbacteriaceae > Curtobacterium > Curtobacterium sp. NPDC089185. The sequence goes on along the minus strand of NZ_JBFBHK010000004.1, from coordinate 60,470 downwards.
GCGCTACCGCGGTTGCGGTCGCTGCCGCGGTCGCGTTGGCGGTCACGACTGCTCGCGGCTGCGGCGACGGCGAGGAACGCGAGTCCCGGGACACCGGTGGACAGGGCGGCCAGGACGAGCCACATCGGTCCGAAGTCCGCGCCGCCCTCGGCGCCCGCGGTCGCTCGCAGCCAGATCGCGGACGCGGCCCAGGACAGGACCGGTGAGGTGTGGAAGGCCGGGGGCCGCGGGTCGGGGGACCCTCTAGGATCGAGGGCAGGGGCCTTTAGCTCAGCTGGTAGAGCGCCACGTTTACACCGTGGATGTCGTCGGTTCGATCCCGGCAGGGCCCACCGGAGCAAGGCCTGGCCCTGCGTGACGTTGCAGTTGTCCTGCCGCGTGGTCGAGGGCTACTCGGCGTCGCCCGGCAGTGACGGGATCGCCGAGTACGGGTGTGCCGCGATGCGCACCGGCGGTTCGGCGAGGAGGTCGATGATCTCGTCGCGGAGCTCGTCGGCCATCGGGCTGTTCTCGTAGCCGTCCTTCGCCTCGACCGAACGGAAGACCTCGATGTTCCAGAGCACGTCCGGGTCGTCGTCCTCGCGCAGCATGATGAACCGGTCGGAGGATCCGGACTTCTCCTTCCCGACCGTCGCGAGGTGGAACAGACGGTCCGCCATGCCGGGTTTGGCACGCATCTTGATGATGTACGAGGGCTGATCTGCGAATGCCACGGTGGTCCTCCGATGTTGGTTGGAACGGTGTTCCAGAAGTATGGAACGACGTTCCAAGATGTGTCAAGATGGTGCAGTGACGAACGTGGGACAGCGACCGCAGCGCAGGTCTGATGCGCTGACCGAGGCCGGGATCGTCGACGCGGCGATCGAGATCCTCGACGACGGCGGCGCTGGCGCCCTGACGTTCCGCGCCCTCGCGGCACACCTGGCGACGGGTGCCGGTGCGCTGTACCACCACGTCGCGAACAAGGGCGTGCTGCTGTCGACAGCGGCGTCAGCGGCGATGACCGAGGTCCTCGCAGCGGCCGGGAGCGCCGATCCCGCCGCGAGCATCCGCTCGGTCACCGTCGGCGTCTTCGATGCGATCACCGCCCGTCCGTGGCTGGGGTCGCAGTTGGTCGCGGCGCCGTGGCAGCCGGCCGTGCTGCAGCTCTTCGACCGCCTCGGCTCTGATGTCACGGCGCTCGGCGTGCCGGAGCCGGCGCAGTTCGACGCCGCGTCCGCGCTCGTGCACCACGTCCTCGGCGTCGCGAGCCAGTACGACGCCGGTCAGGGCCTCGACCCGGCCGGAGGGGGTCGGTCGGGGGTCATCGCGTCCTCGGCGTCGCCGCTGGTCCGGCCCGACGGCGGACGGTACCCGTTCCTCGTCCGGATCGAGCAGCAGCTGGTCGATCACGACGACCGGCAGCAGTTCGAGGCGGGGATCGAGATCATCCTCACCGGGCTCGGCGCGCTCCGTCGCGGCGCGGCGACCGGTGAGGACACGGACCGGGGGACGGGGTCCTGATGGAGACGTTCATCGCCTGGAGCGGCTTCCTCGGAGCCTGGCTCCTGGTCGCCGGTCCGCTGTACCAGGGCGTGCTCGAACTGCGCGAGGAGGACGCCGACCAGGCCGGCGCCGACCCCGGTTCGCCGGTCGCACCGCCACCACCGCCGTCGCCGTGGTGGTGGTTCCTGCCCCCGGTCATGCTCGTCCTCCGGCGACGCCGGAGCATCGCGTACCACCGCACGGTGCTCGCGGTGCTGTCGCCGCAGCAGCGAGAGCACCGCGAGCGGTTCATCCGCAAGGCGACCGGATGGTTCGTCGTCGCGATCGGCGGGACGTTCATCGCGGTCAAGGAGACGTGGGAACTCGTCGAGCACCACGAGTGGCATCCGGCGGTGTTCGTGCTGGTCCTGGTCGTCATGCTCGCGCTCGTCGGTGGGAACACCGTCTGGCAGGCCAGCCGCTGGTCACGCGGGTCCGGTCCGGACCGCGGCGAGCGGCGGACCCACTAGCTGCGAGCGGCGGCTGGTCCGTCGCGTGACCGCTGCCGACGGTCAGCGGCCGGGCAGGGTGCGCAGCGCCTGCGACCGCTGCTCGAGGAGCTCGTCCCAGGTGCCGTCGCGCTCTGCCCAGCGCAGTGCCTGCGCCCGCTCGACGACGACCTCGTCCGGTGACGGGTCCTCGGCGAGGATGCCCATCACCTCGTCGAGGTACGCCTCGAGCGGCAGCGCCGCCGGGTTGAGCTGCTCCTGCCCTGCGGTGGCCACGGCCGGGGGCACGAGCTCGGTGACACGGACGCCGGTCCCGGCCAGCTGGGCGCGGAGCGAGACGGAGTACGAGTGGACCGCGGCCTTCGACGCGCCGTAGGTGGCCATCAGGGGGAACGGCATGAACGCGATCCCCGAGGTGACGGTGATGAAGTCGCCGCGCCCCCTGCCGACGAGGTGCGGGGTGAAGGCGTCGAGGACGCGGATCGTCCCGAGGACGTTCACCGCGATCGTCGCCTCCGCCGCGTCGACGTGGGCGGGGTCGCGGAGGTCCTCGAGCAGCATCACGCCGGACATCGTCACGACGAGGTCGAGATCGGGGTGCGCCGCGAGGACCTCGTCGCGAGCCCGGTCGACCGAAGCGGGATCGGTCACGTCGACGACGACGGTCTCGAGGTCGAGGACGCGGGTGGTGTCGCGCCCGCCGACGACGACGGTCGAGCCGGCGTCGGCGAAGCGGCGTGCGAGCCCCAGGCCGATGCCCGAGGTCCCTCCGACGACGAGGACGGTGCGGGCGGTGGTGTCCATGGTGGTCTGCTCTCTCCGGGCGGTCGGGGTCAGCACCGATCGTGCCGGAGGGACGCTGTCTCCGGGAGCGCCCTGCTGATCCAGGGGGTGCCAGGACCCCTCTCATGGCATCGCCGGATACCCTGCTGCCCGCTGCTCGAGGCACGGCGGGCGCTCGCCACAGGAACGCGCCGGTCTACCCCAGTCGTCGGGTAGACCGGCGAGGCACCGGTCCGTCGTCCGGTAGGACGGTTCTGTGGTGCCGGTGTCGCACCCGACCGGCGCGACCGCTCCGGTCGTGCCGGGACAGCCGGCACCACACCCCTCGGGACCGAGCGACCGAGCGACCGAGCGACCGAACGCCCGCGCGGACGATGCGGCCGGCTGCGAGGATGTCCCCGTGTCGGCAATCAGCGCGGTCCTCGTCATCGATCTGCAGGCCGGAATCGTCCGGGGGTGCTTCGACGTGGACGGAGTCCTCCGACGGACCGCACACCTCGTCGGGCGGACGAGCCGCTCGTCCGGAAGGAGTACCGCGACGCCTTCGCGGCGACCGACCTCGCGGAGGTCCTGCAGGCCCTCGGCGTCCAGCGTCTCGTGGTGGCCGGAGCACAGAGCGACCACTGCATCCGGACCACCACCCAGTCTGCGGCGGTCCGGGGGGTACGACGTCACCCTCGTGTCGGACGCGCACACCACGACCGACACAGCGCACGACGGTGTCGTCATCTCCGGCGAGCAGGTCGTGGCACACACGAACACGTACTTCGCCGGCCTCCGCTACCCGGGGCACCGCTCCGCAGCCGAGCGGCACGACCAGGTGGCCCTGGAGGCCGTCCACTGATCGCTGGACCCGTCTCCGGTCAGTCCCCGACCGTGTCGTCGTCCTGCGCACTCAGGAAGAGCCGGTGGCTCGTGATCAGCAGCGACAACCACCCGCTGCCGGTGACCCAACCGACGGCGACGTCCGTGAACCAGTGCGCCCCGAGCAGGACCCGTGACAGCCCGACCGTCACGGCGGTCCCGGCGGCGGCCCCGGCCAGTGCGACCTGGGGCCCGGTGCGTTCCTGCCGAAGCGCCAGCAGGTAGGCGATGACACCGACGATCGTCGTGGTGTTCAGCGTGTGGCCGGACGGGAAGGACGGGGAGCGCTCGTAGGGCGGGACGGCGTCGCGGCGGCGGGGCCGGTTCCGCTTGATGCGGTCCTTGCCGAGCAGGGTCATCGCGAGCGAGCCCGCGCCCGCGGCGACGAGCAGCGTCACCGGGCTCGCGCGGCGCTCCCGGACGGCGAACGCCACCGCCGAAGCGACGGCCAGCACCGGCATCGAGACCGGACCGAACACGCGCGCGATGACGGCGGCGGTACCGTCGACGGCGGGGGAGCGGAGCCGCTTCGCCTGCTCGAGCACCGGACGGTCCAGGCTCGCGATGCCGTCGCGCCCGGTCACGCCGTCGTAGATCCACGCCGCACCCGCCGTCGCCGCCAGGGCGATCCCACCGCCGACCGCGAGCGTGACCACGAGCGCGCGGTGGGCTCCGACCCGCTGGGCGAGCCCGCGGTGTCGGGCGGCCAGCCGCTGCCCGGCACGGGACCGCCACTCGGTCAGGTCGCGCCGACCGAGACGACGGTCGTGGGGAACCGTGCGGTCGGGGGAGGGGGTACCGGAGTCCGTCACGACGCCATCCTGGCCCGGTGCCGTCGCTGACGGTCAGGAAGCCGACGACGACCGCGTCCCCACCCGCCGGACGGGAGGCACGGCGCGGGCCCGCACCGCGCCTCCCGTCCGCCACCGGGTCACCGCTCTCCCCGGTGCGACGACCGGTCAGGACGCCGGTCGCACCGGGTCCTCGACGAGCCGGACGGTGACGCTGACCAGGTCCGCCGACGGCCGGACCGCCGCGTCCAGCGCGTCGCGCAGACGCTCGCCCACCACGCGGAGCGTGTCGCAGGCCGGGAGCTCGCCGGAGACGGCGATGCCGGCTCTGACGTGCACGCGTCCGCCACCGCGGTCGACGTCGACCAGGACGTCCGGTTCCGGGAGCGTCAGCGCCGGTGCGACGGCCTCCGCGACCGCCCCGGCGGCGGCCACGAGCGGACGTGCCGAGTAGACCCCGGTGACGCCGGGCACCCCCCGGACGGCCTCGGTCAGGGTGCGCGCGAGCGCTTCGTCGTCCATCCGCACTCCTCAGGGTCGGTACTCGGGTCAGGGTCGGTCGGAGTCTCAGGGTCGCCGGGTCAGGGCAGGTACACGTCGTCGAAGCGGACGTCGACGGCCTCGACGACCAGTCCCGTGTGCCGCTCCACGGTCTCGGTGACGGTCCGACGGAGCCGGTCGGCGGTGGGCTCCGCCGGCTCACCGTAGGCAAGGCCGGCGGTCACGTCGATCCGCACGGTGGCACCGGGCTGCTCGAGGTCGCCCTCGAGGACGCAGCGGCCCATCACGACGCCGCCCATCGTGTCGCCGGCCCGGCGGACGAGCCCGCGGACGGCCGCCTCGGTCAGCGCGAGCCGCAGTCGGGGGTCCGGGTGCGCCACGGGCACGTCGCGGCCGGGGCGGACCTCCGCCCGGATGGCGTCGAGGAGTCGGTCGACCCAACCGGACTCCCGGTCGCGCTCGGAGTCGGCGCGCCGCTCGAGGGCACCGACCGAGAGTTCGCGGAGCCGCTGCATGCCGGCCATGGCGAGTCGGCAGGCGGCGGAGCCCTCGATGGACGGGTCGACGGGCGTCCGGCCGCGGTCGAGGTAGTCCGCGAGCTCCTCCATGGTGTGTCCGTCGAGGTCGTCGTCGGGCACGGGGAGGTCGTCGTCCGTCATCGCCATCCCTCCATCTCCGCGGAGAGGAACCGTCGTGCCCGGGCGAGGAGCCCCCGCACGGTCGAGGTCGGGAGCTCGAGTTCCTCGGCGATCTGCTGGTAGCTGTGCCCGGCGGTCTCCCGCAGGAGCCAGCACCGTCGCTGGTCGACCGGCATCCGCTCCAGTGCCGCCCACATCGCGTCGAGCTGCATCCTGGTCTCGACGGTACGCTCCGGCGTCAGTCGCGGGTCGGCGGGCCGCTCGACCGCGTCGAGGTCGTCGTGGTGTCGACGGCGCCGCAGCCGGTCGAGCGCTCGTCGGGTGACGATCTGCACCATCCACGGTCGGAAGCGCCCCGGGTCCTCGAGGTCCCCGAGCTTCCGCCAACCGGTCAGGAACGACTCCTGCACGACGTCGTCGGCCTCGTCGTTCGAGCCGAGCACCTGCTCCGCGTACACGCGCATGAGCGGACCGTGGCGCCGGGCGAGCACCTCGAACGCGGGGACGTCACCGTCGGACGCACGGGCGACGAGCGTCGCGTCCGAGGCGTCCTGCAGGGGTCCTCCGCCGCTCATCGCCGCCTTCCGTCCGTCGAGCGCCGGCCGACGGGCCGGTCCACTCCGAGCATGCACCGCGACGGCAGCGCGCGTCCGCGTCCGCGTCCGGGCGCGGTCGACGGGCCTGGTTCGTGACACATCGGCGTTGCGGGACGTCCCACTGGTGACATGCACGACGAGACCACCGCCACACCCCCGACCGCACCACGAGCCCGCCGGTCCGCCTCCGGACGCGCCGGTCGTCCCACCCACCCGGTCGGGCCGGTCCCTGTGCATGAGCGTCTTCGACCGGTGGCGCTGTGGACTCGACGCCGGACACGTCGGCATGCACATCGCCGCCGAGGCCGGTGCGACGACGTCCTGGAACGACGCCGTGGCGGGTCGGATGCTCCGGGATCTCTGACGACCCACGCTCACGACGTGACGAAGAAGTCGCGGTAGCACGGGTCGGCGGGCAGGTCGGCGAGCAGCCGCGCGTGCACCATCGACGCGATCTCGTCAGGGTGCCGGAGGCCGCGACGGTGCCACTCCCGGGGCTCGGCGTGCAGGGCGGCGAGGTTCGGTCGCACGGGTCGTCTCCGTCCCTCGTCGGTGGTCCGTCCGGTCGGACGGCTCCGTCCAGACTGTCCCGGTGTCCGCCGTGCCGTACCGCGGTCACGGGTACCGGCCGGTCCCGCCGGTGCACGTCCACTTCACGCGTCCGACCGTCGCAGGAGGGCCGACCACCACGGGGCACGGCCGTCTGCCATGATCGTGCCGACGCGGACGGCGGAGTCCGCCCGACCCGAAGGAGCACCCGTGTCCGTCTTCCTGAACCCCTACCTCGGCTTCCGTGACCAGGCGCGCGAGGCGCTCGACTTCTACCACGGCGTCCTCGGTGGCGAGCTGAAGTCGATGACCTTCGCCGAGGGCGGCATGGCGCAGGACCCCGCGGACGCCGACAAGGTGATGCACGGACAGATCCAGACCGAAGCCGGGCTGCTGCTCATGGCCTCGGACGCTCCGGCGAGCATGCCCACGCCGACCGAGAGCCGCATCTCGGTGTCGCTCAGCGGCGACGACGAGGAACTCCTGACCGGCTACTGGAACGGGCTGGCCGAGGGCGCGACCGTCATCGAGCCGCTGACGAAGGCTCCGTGGGGCGACACCTTCGGGATGCTCACCGACCGCTTCGGCGTCACCTGGCTCGTCAACATCAGCGGCGCCGCGGGCTGACCGACCTCGGACGGACGGGAGGCGCGGTGCCAGCCGGCACCGCGCCTCCCGTCCGTCGTCACGCCCTGGGCGTGCCGTGGAGCATCAGATCACCGGTGTCCGTTGATCTGGCCCAGCCAGCGGCCGAAGGCCGGCTCCTGCTGGTCGTCGTGCAGCGCCTTCAGGGTGCTGGTCGGGACGCAGTGCCGCTCGGTGTCGACGCCGGTCCCCTCGTGGAGGTCGAGGCTCATGAGTGCTCCTTCGCATGTGGTGTGGACAGTTCGACACCGGACGGCCGTCCGGCATTCCCGATCACGGCGTGACCATGCCGCCGTTGACGTTGAGGGTCTCGCCGGCGACGAAGCTCGACTCCTGCGAGGCGAGGAACACGTACGCCGGGGCGAGCTCGGCGGGCTGGGCGGCACGGCCCATGGGGGACTCGCTGCTGCCGAACTCGGGGAGTGACTCCGGGTCGACGCCGCCGCTCGGCTGCAGGACGGTCCACGTCGGGCCCGGGGCGACGATGTTGACGCGGATCCCGCGCTCGACGAGCAGCTGCGACAGGCCCTTCGAGAAGTTGTTGATCGCGCCCTTCGACGCCGCGTAGTCGAGGCGGTCCGGAGCGGGCTGGTACGCCTCCATGGACGCCGTCGTGGTGACGGTCGAGCCCGGCTGCAGGTGCGGCAGCGCGGCCTTCACGAGGCGGAACAGGCCGAAGACGTTGACGTCGAAGGTCGCCTCGAACTGCTCGTCCGTGATGTCGAGCAGGTCCGGCTGCCAGCGCTGCTTGCCGGCGACGCTGACGAGGGCGTCGATCCCGCCGAGCTCGGCGACGGCGCGCTCGACGAGCTGCCCGGCGTACGCCTTGTCGCGGAGGTCCCCGGGGACGGCGACGGCCTTGCGACCCGCGGCCTCGATCTGCTCGACGACGTGGTCGGCGTCGGACTGCTCCTCGGGCAGGTAGGCCAGGACGACGTCGGCACCCTCGCGGGCGAAGGCGATCGCCACGGCGGCGCCGATGCCCGAGTCCGCTCCGGTGATCACGGCCTTGCGGCCCTCGAGCCGCCCGGTCCCGCGGTAGCTGGACTCGCCCAGGTCGGGCACCGGGGTCATCTGCGACTGCAGCCCCGGTTCCTCCTGCGTCTGCGGCTCGGGGGAGACGTCGGGGTAGCGGCTCCGGGGGTCGCCGAAGGCGTACTGGTCGACCGGCGAGGTGCTCATCGGGTCGCCTCCAGCTCCACCTTGACCCAGCCGGGCTCGCGGCGGTCGAAGGCCTCGTACGCCTCGATCGCCGAGCCGATCGGCTCGTGCTCGGTGATGAGCGCGGTCGGGTCGAACTGGCCCGACGCCACCAGGTCGATGAGCGGCGGCGTCACCGAGTGGTGGTCGCAGTTGCCCATCCGGATCGTCAGGTTCTTGTTCATCGCCTCGCCGATCGGGTACGACTGCGCGGTCGGACCGTAGACGCCGATGATGCCGATGCGGCCGTACTTCGCGACCGAGGCGACCGCCCACTGCGCGACCTGCGACGGGCCGTCGCCGGGCTTCCACTGCTGCTGCTCGCCGAAGCCGTCCGGGGACGCGTCGGGCGCGACCTGCTGCACCTCGGCGTCGAACTGCCGGGCCTGCTCCTCGGAGACCGCGGCCGGGCCTCGCTTCGGGCGCTCGGCGTCCACGCCGACGGCGTCGATCACGGCGTCCGCACCGATGCCGTTGGTGAGGTCCATGATCGCCTGCACCGGGTCCTCGCGGTTGTAGTCGACGACCTCGCAGTGCTGCGCGAGCGCGGCGGCGAGACGGGTCTCCTCACCGTCGACGACGATGACGCGCGCGGCGCCGAGCTTGTACGCCGACGCGGCGGCGAACTGGCCGACGATGCCGGCACCGAACACGACGACGACGTCACCGCGGGTGACCCCGGCGAGCTCGGCGCCGAACCACCCGGTCGGGAAGATGTCGGAGAGCAGGATCGCCTGCTCGTCGCTGACGTTCTCGGGCAGCGGGTGCATCGTGTTGCGGGCGTAGGGCACGCGGACGAACTCGGCCTGCAGGCCGTTCACCGGACCGGTCGACTCGGGGCCGCCGAAGAAGCTCGTGCCCGCCTGGGGACCGTTCGGGTTCGCCACGTCGCACTGCGCGGTCTTGCCCATCCGGCAGTACCGGCAGGCGCCGCAGGAGATGGTCGAGTTGATGACGACGCGGTCGCCGGCGGAGAAGCCACGCACGGCGTCGCCGACCTGGGTGACGACGCCGACGGCCTCGTGCCCGAGGATCGTGCCCTCCTGCATCGGCGCCATGGTGCCGCGCACGAAGTGCAGGTCGGTGCCGCAGATCGCACTGCGGGTGATCCGGACGATCGCGTCCTCCGGGTGCTGGATGGTGGGTTCCGGGACCTCGTCGAGACGGATGTCCCCGATGCCGTGCCAGACCACTGCGCGCATGTCGCTCTCGCTTTCCTGTCGTGGGGTGTTCGGGGGACACACAACGCGCACGGCCCTGGACGCGCGCGGAGCGCCGTCCGGTCTGCGCACCGCACCGGGGGACAGCGGGTGCTGCGGACCCGCCCAGGCGCGGCGCGTTCGCTGACGCGCATGAGCGACGACCAGCACGACGAGGAGCAGACCCGCGACGACTTCGCCGACGCCGTCAACATGACCGCGTCCCAGCTGAAGGAGTGGCTCGACACCGACGAGTCGAAGGAGGTCGGGCAGAAGCCGGACGGCGGCGGCGAGTCCACCGGGCACGAGAGCGGGCGGCACATCGTCGCCATCCTCGAGAAGAAGCAGGGCGACTACACGGACGACGACTACGCGCACATGCGGAAGGTCGTCGGGTACGTGGCGCGGCACGCGAAGCAGGAGCCGAAGGGCGACTCCCACGACTCGAAGTGGCGCTGGTCGCTCATGAACTGGGGCCACGACCCCGAGAAGTGATCCCGGGGAGTGAGCCCGCGGGGTGAGTCCGAGGAGTGACCCCGGGCGGCCTGCGGCAGAATGGGTCCGTGGACGACTCCGGCATGCCCCGCTTCCGTCGCATCTGGTCGACGATCCAGGTGGGTGTGCTCGCGGCCGCCGTGCTGTTCTGCGTGGTGATGCTCGTCATCGGGCAGGGCGAACTCGACCGGGTCTACGCGGTCGGCGCGGTCTTCTTCGGTCTGGCCCTGGTCGGCCACGCGACCTACCTCTGGCTGCTGGCCCGCGCCCGTCGCTGACCGCCGTCGGACGGGAGGCGCGTGGCGGCGTGGCCCTGCGCCTCCCGTCCGTCAGGCCTGCTGCCAGACGCGCACCCAGTCGACCGTCATCTGCTGCGGGAACCGGGTGGTCGCGTCCGGCGACCCCGGCCAGGTGCCACCGACCGCGACGTTCAGCACCACGAAGAACGGCTTGTCGAACACCCACGGCGCCGACCCGACGTCGGCGCGGGTGACCGTCCGACGGGCGACGCCGTCGACCGTCCACGTGACGGAGCCGGGGCGCCAGTCGACCCCGTAGACGTGGAAGTCGTCCGCGAAGGCAGCACCGTTCGGCTGCGTGTACGACGCCGTCAGCCCCTGCGCCCCGGAGTACCCGGGGCCGTGCACCGTCCCGTGGACCACGGCTGGCTCGTACCCGACGTTCTCCATGACGTCGATCTCGCCGCACGCGGGCCAACCGACCTGGCCGATGTCGGCACCGAGCATCCAGAACGCCGGCCACAGGCCCTGGCCCCGCGGGATCCGGATGCGCGCCTCGATGCGGCCGTACTGCGCGGTGAACGTGCCCTCGGTCTTCAGACGGGCGGAGGTGTACGAGCCGTCGGCCTCGCGGCGGGCGGTGACGACGAGGTTGCCGGCGCCGTCGAGGGCGCTGTTGCGACGGGAGTCGGTGTAGGTCTGCAGCTCGGCGTTGCCCCAGCCCCCGGCGCCGGTGTCGAAGCGCCAGATCCCCGGGTTCGGTGCGCTGCCCGCGGCGCCGTCGAACTCGTCGGCGGCGAGCAGCGTGCCACCGCTCGTGGCGGCCTCGGCGGGTGCGCCGGCGCCGAGGACGGTACCGGCGGCGGCGGTCGCAGCGGCGGCGCCGGTCAGGCCGAGCGTCAGGAAGCGGCGTCGGCCGAGGTCGTCGCGGTGGACCGAGGGTGCGTCGTCGTGCGCGGGCGTGGGGTCGTTCGTCATCAGGTCGTCCCGGGTCGGCGGACCCGCCAACGGACGGGGCACTGGATCATCACCCGCCGGGCGCGCCACCGCCAGTCCGCAGTTCGGGGGGCACGCGGCCGCGGTCAGGGCCGGTAGGCGACGCAGAGCACCGTGACGTCGTCCGGGTGCTCGCCGGCGTGGGCCAGGTCGGCGATGCCGGCGACGACCTGCTGGGGATCGGGACGCTCGGCGACCCACGCCTCGAAGCGGTCGAGCGAGTCGAGGTCGCCGCCGAACAGGTCGAGCACGCCGTCGCTGACGGCGACGATGACGTCACCCGGCACGAGCAACGTGTCCTCCGCCGTCCAGCTCGTGCCGACACCGATCGGCAGGTGTCCGGACCGGAGCGGTCGGACGCTGCCGTCGGCACCCCGGAGGAGGGTGAGCCCGTGCCCGGCGTCCACCCAGCGGGCGTGGCCGTCGCGGTCGACGCGGACGTGGAAGCACGTGGTGAACTGGCCGCTGGTGAGGTCGGCGGCGCCCGTGGCGAGGCCGGTCGCGGCACGGCGGACCGCGACGGCGGGGTCGGTCTCGTCGACGGTGCTCCGGATGAGCGAGCGCACGGCCGCGGCGATCATGCCGGCGCCCACGCCCTTGCCCATGACGTCCCCGAGGGTGAACGCGGCACCGCCGGGGGTCGCGAACCAGTCGTAGAAGTCGCCGCCGACGGTCCGCGCCGGGATGCAGACGCCCACCGCGCGGACCTCGTCCGGCAGGCCGGCGGTCGTCGTCGGCAGGAGCGACTGCTGCACCAGGGCGGCCCGGTCGATCTCGCCCTCGGCCACGCGGCGACGGCGCTGCACCGCGGCGAGCTGCAGGCTCGCCTGGCGCGCGAGCTCGTTCGTCACGGCGGCGGTCGCGCCGAAGACGATCACCACGGTGAACAGGCGGACGAACTCGCTGCCCTGCGCCTCCGTCGGTGCGATGAGGTACGGCAGCAGGAGTGCCCCGGCGGTCCCGAGCACCGGCCAGAGGACGTTCCACCGGCCGGGGTTCGCGGCGACCCAGATGAGCGGGAGCACCACGATGGTGGTGAAGACCGACCGGCTGTCGCCGGTGCCGTACCGGAGCAGGCCGATGGCGAAGAAGTCGAGCGCGGGGACGAGGAGCTCCAGGCGCATGGTGCCGGGCCACCGCGCCGGCACCGCTGCGGCCGCGAGGGCGGCGACGGCGATCGCGACACCGGTCCACATCCAGGGTGCCGAGGTCACGAGGAGCCAGGGCGACAGGCTGCTCGCGACGGCCGCCCCGACGACGAGCGCGGTGATGAGCGTCTGCTTCGCCAGCGGGGCCCAGGACGTCCGGATGCCCGCGAGGACGATCGGACCCGTGTCGTCGCGGACGGTGGTCGTCCACGTGCGCGTCGACGACGGGCGGTCCGCGGTGCTCGTCACGGAATCGAGTCAACCTCGGTGCGGCCCGCGGGAGCAACCCCACTCCGAGGGCCGGGCGCGCCGCCGCGCTCGCTGTCCAGGACGGATCGTCGCAGCACGACGTCGTCCACGGCGCGGGAGCGCGTCAGAGCCCGCGTCAGAGCCCGAGGCGGAGGGCGAGCGGGACGAGCAGCCCGGCGACCCAGACGAGCACCATCACGAGGGCCCCGACCGCGAGCCACCGGCGGCGCCGACGGAGCTTCGGGCTGCGGTCCTCGCCCCACATCTGCGCGCGGACGAGGGTGCGGTTCGCCTGCTCGACCACCCTCCGGACCTCGGGGTCCTCGAGCGGCAGCGAGCCGGAGCGGGCGTGCTCGGCGATCGCCGTGGCTTCCTCGACGGTGAGCTCGTCCTTCGGCATGGGCCCATCGTCGCACCTGCACGACGTCGTCCGGAAGAGCCTGCGGTCAGCGGCCGACACCGCGGCCGACACCGGAGCCGACACCGCGGGCGGGAGCCCGGGCACCCGCCGTCCTGGGGGAGACCGCAGCCGCCACCGGGTAGCAACGAGGACATGTCAAAGCGCTTCCGCGGGAAGATCGTCGTCGTCACCGGAGCATCGAGCGGCATCGGGAGGGCCGCCGCCCACGAGTTCGCCCGGCAGGGCGCCACCCTCGTGCTCGCCGCACGCGGGCACGAGTCCCTCGAGGCCGCCGCCGCCGAGTGCCGGAAGCTCGGCGCCGAGGCGATCGCGATCCCCACCGACGTCGCCGACGAGCACGCCGTCAAGGACCTCGTCGCCACCACGACCACCCGGTTCGGCCGCATCGACGTCTTCGTCGGCAACGCCGCACTGTTCATCTACGGGCTCTTCGAGCAGACCCCGACGAAGGCGTTCAAGCGCGTCGTCGACACGAACCTCTACGGACACCTCCACGCGATCACCGCGCTCCTGCCGCACTGGAAGCAGCGCGGGAAGGGCACGTACGTGCTCGTCGGGTCGATCCAGTCGCTGCTCTCGGCGCCGTACCAGTCGGCGTACGTCACGAGCAAGCACGCCGCCCTCGGCCTGGTCGACGTCCTCGGCGACGAGTTCGCCGGCACCGACATCGAGTTCACCGCCCTGCTGCCCTCGACGATCGACACGCCGATCTACCAGAACGGCGCCAACTACACCGGCAAGAACTCGCACCCGCTGCCGCCGACGGTCTCCGTCGAGCGCGCCGGGAAGGCCGTCGTGCAGGCCGCCCTGCACCCGAAGCGCTACCGCTTCGTGGGGCGCATCCAGGCGTCCCTCGTGCCGCTGCAGTACGTGTTCCCGGGGCTGTTCCACAAGATCACGAAGCCCATGGTCGAGACCTTCGCCCTGCGCGGCAGGGGCGCCCCCACGGACGGGAACCTCTACGCCCCGGCCGACGCCGGCAACGCCACCGACGGTGGCTGGGTCGCGAAGCGTCGCCGGGTCACCCGGCCCCTGGTCTGGGCGGGCATCGCCGCGGTCGTCGGCACGGTCGTGCTGGGCCGCCCGCGTCGCTGACCCACCCACCGGACGGACGGGAGGCGCGGTGCAGACCCGCACCGCGCCTCCCGTCCGTCTGCGGTCGGGCCGCGCCGTCAGTAGCCGGTGGTCGCGCGCCGACCGCCCTGCGCCAGGTGCGCGCGCAGGGCCTCGACCACGAGCGCGTGGTCGTCGTGCATCTCGAGGCCGCTGACCCCGACCGCGCCGATGAGGTTCCCGCGCACCACCAGCGGGAAGCCGCCGCCGGCCGCCTGGTAGCGCCGCGGGTCGAGGGCCGCCGCCTCGTCGAACGTCGACCCGCCCGCCTCGTACTGCGTCCGCACCGTGAGCGTCGCGTGCGCGAAGTGCCGCACCACCCGGAACTTCCGGTCGAGCCAGGCATCGTTCACCGCGCCCGACCCGGGCGTCGCCGCGTGGAAGACCCGCTGCTCCCCGAAGGACACCGCGACGGCCACGCCGAGGCCGCGGTCGAGGGCGGTCGCGCGGAGCCAGGACCCCACCGCCCAGGCCTCGTCGAGGTCGAACGCGTCGAGGTCGAGCTCGCGTTCCTCCGCGAGCAGGACGGCGAGCTTCTCCTCGGTCCGCAGGTCGCGGTACCGGGCGCCGGTGGGATCGGACATGGTGCTCCTCACGGGGGACGTCGGTGTCGTCCGTCACGCTACCGGGCCGCGGCACCCGGTCGGGTGCTGTGTCGCCGGGCCCGGTGCCGCGTCACCGAGCCGCATCCGTCACGGTCGGCGACGGGTGACGACGGGTCGCGCCCGCTCGGCGGACCACGCGCGGCGTGTCCTGCCCGCTCGGCCGGCCGCCCGTGGGTGTGGTCCACGACCGCCGGACGGGAGGCGCGTGCCGGCCCCGCCCCGAGCCTCCCGTCCGTCGGTCCGTCGCCGTAGGGTGAGCGCGTGGAGTTCCCGGGGGAGGCGGCCGGCGCGCGTGACGCGTCGACCTCTCCGGGGGCACCCCGGGGCACGCAGGACCAGCAGGACGACACGCCCCGAGCGGGACGGCGCGCTCCGCGCGCGACGCCGCACGGAGGCACCGACGGGTCCCCCGGGAACCCCACGCCCCTCGCCGAGGTCGCCACGGCGCTCGCCGACGCGTTCCTCACCGCCGAGCGGTGGGCGCCCGACGAACTGACCGCCGCCGGATGGGCGGTGCTCGGGGTCGAGCGCGCCGTCGTCGGGCTCGCGGTCGACGCGGCCCTCCGCACGTACCCGCGGCCGCCGGAGGACGCACCGCGGCAGCTCGCCGCCGTGCTCGCCGACGATGCCCGGCTCGCCGAACTGCACCGCGCTCGCGCCGCGCGTCGTCCGGTGCGGGTGCTCGCCCGTCGTGCCACCGCCGTCCGGGCCCGTCCGGACACCGCCAGCCCCCTGCTCGTCGACACCCTGCCGGAGCTGGCCCGGGCGCTCGGGGTCACGCTCGGCCGGCTGCTCTGGCTCGCCGACACGCGGGCCTGGAACCGGCACGCGGGGCCGTCGAGCCCGCTCCACCACTTCCGGTACGGGTGGGTGGTGCGTCCCGGTCGGGTCCCGCGGCTGCTCGAGAAGCCGATGGACCTGCTCCAGCGGACCCAGCGGACCGTCCTCGACGAGCTGCTGGTCGCCCTGCCGGTGCACGACGCCGCACACGGGTTCGTGCCCGGCCGGAGCGTGGTGACCGGCGCCGCGGTGCACACCGGGCAGCAGGTCGTCGTCACCGCGGACCTCACCTCCTTCTTCGCGAGCGTCACCGCGCCGACCGTGTACGGCGTCTTCCGGGCAGCGGGCTTCGCGGAACCGCTCGCGCACGTCCTCGCCGGGCTCTGCACGCACCGGGTCCCGCCGCACGTGCTGACCGGCATGCCCCCGGGCGGCAGTCCCGAGGACCGCGCGGCACTCCGTCGGTCGCTGGCGGTCGCCCACCTGCCCCAGGGCGCGCCCACCTCGCCGGCGCTCGCCAACACCGCGCTCCGGCACCTCGACGCCCGGCTCGCCGGGTGGGCGGCGGCGAGCGACGCGGTCTACACGCGGTACGCCGACGACCTGACCTTCAGCGGCGGCGACCGGCTCGCGGCGCGGCCCGAGGCCTTCCTCCGTGGCGTCGGCCGCATCGTCGACGACCAGGGGTACCGCCTCGCCCCGCACAAGTCGCGGGTCCGGCGTCGGGGGAGCCGGCAGTCCGTCACGGGCGTGGTCGTCAACGACCGACCGTCCCCGGGCCGGCGTGAGGTCGACCGGCTGCACGCGCTGCTGCACAACGCCGCCGTGCACGGGCCTGCGTCGCAGGACCGGACGGGCCACCCGGACTTCCGCGCGCACCTGCTCGGGCGGATCGGGTGGGTCGAGCAGGTCCACCCGGGGCGAGCGCGACGCCTGCGCGAGGAGTTCGACCGCATCCGCTGGTGACGCGCGCGGACGACTACCGTGACCCGCATGACGACGCACCGCGTTCCCGCTCCGGCACTCCCGGCGGACGGGGCGAAGCCGAAGGGGCCCGCCTCGTACTTCCCGAGCATCGAGAAGACGTACGGCCGCCCCGTGCAGGAGTGGCTCGACCTGGTGGCCGACCGGCTCGACGACCACCGCCACATGGAGGTGGTGGCCTGGCTCAAGGACGAGCACGGGTTCGGCCACGGACACGCCAACGCCGTGGTCGGGTACGTCCGGAACGCCCTCGGGTCCTGACGCCCCGCTGCCGGGTTGTCGGTGGCGCTGCCTAGCGTGGTGCCGTGGTCGAACCCGTGGAGGCGTGGTGGCGGCGGAGGCAGTGGTCCCGCGGCACGGCGGTGCCGTACGCGGTCGGCGAGTTCCGTTCGGCGTGGGCGTCGTACCCGGTGCTCGTCCGGCAGTACCACCCCGACCGGAACCACGGCGTCGTGCTCACCCAGGTCCCGCCGCTCGCCGAGGTCCTGCTGACCTGGGAGTGCGACGTCGGCCACGTCTTCGTCGCGACGCCGGCCGAGCAGCGGTCGCGCCCCGGGCGTGAGCGGCGGCGGTCGGTCTGGTGCCCGGAGTGCCAGCTGCAGGCCACCCCGCGTCGTTGGCCGGTGCTGCCGGCGGACTGGCCGAGCGCGGTCCCGGCACCGCAGCGCGCCGAGCGGGTCCGCGGGCGGCAGACGCTCCCCGCTGCCCCGGCGCGCGGAGCGGCACCGGCGCGCGGAGCGGTCCCGGGTGCCGGGCTCCCGAGCGCCGGTGCCGTGCCCACCGGAGCGGTCGCCAGCGCTCGCGCCCGTCCCGGTCGGTCGCGGACCGGTCGGGCCGCGCAGCCGGTCCCGCGGACGATCTGCCCGAAGACCCCGCGACTGCCCTCGGGGGAGTCGTTCACGAGCCGGTGCGCGCCCGCGACGGCCTCGGCGGTCGAGGCGGACCTCCGCGCCGCGCTGCAGGAGCGGTTCGCGCTGACCTTCGACCACACCGCGATCCGGCTCGACCGTCCGTTCTTCGACCACGTCGAGGCCTGGCCGGACATCGTGCTGCCCGAGCTGCGGGTCGCGATCGAGTACGACAGCACCGGTCGTCACGGTCTGGAGCACGTCGGTCCGCGGCAGGACACCGACCGGCGGAAGGACCGTGCCGTCCGTGCCGTCGGGTGGGAGGTCGTCCGGATCCGGACCGGCCGCCTGCCGGCGCTCGGGCCGTACGACCTCGAGGTGTCCGGGATCTCCCGGGGCACGATCGAGCGGCTCGTCGACACCCTGCGCGAGCTCCGCGGTCCGCTCTTCGTGGACGCGTACGCACGGTGACGACCACGTCGGGGTACATCGCCGGGGTACAGGTTCGCTGGGTCCCGCGTTCCGTGGACGGTAGGAACGAAGCATGACAGCGACCGCCTTCTGCCTGCACGCGCTGGGCTCCAGTTCCGAGGAGTTCGCGCTCCTCCGCTCGGAGCTCGCCGGTGACCTCGACCTCGTCGGCATCGACCTGCCGGGGTTCGGGCGGAGCCCCGCCTCGGGTGGCACGACCGTCGAGGAGATGGCCGTCCGGGTCGAGCGTGCGATCGGTGCCAGCGGCGCCACGGAGTGGGTGCTCGTCGGGCACTCGATGGGCGGGAAGGTCGCCACGGTCGTCGCCGACCGGACCGTCTCCGGCGCGAACGGCCTGTTCGGGCTGCGCGCCGTCGTGCTCCTGGCCCCGTCGCCCCTGGCGCCGGAACCGATGGCCGAGGAGCGCCGCACGTCGATGCTCGCGTGGGCCGAGCACGGACCGATCGAGCAGGACCACGCCGCCGAGTTCGTCGACGCGAACACCGCCGAGGTGCTACCGCCCGACCGCCACGAGCAGGCCGTGCAGGACGTCCGCCGGACCGACCCCCGCGCCTGGCGCGACTGGCTGCTCCGCGGCAGCCGCGAGGACTGGTCGGCCACGGCCGCACCGAACCCCGTGCCGACGCTCGTGCTGGCCGGAGCCGAGGACGGCGACCTCGCCGCCGACGCCCAGCGCCGGCTGACCCTGCCGCACTGGCCCGCCGCCGAACTGCACGAGGTCGCCGGTGCCGCACACCTGCTGCCGTGGGAGCGTCCGGTCGAGGTGGCCGCGATCGTCCGCGACTTCTGGACCCGGCGCGTCGCGCACGCCCCGGTCGTGCCCGCCGACGACGCCCGCGTGATCGCCTCGCCGCGCGTGAGCGCGCGGACCCGCGGGCTGCTCGCCGTCCGTGCCCTCGCCGACGACCCGGGCGCGGCTCCGGACGCGCTCGACCAGCAGCAGCTCGACACGCTCCGCGCGGTCGCCCGGATCGTCGTCCCGCAGCCGGGGGAGCACGAGGTCGACCTGGCGCTCCGGGTCGACGCGCAGCTGGCCGCGGGCCAGGGCGACGGGTGGCGGCCGGACGGCATGCCGACCGACGTCGAGGCGTACCGCGCAGCCCTCGACGTGCTCGCTCCGGCGGCCGGGTCCGACGCCCTGGCCGACGCACTCGAGGACGTCGCCGCCGGACGGTACCGGTCGGACGGCGCGCTCGACGCCGAGCAGCTCCGCGCGTGGTTCGAGGACGCGAGCGTGGACCTGGTCAAGCAGTGGCTCGCCCACCCCGCCACCATGTCCGAGATCGACTACGACGGCTTCGCCAACGGTGGCGACGGCGTCCGCAAGCAGGGCTTCCAGGTGCTCGGTGCCGGGCAACGGGAAGCATGGGAACCCGAGGGAGCAGCACGATGAGACTCGACGCACAGCGGCGCTACCAGGACGACGAGGTCGTCGACGTGGTCGTGGTCGGGACCGGTGCCGGCGGCGCACCGCTCCTGGCCCGACTCGCACGCGAGGGCCTGACGGCGGTCGCCTTCGAGGCCGGTCGCAACACCGAGCCGGGCGACCACACCCCGGACGAGGTCGAGGCCCCCGCCGACATCAACTGGATGGACGAGCGGATCAGCGGCGGCGCGACGCCGACGGCATTCGGACCGAACAACAGCGGCACCGGCGTGGGCGGCTCGACCCTGCACTGGGGCGCGTTCACCCCGCGGCCCAGCGTCCACGACCTGCGGCTGCGCACCGAGAGCGGGCAGGGCGAGGACTGGCCGATCGACCACGCCGAGCTCACCGGGTACATCGAGCGCGTCGAGCACGAGGTCGGCGTCGCCGGGCCCGAGCACTACCCCTGGGACCCGTCCCGTCGGTACCGGATGGGTCCGCCGCCGCGGAACGCGTCGTCGGACATGATGATGCGCGGGACCGCCGCGCTCGGCATCACGGCGACGGACGCCCCCGTCGGCCTCACCACCGAGGACCGGCACCAGGAGCACCACGGTCTCCGTCAGGCCTGCGTGTCGTGCGGGTCCTGCCACCAGGGCTGCCGGAACGGCGCCAAGGTCTCGATGGACACGACCTACCTGCCCGCCGCCGTGGCCTTCGGCGCGGAGATCCGACCGGAGTCCTTCGTGCACGGCATCGAGCTCGACGCCGACGGCAAGGTGTGCGCGGTGCTCTACACCCGTGACGGCCGCGAACGGCGTCAGCGCTGCCGGTCGCTCGTCCTCGCAGCCGGTGGTGTCGAGACGCCCCGGCTGCTCCTGCACACCGGACTCGCGAACAGCAGCGGTCAGGTCGGCCGGAACTTCACGGCGCACGGGGCGACCCAGGTCTGGGCGACCTTCGACGAGTCGATGCGCTCGTACCGCGGGTACCCGTCGTCGATCATCACCGAGGACTTCGTCCGGCCGGCCGACGCCGACTTCGCCGGGGGCTACCTCATCCAGAGCCTCGGGGTGCAGCCCCTGACCTTCGCGACGACGCTCGTCCGCGGCGGGTCACTGCGGGGCGCCGAGCTCGTCCGGGCGATGCGCGACTACCCGCGGATGGCCGGGGTCGGCATCAACGCCGAGTGCCTGCCGTACGACGACAACCGGCTCGTGCTCTCCGACGAGCTCGACGAGCACGGGGTCCCGCGCGCCCGCGTGACGTTCTCGCCCGGGTCCAACGAGGAGGCGATCCGGGCGCACGCCGTCCGGACCATGAGCGCGATCGTCGAGGCGGCGGGTGGCACGGACGTCCGTGTCCTCGAACGCACCGCGCACACGATCGGCACCGCGCGCATGGGGACGGACGCCGGCTCGTCCGTCGTCGACCCGGCCGGGCGCTCGTGGGACGTCCCGAACCTCTGGGTCTGCGACAACTCGGTGTTCCCGAGTGCCGTCATCGCGAACCCGGCGCTGACCATCATGGCGCTCTCGCTCCGGACGGCCGACCGGTTCCTCCGCGACGACCCCGCGGCCGACCGGGCCCGGACGGTCGCCGTCGCCGCCTGAGGGCAGACGGGCGGCGCACACCGCCGCCCGTCGCCCGACCGCGGCTGCGCGCGGGCCTCAGCCGCGCAGTGCGAGCGCCTCGCTCGTCCACCGCGCGTGCAGCGCCCACGGGTCCTCGACCCCGGCCGCCACGGTCGCGACGTGCGCCAGCAGCGCCGGCGTCGTCCGGAACCACTCCGTCCGCGGGTACCGGTCCGTGGCGAACACGGCGTGCCGGCGGCGTTCGACCCGTCGGTCGCCGCGTTCGAACGCCAGGAGTTCCTGGTGCGGCACCGCGGCGAGCCGCTGCCGGGGGTTCGCGGTCGTCCCGATCTTGACGCGGTCGCCGAAGTCGTCCCGCTGCCGCAGGTAGTACACGACGTCGACGCGCGGCGGGGGCAGCTCGCCGTCCGGCACGTCGCCCCACGGCCACTCGCAGGTCGCGCAGGTCGTCGCGGTCGGCCAGCGGACACCGAGCCGCGACCCGCAGACCGGGCAGGGTCCCGGCAGGGCGTCCTCGGTGCCGACCTGCTCGGCCGCCGTGTCCGTCACGAGCGCGACGTGGCCGCCGCAGAGCGGCAGGACCGCGGCGAAGCCGTCGGCGGACGGTGCGTCGCACCCCGGGACGCAGCAGGCGGGGACGGAGGGAGGGGTGACCACGCGCCGGACGCTAGCGGGCACCACCGACGCGACCCGTGCCTCCCGTCCGCTCAGTCGGCGAAGATCACCCCGACCGGCTCGCGCTTCTCCTCCTGGAACCGGTCCTCGGCGCGACCGAGCGCCCAGTACGCGGACAGGGACAGGTCCGCCTTCTCGAGACCCCAGTCGTCCTGCAGGAGCCGCCGGATCGCCTTCACCGCCGTGCGCTCACCGTGCGCGAAGACCTGCACCGGCCGGGAGGCACGGGGCAGCGCCTCGGCCGCCGCCAGCAGGAGCGTGCCCGGCTCCGCGCCGGTGGCGTCGCGGTGCAGCCACCGCAGGTCGACACCGGCCGGGTGGACGAGCGGCTGCTCGTCGGCCGCGGAGGCGACCTCGACGAGCGCGACCCCGGTGGCGTCCTCGTGCATCGCCGCGAGGGCCGCACCGATCGCCGGCAGCGCGCTGTCGTCGCCGAGCAGCACGTGGGTGACGTCGGGGTCGGTGGCCGGGGTGTACCCGCCGCCGGGACCGGAGAGCGCGAGCAGGTCGCCGGGCCGGGCCGCCACCGCCCACGGACCGGCGAGGCCCTCGTCGCCGTGCACGACGAAGTCGATCGCGATCGTGCCCGCCTCGTGGTCCACCGACCGCACGGTGTAGGTGCGGCGGGCCGGACGCTCGTGCTTCGGCAGGTCGGCCCGCAGCGCGTCGAGGTCGTACGGCGGCACGAGGCCGCTCGCGGGCGGAGCGAGCAGGAGCTTGACGTACTTGTCGGTGGCGGCGAGCCGGTCCGGGTCGGCGCCGTCGACGAAGTCGCGGAAGGCCGGACCGCCGAGGTGCACGCGCACCGTGTGCGGGGTGATCCGTTCCGTCCGGTCGACGACGAAGACGTGCTGGGTGCGCTTGGGGCTCGGGCTCATCGTGGGGCTTCCTCTTCCGGTGCTCGACCTTCTCAGCAACTGAGGTTAGCCTCACCTCATGAGTCCGACCGTGACGCCGTTCTCCGAGCTGCTGCGGCGGCGGTCCCGCACCGGTGCGGGCGCGACCGCCGGTGCCTCCGCCTGGGCGGGCGGGGCGCACGACCTGCTGGCGGGGGACTGCGACGTCGCGGACTACGCCGACCTGCTCGGACAGTACGCCGTCGTGTACGACGCGCTCGAGCGCGCCGCCGAGCGGATGGCCGACCACCCGGTCGCCGCACCCTTCGTGACGACCCAGCTCACCCGGATGCCCGCGATCCGCGCCGACCTCGAGTACCTCGTCGGGCCCGACTGGTCCGAGCTCTGCTGCCCGACGGCCGCGACGACGGCGTACGTCCGCCGGCTGAACGAGGTCGCCGCGACCTCCCCGGGCGGATTCGTGGCGCACCACTACACGCGGTACCTCGGGGACCTGTCCGGTGGACCGACGCTCGGGCGGCTGCTCGAGGAGCGGTTCGGCTTCGACACGAACGGCGTGCTCTTCACGATCTTCGACCAGGTCGCCGACCCCGCGGCGTTCGAGGACACCTACGGCGCCCAGCTCGACGCCGCGCCCTGGACCGCAGCAGAGCGCGAGGCCGTGCTCGCCGAGGTCGACCTGGCCGCACGCCTCGACCGGGCGCTCGTGGCGTCGCTGCGTCGACCGGCGTCCCCGACCGCGGCGCACGGCGACGCGGTGCAC
Organism: Curtobacterium sp. NPDC089185; assembly: GCF_040685235.1. Taxonomy (NCBI): domain Bacteria; kingdom Bacillati; phylum Actinomycetota; class Actinomycetes; order Micrococcales; family Microbacteriaceae; genus Curtobacterium; species Curtobacterium sp. NPDC089185. Next base: position 37,105 of record NZ_JBFBHK010000004.1, on the reverse strand, counting down.
CCCCTCCTCGCCTGACGACGGTCCCCGACCCGTCGGGGCCGTGGCGTGTGCGCGCCGTGCAGGGGTGCTCCTGCGCACACGTCGCGGCCCCGGCGTCCACCCCCGCAGTGGTCCGTCCGGACGGTCGTCGTCACGTGCCGTCGTGCGCCGGTACAGTGCTGGGGACCCGGGACGCGGTCCCGGCGCAACGTGAGAGGAACCCATGACGGCGATCGACGGATCGACGCGCCACGGGCGCGCACGGGACGACGTCAGCGGAGCGGTCGACAGCGACCTGCGCGCGGACGTCCGGTACCTCGGCAACCTGCTCGGGCGGGTGCTGCGGGAGACCGGTGGCGACGAGCTGCTCCACGACGTCGAGAGCCTGCGGGCCGCGGTCATCGGCGCCTACGAGGGGTCCGACGCCGAGGGTGCCGCACGAGCCGAGGCCATCGTCGCCGAGATGTCCGCCGAGCGGGCCGAGGCCGTGGCGCAGGCGTTCACGACCTACTTCCACCTCACGAACCTGGCCGAGGAGCACCACCGCGTCCGCGTGCTCCGGGCCCGCGGCGACGACGGCGGTCTCGCCGGCGACTCGTTCCCCGCCACCTACGCCTCGCTCGTCGAGCAGGTCGGTGCCGACGAGGCCGCCGCGCGCCTGGCCGACCTGCGCTTCCACCCGGTGCTCACCGCGCACCCGACCGAGGCCCGCCGCCGCGCGGTCACCACGGCCGTGCGCCGCATCACCGACCTGATCGACGAGCGCGACCACACCCGCAACGCGACCGCGCGCGCCGAGAACGAGCGGCGCCTGCTCGAGGAGATCACGACGCTCCTGCGCACCTCGCCGCTGCGGACCACGCGACCGACCCCGCTCGACGAGGTCCGCACCGCGATGAGCGTCTTCGACCAGACGCTGTTCGAGATCGTGCCGCAGGTCTACCGCCTGCTCGACGACCGGCTGCTCGGCGACGACGCCGGCCGGGCGCCGGTGAGCGCTCCCGCCTTCGTGCGCTTCGGCACGTGGATCGGCGGCGACCGCGACGGCAACCCGCACGTCACCGCGGCCGTGACCCGGCAGGCCGCCGACATCGCGGCGGAGCACATCCTGCTCGGCCTGTCGCGCGCGGCCACCCGCATCGGCGCCGCGCTGACCCTCGACGCCGCCGAGACCCCGGCCGACGCCGGGCTCCAGGCGCTGGTCGCCGCGCAGGAGGCGCTCGACCCGGGCATCGCCGAGCGCATCGGCGTGCGCGCGCCGAACGAGACCCACCGGCGGGCGCTGCTCTTCGTGGCCGCGCGGATCCGTGCGACCCGCCGCGGGAAGGACGGTCTGGCGTACGGCGGCCCCGAGGAACTGCTCGCCGACCTCCGGGTGATCCAGGCCTCGCTCGTCGCGGCCGGCGCCGCCCGCACCGCGAACGGCGAGCTCCAGAACCTCGTGTGGCAGGTCGAGACGTTCGGCTTCCACCTGGCCGAGCTCGAGGTCCGCCAGCACTCGCAGGTCCACCGCACCGCCCTCGCCGAGATCCGCTCGGGGGAGCCGCTCAGCGACACGACCGAGGAGGTCCTCGCGGTGTTCCGCACCGTCGCGGACCTGCAGCAGCGCTACGGCGTGCGGTCGGCGCACCGGTACATCGTGTCCTTCACGCAGTCCGCCGCCGACCTGGCGAACGTGCACGAGCTGGCGACGGCGGCGTGCGGCGACGCGGCGCCCGTGCTCGACGTCATCCCGCTCTTCGAGACCTTCGCCGACCTGCACGCGAGCGTCGACATCCTCGACGAGGCCGTCCGCACCGAACCGTTCCAGCGACGGCTCGCGGCGACCGGGCGGCGACTCGAGGTCATGCTCGGGTACTCGGACTCGTCGAAGGACGTCGGCCCGGTGTCGGCGAACCTCGCGCTCTACGACGCCCAGGCGCGGATCGCCGACTGGGCGCGGGACAACGACGTCGAGCTCACGCTCTTCCACGGACGCGGCGGCTCACTCGGCCGTGGTGGCGGACCCGCGAACGAGGCGGTGCTCGCGCAGCCGCCGGGGTCGATCGACGGGCGCCTAAAGCTCACCGAGCAGGGCGAGGTCATCTTCGCCCAGTACGGCGACCAGGACATCGCCGCGCGGCACCTCGAGCAGATGGCCTCGGCGACGCTCTTCGCGTCGTCGCCGTCGAACGAGGACCGGACGGCGGTCGCCGCCACCCGGTTCGCCGAGCTCGCACAGCAGCTCGACGACGTCTCCCGGCAGGCGTTCTACGACCTGGTCAAGGCCGACGGCTTCGCGCCGTGGTTCGCCCGCGTGACGCCGATGGAGGAGATCGGGCTGCTGCCGCTCGGCTCCCGGCCGGCCCGTCGCGGCCTGAGCGTCGAGTCCCTCGAGGACCTCCGCGCCATCCCGTGGGTGTTCTCGTGGACGCAGGCGCGCATCAACCTCGCCGGCTGGTACGGCCTGGGCTCCGCGCTCGAGGCCGTCGGCGACGTCGAGGTCCTCCGTGCCGCGTACGCCGAGTGGCCCCTGTTCGGCGCGATGATCAAGAACGTCGAGATGTCCCTCGCCAAGACCGACGAGCAGATCGCCCGCCGGTACCTCGAGCTCGCCGACCGCGACGACCTCGCGGCGAAGGTCCTCGACGAGATGCTCCGCACCCGCGACTGGGTGCTCCGGGTCTCCGGCGGCAGCGACGTGCTCGAGGACCGGCCGGTGCTCGCCCGCGCCGTCCGGCTCCGCAGCCCGTACGTCGACGCACTGTCGCACCTGCAGCTCCGAGCGCTCCGGTCGATCCGGACCACCGGCAGCACCGACCCGACGGACGGCGACCACCGGTTGCTGCTCCTGACGGTCAACGGGATCGCCGCCGGCCTGCAGAACACGGGCTGATCCGACGGGTTCCCCCGACGGGTCGCGATCGCGACCCGGTGCAGGACGGGAGGCGCGGTGCCGGCGGGTGCCGCGCCTCCCGTCCGGTGCGACCACGGTGAGGGTCCTGTCGAATCGATTCGCGGACGCGTAGCGTTGCGTTCGTGACGACGGAGCGCGAACGGACCGGCCGACCCGCGACCGGTGGCGTGCTGCCGCCGATCGTCCCGCTCGCGCTCATCGTCGGCGTCTCGCCCTTCGCGACCGACATGTACATCCCGGCGCTGCCGACCATCGCGCGCGAGCTGGGGACGTCGGCGAGCGTCGTGCAGCTCTCGCTCACCGCGTTCCTCGTCGCGTTCGCGGTCGGACAGCTGCTCGCCGGCCCCGTGAGCGACGGCATCGGCCGGCGCCCGCTGCTGCTCGTCGGCACCGCCGGGTTCGCCCTGGCCTCGGTCGGCTGCGCCCTCGCGCCCGACGCGACCACCCTCGTCGTGGCGCGGGTGGTGCAGGGCCTGGCGGGCGCCGCCGGGTCCGTCGCGGGACGTGCGATGGTGTCCGACACGACGACGGGGCCGCGCACCGCGAAGGTGTTCGGCACGCTCGCCGCGATCAACGCGATCGGGCCGGTGGTCGCCCCGCTCGCCGGGGGAGCCGTCCTGACCGTCGGCTCGTGGCGGCTCATGTTCGTCGTGCTCGCGGTGCTCGGTGCCGTGTTCACCGCGGCCGTGGCGCTCCGCTTCGGCGAGACCCTGCCCGCGACGGCGCGCGGGGGCACCGGGTTCCGGGCGAACGGCCGACGCATCCGCGACCTCATGGCGATCGGGCGCTTCCGGGCGTACGTGCTCACCGGCGTGCTCTCGACGATCGGGTTCTTCGCCTACATCGCGACGAGCTCGTTCGTGTTCCAGCGGCAGTACGGGTTCTCGGAGCAGCTCTACACGCTCGTGTTCGCGACGAACGCGTCGATGATGATCGTCACGACGCTGGTGTTCCGGAGGGTCGTCGGGCGGTTCTCCGAGGACACGCTCCTGACGGCCGGTCTGGTCGTCGGTGCGATGGGGAGCGCGGCCGTCCTGGTCTTCGCCGTGGCCGGCACCGGCCCCGTGGCGGTCTGGTGCGCACTGGCCGTCGTCACCGGCGCGTGGGGCTTCGTGCTGCCGGCGGCGATGACGCGGACCCAGGCGGTCGGCGCGGCGCACCCGGGCACGGCGGCGGCGCTGCAGGGCGGGCTGACCTTCGGGCTCGGCGGCCTCGGGACGCCACTCGCGGGTGCGCTCGGCGGCACCGCGACCGCGATGGGGGCCGTGATGGCCACCCTCATCGCGGCGGCCGTGGTGGTCCAGCTCGTCGCGACGCGGCGGGGCCGTTCCGCCTGAGGGCACCGACCCGGTAGGTTGCAACGTGCACCCGTTCCGGACCGAGGAGGCACCTGCATGGACATCGTCGTACACGAGGCAACGGACGACACGGCCGTGCTGGAGTGCAGTGGCCGGCTGAACATGGTCAGCGCGGGCGCGTTCCGCGAGACCGTGGCGAAGGTGGTCGGCGGCGGCCGGGCACGACTCGTCGTCGAGCTCTCCGGCGTCGAGTTCATGGACTCGTCCGGGCTCGGCGCGCTGGTCGGTTGCCTGAAGACCGCGCGCCAGGCCGGCGGGGACCTGCGCATCGCGGCGCCCTCCGAGCAGGTCCAGATGGTCCTCAAGCTGTCCAACATCGACAAGATCCTGCGGACGTACCCCGACGGGGACGCCGCGGTCACGAACTGGGGATGACCGTCACCATGGGCGAGCACGTGCTCGATCTCGCCTGCCCGCCCGAGGACGTGACGGCGGTGCACGCCTTCCTGTCCTCGGTGTGGGACCGCGAGCCGGACCTGTCCGTCGAGGACCGCATGGCGCTCGAACTCGCCCTCGTCGAGCTCGCGTCGAACGTCATCGAGCACGGTGCGGCCGGCAGCCGCATCGCGTGCTCCATGCGGTTCGCCGTCCGGCCCGACGACGTCGTCGTGACGATGGTGGACGACGGCGTCCCCGTGTCGGTCGACCCGTCCGCCGCGCACCTGCCGGACGCCATGGCGGAGGGCGGACGCGGACTCGCGCTCGTGCAGATGGTCGTCGACGACCTGCGCTACGAGCGGGTCGACGGGCGCAACCAGTGGGTCGTCCGGCGCGGACGGCACTGAGACGGCACGGACGTGCACCCCGTGCGGGGGTGGACGACCATCCGGTTCACGCACTCGGGCAGCCGTTCCGCGCACCCTGCGGAGCCGACCGTGCCCCGGACCGGTCGGGGTGACACGCTCACCCTGATGAGCACCGAGACCCGCGCGGACCCACGACTGCGCTACGAGGCGTCCGGTACCGACCTCGGCGCGGCGCTCGACCTCTTCTCCGACGCCTACGAGGGTGCGCACTTCAACGGGGCGAACACGGAGCGCTCCTTCGCGTACCGGTTCCGCATGGTCGGGGACGGCTCGATGTCCCTGCGGACGACGCACTTCGACGCGAAGGCCACCGGGCAGGCCACCGCCGGCGACGAGTACGTCGTGATGTGGACGACCGACGGCGGCGGCACCGTGGACGTGGGGCGCGACGACGTGACCTTCGCGCCCGGCACGCCCGTGGTGTTCCCGAGCGGCCGGCCGTTCGTCTTCGAGCTCGAGGACATCCGGCAGAACCTCGTGCACTTCGACCGGCGCTTCCTCGAGCGCGTCGCCGCCGAGGAGCACGGCGGCCAGGCCGGCCCGCTCGTGTTCGACCACGCCCAGCGCCCGCGCACCGAGGACCTCCGTGGGTGGAACGCCCAGGTCGCCCGTGCCGCCCGCGTCGTGCTCGGCCCCGCCGAGCCGTCCCCGCTCCTGCTCGCCGAGACCGCCCGTGAGACGGCGCTCGCGATGCTCCACACCTTCCCGCACCAGCAGCTCGCGCCGGAGTCGCCCGTGCCGCAGGGGGCCACCAGCCGCGTGCGCGAGGCGGTCGAGTACATGCACGCGTACGCGCACACGCCCATCACCACGACGGACGTGGCCGAGCACGTCGGGCTGAGCGTCCGTGGGCTCCAGCAGGCGTTCCAGCGCCAGGTCGGCACGGCACCGAACGCGATGCTCCGCGGCATCCGCATGGACCGCGTGCGCGAGGAGCTCGTCGCGGGCAGCCCGGGCCAGCTGACGATCGCCTCCGTCGCCGTGCAGTGGGGCTTCGCGCACCTCGGACGCTTCTCGGCGGCGTACCACCAGCGCTTCGGCGAGTACCCCCGCGACACCCTGCACGGCTGACGCGGCACGTCCCGCTACGCTGCCCGGATGCACGAGCACGAGCACGCCGCCGACCGGTACCCGTGGGTCGTCGTGCCGGGCATCTGGGACTCGGACCCGGAGCACTGGCAGTCGCGCTGGCAGGACGACCGCGGACCGGAGGCCGTCCGCATCGCTCCCGCGTCGTGGTCGGCGCCGGACCCGGACGACTGGGACCGGGCGATCTCGGACGCGGTCGCCGCGTGCGACCGCCCTCCGGTGCTCGTCGCGCACAGCCTCGGGGTGCTCGCTGCCGCCCGCTGGCTCACCGCGCACGACGACGGTGGGGCCGCCGGCGCGTTCCTGGTCGCACCGCCCGACCCGACCGCTCCGGCCTTCCCCGACGCCGCACGGGGCTTCGGGCCACCCGGCGGCGCGGTCACGACGCCGACGGCCCTCGTCGTGAGCGAGGACGACCCGTACTGCTCGGCGGAGCGGGCCACGGCCTTCGCGTCCACGCTCGGTGCCCGGGTGCTCCGGGTGGGGGAGCGGCAGCACGTCAACGTGGCGAGCGGCGTCGGGGCGTGGCCGGAGGGACGACGGCTCCTCGACGGGTTCGTCCGCGACGCCGTGGGACGCTGACACGCCGCTCACGTCCGGACCGACACGTCACGTACAGTGCGGCGGGATGCGCGACACACCGCGGATCTCCCACCCTCGCCAGCCCGTGAAATCTATCCTGCGTCACATGGAGACCCAGCCCGGCGCGCGCACCCCCCTCGTGGACCCCTTCGGGCGCGAGCTCGAGGAGTGGCTCCGGGACGTCCCGGCCACCCGGTCGCCCTACCTGGCGGACCTCGTGGTGCCGCCGGTCACGGGTCCCGTGCAGCGGCCGGTGGTGCCCGCTGACGAGACCGCCGCGTCGCCGGTCGTCGAGTCGCCGGCGACCCCGTCGGCGACCGCCACCAGCACGGACGCCACCGCGTTCCGCCGTCGTGACCGTGCCCGTCACGTCGCCGCGTGCGCCCCCGCGTTCCCCGAACCCCCGGCCCGGATCGCCCTGCGCTTCGAGGACCTCGCCGTCGAGGTCGCCGCGTCGAGCGGCCGCACCACGATCGAGCGCATCGTCCTGCTGGAGGACGAGGTCCGCCGCCGTGACGAGGACCTCGCCCGACTCGCCGCCTGGGAGACCACGGTCGCCGACCTGGACGACGCCGAGGTGCAGGCCGCCCGCGCCTTCGCCCGTGCCGTCTTCGCCGACCTGCTCGCCGACGCCGCCGACGAGGCCGAGCGACGCGAGCGCGCCGCCGCCCGTCGTGCGGCCACCGGCCCGCTGCCGACGCCCGTCCGCGACGCGGCGGCCGCCCGTGCGACGCGGACCGCGGTGCCCGCACCCGCCGCGACCGCGCCCGCGACGACCGCAGCCAGCACGACCCGACGCACCGTGACCGCCACCGGCGCCGAGGTGACCGCCCCGGTGCGTGACGAGCCGGTGCGACCGGCGCTGTCCCTCCAGGCCGGCCCGCCGGTCTCCGCGTCGACGCGCCCCACCCCGCTCGTGCAGCCCGCGACCGGACCGACCGTCATCGACCGTGCCGCGTTCGCCGCTGCCCTCACGGCGCACGCCGGCACGACGGCGAGCACCCCGGTCGTGCTGCCGGAGGCGGTCTCGCTCCCGGTCGAGCGCGACGCCACGGCGGGCGACGCACCCGTCGACACCGTCGACGCCTCGGCCGACGCCGGGTGGTGGACACGACTCGTCGCGCGCCTGCGTGCCCTGTTCGGCCGTCGCTGACGGACCGCACGCTGCCGGACCGCACGCTGCCGACGGCTCGGTAGACTGACGGGATGCCGACGCTCCGCGAACTCCAGGCCGTCACCGAGGACCTGTGGCCCGCCGCCGGCGCCGAGTCCTGGGACGCCGTCGGGCTCGTGTCCGGGCACCCGGACCAGCCGATCGAGCACGTGCACCTCGCCGTCGACGCCGTGCCGGCCACCGCCGACGAGGCCGTGGCGCTCGGAGCGGACCTGCTCCTGACGCACCACCCGCTGCTGCTCCGCGGGGTGACGACCATCGACGAGACGACCGCGAAGGGCCGCGTGCTCGCCACCCTGGTCCGGGGTGGTACCGCCCTGCTCGCCGCGCACACGAACGCCGACGTCGTGACCACGGGCACCTCCGCGGTGCTGGCCGACCGGCTCGGTCTCACCGAGCAGCGGCCCCTCGAGCCGGGGCAGGACGCCGCGACGGGCATCGGCCGCGTCGGTGTGCTGCCGGCCGGTACGACCCTCGGTGCCCTCGCCCGCACGCTCGTCGACCTCCTGCCACCCACCGCGACGGGCGTCCGGGTCTCCGGCGACTTCGACCGTCCGGTCCGCACGGTCGCCCTCTGCGCCGGTGCCGGCGACTCCCTGCTCGGCAACCCGGCCGTCCGCGCCGCCGACGTCTACGTCACGAGCGACCTCCGGCACCACCCCGCCTCGGAGTTCCGCGAGCAGGCCCTGCTCGTGGACGGCCCGGCGCTCGTCGACACGTCGCACTGGGCGACCGAGTGGCTGTGGCTCGACGTGGCCGCCGAGCAGCTCCGTCGCGCGACGGGTGTCCGGGTCACCGTCAGCGACCTCCGCACCGACCCCTGGGACTTCGCCGTCCTGCCGGCAGCCGGACCCGCCAGCCCGACCGCAGCGGACGCCGAGCCGGCGTCCGCACCCGCCCCCGAAGGAGACCGACCGTGAAGGCAGCACCCGAGGACCAGGTCGTCCTCCTCGACCTCCAGCGCCTCGACAACGACGTGACGCGGCTGACGCACCGCATCACCGCGCTGCAGAAGGGCGACCGGCTCACCGAGCTCGGCACCGCCGCGGCGTCGCTCCGTGCGCAGCTGGCCGCCGCGACCGGCCAGGTGGAGGACGCCGAGCGTGACCTCGCACGGCTCGAGTCCGACACCGCGACCGCTCAGGCCCGCATCGAGCGCGACACGACGATGCTGCAGAACGCGTCGAACGCCAAGGACGTCGCCGGACTGCAGAGCGAGATGGAGTCGCTGCGTCGGCGCATCGGCGACCTCGAGACCGCCGAGCTCGAGGTCATGGAGCAGCTCGACGTGCACCGCGCCCGCGTCGGGGACATCGAGGCGGAGCTCGCCCGCGTCGAGGCCGACCGCACCACGCTCGTGGGGGAGCGCGACGCCGAGATCGCCCGGGTGCAGGCCGACCGGGACGCCGCGGTGCAGAGCCGCGCGAGCGTCGCGGCGAAGGTGCCCGCTGACCTGCTGGCGCTCTACGACCGGCAGCGGGATCGCTACGGCTTCGGCGCGTCGCTGCTGCAGGGTGGCGTGTCGACGGCGTCGGGCGTGACGCTCACGAACTCCGACCTGCAGACGATCCGGCAGGCGGCGCCCGACGACGTCGTGCTCTGCCCGGACAGCGACGCGATCCTGGTGCGGACGGCCGAGTCCGGCCTGTAGCGCGACCACACGACGGACGGGAGGCGCGGTGCCGGCTGGCACCGCGCCTCCCGTCCGTCTACGCGTGCCTGCGCACGCCGAGGCGCCGATCTCGCTGCGGAGTCTCGCTGCGGATGTGCGAGACCCGCGGCGGGCGTGTGGTGCGAACGGGCCGGCCGTACGCCGGGTTCTGTCCCGCTCTCGCGGTGACGGCCATCTCTCTCGGACCGACGTTGCCGCCGGCCTCCAGCGGTCCACCCGAGGACTCAGCGAGCAGCCTCGTCGTCCTCTGTCTGACCTTGCTCCGGGCGAGGTTTACCGAGCGGATCCGGTCACCCGGACCCCTGGTGGTCTCTTACACCACCGTTTCACCCTTACCGACGTCGCCGCCGGCGGTCTGCTTTCTGTGGCACTGTCTCGCGGATTGCTCCGGGTGGGTGTTACCCACCGCCCTGCTCTGTGGAGCCCGGACGTTCCTCGGCACTCCCGGGGGAGTGACGCGACCGTCTCACCGACCCGTTCGCACCAGCGATTGTACCGGCAGTCCGGGGCGCGAGTGCGCCTCGGCCGCAGCTTCCCGAGGTTCCACGATGTCGGCATCTCGGGCCGCGCGGTCTGTCTCCCCGGATCCGCGACGGGACGACCGCGGCGGGTCGTGGAACCTCGGCGACGGAGGCCGGGCGCGTCGAGGGTGTGGAAGGACGACCCGTCGCCGCAGGGCCGGACCGGACTACCTGCTGGTGGCCGCCAGGGTCGCCGCGCCGATGATCCCGGCGTTGTTGCGGAGGGTCGCCGGGATGATCTCGGCCTGCAGGTCGAGCAGCGGGAGGAACTCCTCGTGGTGCTTCGACACGCCGCCGCCCACCACGAAGAGCTCCGGGGAGAGCAGCGCCTCGAGCGTCGAGTAGTACTTCTGCAGCCGCTTCGCCCAGTGCTTCCACGACAGGTCGTCGCGTTCCTTGGCGGCGAACGACGCGCGGGACTCGGCGTCGTGCCCGTCGATCTCGAGGTGCCCGAGCTCGGAGTTCACGATGAGCACGCCGTCGTTGATGAGCGCGGTGCCGATCCCGGTGCCGAGCGTCGTGACCACGACGAGCCCGTCCTTGCCCTTCGCCGCACCGAACTGCTGCTCGGCGAACCCGGCGGCGTCGGCGTCGTTGACGAAGTGGATGGAGCGGCCAAGCTCCTTCTCGAAGAGCGCCTCGGCCTCGAAGCCGATCCACTTCTTCGACACGTTCGCCGCCGACATGGTCTTGCCGTCGCGGACGATCGCGGGGAAGCAGACGCCCACCGGCACGTCGGCGGCGGGGGCGAGCTCGTCGAGGATCGACTTCGCCACGGCGACGATGTCGTGGGGCTTGCCGCCCTCGGGGGTGGCCTTCTTGATCCGGTCGGTCTGGAGTTCGCCGGTGGTGACGTCGACGATCGCGCCCTTGATGCCCGTACCGCCGATGTCGACGCCGACTGCGAGGGTGGTCATGGGTGTGCCTTTCTGGGGGAGGAGGTCCGTCAGGAGACGGTGAGGAGCTCCGCGCCGCGCTCGGTGACGACGAGGGTGTGTTCGAACTGTGCGGTCCACGACTTGTCGCGGGTGCTGACGGTCCAGTCGTCCGACCAGATGTCCGCGTCGATGCCGCCGAGGGTGAGCATCGGCTCGATGGTGAACACCATGCCGGGCTCGATGACGGTGTCGTACTGGGGTGCGTCGTAGTGGGGGATGATCAGGCCGGAGTGGAAGGCCCGCCCGACTCCGTGCCCGGTGTAGTCCCGCACGACGCCGTAGCCGAAGCGCTTGGCGTAGGCCTCGATGGCGCGGCCGATGACGTTGACCTGGCGGCCCGGGGCGACCGCCTTGATGCCGCGCTCGAGCGCGAGCCGCGTGCGGTCGACCAGGTCCTGCACCTCCTGCGATGCCTCGCCGACGACGAACGTGCGGTTCGTGTCGCCGTGCATCCCGTCCTTGAAGGCGGTGACGTCGATGTTGACCAGGTCGCCCTCCTGCAGCACGGTGTCGTCCGGGATGCCGTGGCAGATGACCTCGTTGAGGCTCGAGCACAGCGACTTCGGGTACCCGCGGTAGCCGAGCGTCGAGGGGTAGGCGCCGTGCGACACGACGTACTCGTGGCCGATGCGGTCGAGCTCGTCGGTGGTGACGCCCGGACGGATCGCCTCGCCCACGGCGTCGATCGCCCGCGAGGCGATGCGGCCGGCCGCCCGGATCCGCTCGACCTCGTCGGGCGTGTAGGTGTCGCCGAGACCGTGCTCGTGCGGCTCGGCGCGCCCGACGTACTCGGGGCGCTCGATGTCCTTCGGGACGGGGCGCTGGGGGGAGATCCGGCCGGCGGTCAGGTGTCCGTGTGCGTCCCGGGGCATGGCGACCACTCTAACCGGGTGCGGCACGAGCCCGTCGCGCCCGCGGCCCGGCCCCGCCGCAGGGCGAGCGCCTGGAGGACCGGTGCGCGCCCGGCGGGCCGGCACCGGGCCTCCAGGCCGTCGCGTCGGGCGCGGGGCGCACACGAGGCTCGGCCCCGCGGACGAGACTCGCGGTCCCGACGCGCGAACCTGTCCGCCAGCGCGAGCCTCGGCCCAGCGCGCAGCGCGCCCGGGCGTGGCCCGGCCCCCGTGGGTACGGTGGCGCCATGAGCGACGAACGCATCGAGTCCCAGTGGTGGTTCAACGACAAGACCGGGCAGGTCGAGCAGGGCCCGCAGTCCCCGCAGCGCGACCGCATCGGCCCGTTCGCGACGCGTGACGAGGCGCAACACGCCCTGGACCGCATCAAGGCGAACAACGAGCGCTGGGACGACGGGGACCAATAGGCTGGAGGCCCCAGCAGCACCACGGAAAGGGCGTCCATGGACAAGCAGACGGACTTCGTGCTCCGCACCATCGAGGAGCGGGGCATCAAGTTCATCCGACTCTGGTTCACCGACGTCATCGGCACGCTGAAGTCCGTCGCGATCGCCCCGGCCGAGGTCGAGGGCGCGTTCGCGGAGGGCATCGGGTTCGACGGCTCCGCGATCGAGGGCCTGACCCGCAGCTACGAGGCCGACGTGCTCGCGCACCCGGACCCCTCGACGTTCCAGATCCTGCCGTGGCGGGGCGAGATCGACCCGACCGCGCGCATGTTCTGCGACATCACGACGCCGGACGGGCAGCCCGCCGTCGCCGATCCGCGGAACGTCCTGAAGCGCACGCTGGCCAAGGCGAGCGACCGCGGCTTCACGTTCTACACGCACCCGGAGATCGAGTTCTACCTCCTGAAGAGCCGCGACTGGAAGGACGGCGGGCCGCAGCCCGTCGACCAGGCCGGCTACTTCGACAACGTCCCCGGCGGCAGCGCGCACGACTTCCGCCGCCGCTCCGTGCGGATGCTCGAGGACCTCGGCATCTCCGTCGAGTTCTCCCACCACGAGGCCGGTCCCGGGCAGAACGAGATCGACCTGCGCTACGCCGACGCCCTCACCATGGCGGACAACATCATGACCTTCCGCACGGTGGTGAAGGAGGTCGCGATCGAGCAGGGCGTCTACGCCACCTTCATGCCGAAGCCGCTCTCCGGCCAGCCGGGCTCGGGCATGCACACGCACGTGTCGCTGTTCGAGGGCGACCAGAACGCCTTCTACGAGGCGGGCGGCGAGTACCAGCTCTCGCAGACCGCGAAGCACTTCATCGCCGGGGTGCTGCGCCACGCCCCCGAGATCACCGCGGTGACGAACCAGTTCGTCAACTCGTACAAGCGGCTCTGGGGCGGCGACGAGGCCCCGTCGTTCGTGACCTGGGGCCACAACAACCGCTCGGCGCTCGTCCGCGTCCCGCTGTACAAGCCGAACAAGGGCCAGTCGGCTCGGGTCGAGTACCGCGGCATCGACTCCGCGGCCAACCCGTACCTGGCCTACTCGCTCCTGCTGGCCGCTGGTCTCAAGGGCATCGACGAGGGCTACGAGCTCCCGCCGGAGGCCGAGGACAACGTCTGGAGCCTGTCCGACGCCGAGCGCAAGGCCCTCGGCTACAAGCAGCTCCCGGCGAGCCTCGACCACGCCCTCGGCCTGATGGAGGACTCCGAGCTCGTCGCCGAGACGCTCGGCGAGCAGGTCTTCAACTTCGTGCTGCTCAACAAGCGGCAGGAGTGGAAGGCCTACCGCGACCAGGTCACGCCGTTCGAGCTGAACACCAACCTCGGCGCGCTCTAGCAGCACGCCCGGAGCGCACCACATGACCGGTCGGACGCGGACGTCCCGTTCCGAGTTGGCCCGCCTGGGCTTCGCGGAGCTGTCGGAGAGCCTCGAACGGATCGCCGGACTGGAGGCCCGCACCGGCCCCGACGCGCGGGTGCCGGTCGCGGACGCCCCGGCACTGTGGGAGTCGACGGCCGACCCGGACGGCGCGCTGCGCCTGCTGGAACGGCTCCTCGACCGCGCGCCGGACGAGCTCCGCCCCGTCCTGGCCGACGAGGCCGCGACCGAGCGGCTCGTCCGCCTGCTCGGGGCCTCGGTCGGGCTGGGGGAGTTCCTGCACCGTCGGCCCGCGGAGATCGCGCTGCTGCTCGACCCGGTCACCCCGCCGTGGACGCAGGACGAGTACACCGCATCGTTGGCCGAGGCCGTCGACGGCGCCACGGGGGAGGACGCCCGGCTCCGCCTGCGCGTGCGCTACCGGCGACACCTCGCGCAGATCGCGCTCTTCGACGTGCTCCACCCGGCCCCCACGGCCGCGTTCCCCGCCGTCGCGGCCGGTCTCGCCGACCTCGCCGGTGCCGCGCTCGAGGCCGCGGTGGGCGTGGCACGCCGCGAGGTGCCCTTCCCGGCCGCCGACGTGGCAACGACGCCCCTGGCCGTGATCGCGATGGGCAAGGCCGGCGCCCGCGAGCTCAACTACGTCAGCGACGTCGACGTCATCTTCGTCACCGAACCGACGCGCGACGACGCGGCCGACACGGGCGTCGGCACCGACCGTGCCGTGCTCATCGCGACGCGCCTGGCGATCGCCGCGACGCACGCGATCACCGACCTCGCGGCGGAGCCCGCACTGTGGGAGGTGGACGCGAACCTCCGGCCGGAGGGCAAGGACGGCGCGCTCGTCCGCACGCTCGACTCGCACGTCGCGTACTACGAGCGGTGGGCGAAGGGGTGGGAGTTCCAGGCGCTGCTGAAGGCGCGTCCCATCGCCGGCAGCCGCGACCTGGGGGAGCGGTACGCCGCCGCGGTGGCCACGTTCGTGTGGACCTCGGCCGGGCGGCCCGGGTTCGTCGAGTCGGTGCAGCGGATGCGGGAGCGCGTCACCGAGCACATCCCGGACGCCGAGGTCGACCGGCAGCTCAAGCTCGGGCCCGGCGGGCTGCGGGACGTCGAGTTCACGGTGCAGCTGCTGCAGCTCGTGCACGGGCGCGACGACGAGACGGTGCGGGTGCGGTCGACGCTCGAGGCGATGGACGCCCTCGCGGCCGCCGGGTACGTCGGCCGGTCCGAGGCCGCCCGGTTCGGGCCGGACTACGCCCTGCTGCGCCTGCTCGAGCACCGCATCCAGCTCCGGCGCCTGCAGCGCACCCACCTCATGCCGGACGACCCCGACGAGCTCCGGATCCTCGCGCGCTCGACCGGCCTCGCGACCTCCGCCGTCGCGCTCGAGCAGCGCTGGCGCGGGGTGAAGCTCGAGGTCCGGGGGCTGCACGAGCGGCTGTTCTACCGTCCGCTGCTCTCCGCCGTGGCGGCGACGGACGGCGAGATCGTGCTGACGAGCGACCAGGCGGCCGACCGACTCGGCGCGATCGGCTTCGCGGACCCCTCGGGCGCGCTCGGGCACATCCGCGCGCTCACGCAGGGCACGAGTCGACGGGCCGCGATCCAGCGCAACCTGCTCCCGGTGCTGCTGCGCTGGATGGCCGAGGGGCCGGCTCCGGACCGCGCCCTGCTCGCGTTCCGGCGCCTGAGCGACACCCTGGGGGAGTCGAGCTGGTTCCTCCGCATGCTCCGCGACTCCTCCGGCGCGGCGCACTCGCTGACGACCGTGCTGTCCGAGTCCGCGTTCCTCGCCGGGCTCCTCGAGCGCTTCCCGGAGGCCGTCGCGTGGCTCGACGAGCCGGAGGCGCTCCTCCGGCCCCGCCCGCTGGCGTCGCTGCTCGCCGAGCACGCCGCGACGACCGCCCGGCACGGCGACGACGTCGACGGTGCCGCTGCGCTCGTGCGGTCCGCCCGACGTCGCGAGACGCTCCGGCTCGGCATGGCCGCGGTCCTGGGACACCTCGACGTGGACGCGCTCGGTCCGGCGCTGTCCGACGTCTCCGAGGCCACCCTGACCGGAGCGCTCACCCTCGCGCGACGGGACGCTCCCGAGGGACTCGCGTTCGGCATCGTCGCGATGGGTCGGTTCGGCGGCCGGGAGCTCGGCTTCGGCTCCGACGCGGACGTGCTCTACGTGTACCGGGCACCGGAGGGCCTCGAGTCCGAGCAGGCCTCGCGGGCGGCGCAGCGGATCGTCCGTGAGCTGTCGCGGCTGACCGACGACGCCGTCCACCCGTTCGAGCTCGACATCGACCTGCGTCCGGAGGGGAAGAACGGTCCCGTGGTGCGGACGCTCGAGTCGTACGGCGCCTACTACGCGCGGTGGTCGTTGACGTGGGAGGCGCAGGCGCTCCTCCGTGCCCGCGGTGCCGTCGGCGACGACCGGCTCCTGCGGGACTTCGAGCACCTGGCCGACCGCACCCGGTACCCGGAGCACATCGACGACCGCGAGGTCCGTGAGGTCCGCCGGATCAAGGCGCGCGTCGAGTCCGAACGGCTGCCCCGCGGCGCCGACCCCGCCCGGCACCTCAAGCTCGGGCGCGGCTCGCTGAGCGACGTCGAGTGGTTCGTCCAGCTCCTGCAGCTGCAGCACGCCACGACCGTCCCGGGCCTCCGGACGACGTCGACCCTCGAGGCCCTCCACGCCGCCACCGCGGCCGACCTCGTCGCCCCCGAGGACGCCGAGCGGCTCGAGGCCGCCTGGCGCTTCGCCTCCCGCACCCGGAGCGCGCTCGTGCTCTGGTCCGGGCGGACGACCGACGTCCTGCCCGTGGACCGGGTCCAGCTCGAGGGCATCGCTCGCCTCCTGGAGTACCCGCCCGGGTCCGCCTCGCTGCTCGAGGAGGACTACCTGGGCGTCACGCGGCGTGCTCGGCAGGTGTTCGAGCGCGAGTTCTACGGCGCCTGACGAGGCTGCCCCGACGGTCGGTACCCCGCGGCGACACGCCCGGGACGACGCGGAGCACGCGAAGATGACATGTCGTCAGTAGCGACTTCCGCGCGGGCGGATCCGTACCCCGGTCGCCGAGACTGCGTACCCCGGTGGGTCCCCCGCGGGATGTCTCCGTTCAGCGGGGGCACAGGGTGGTCCGGCGCGGCGACGGACGCGCGCTGAGCGAGCGCCGCGCGGACCGCACCATCTCCTGAACAGGGCTTTCCCCGGGTGGTGCGGTCGTGCCTCCCGGCCGCTCGACCGACCGCGAGCGGCGTCGCGAGCCACCGTCCGGTCCGCACTGCTGCTGTCAGCAGCAGTGCGGACACGCTCGCGACCGCCGGTGGAGGACAGTGTTGTACCCCGGAACGAAGCGACGGTACCCCCGCACGAGGGGCGCGTTGCGCCGGTGCCCGGCTTCTGTCTCAATTGCCTCACCCGAACCGACCACTGGTTCCTCGATGAAGCGGAATCCCCACCTCGAACGTTGAAGCAGGGATCGATGTTCACCTTCATTCTGCAGATCCGGCAGATGGTCGAAGGGCACCCCGAGTTCTACCTGTTCGCCGTGTACTCCGCGGTGATCTGGTTGCTCTGGCTGCTCAAGGTCATCCTGTCGGCCCGCTACCGCCCCTACACCGGCACCTTCGTCGGGACGACCAGCGTGGTCGTCCCCGTCGTGGACGAGCCGCTCGACCTCTTCCGTGACGTGATCGGCCGCATGGTCGAGCAGCGTCCGGGCGAGATCATCGTCGTCATCAACGGCGCCCGCAACGAGGCGCTGGAAGGGGTCTGCGACGAGTTCGCCCCGCTCGTCCGCTGGACCCACACCCCGATCCCCGGCAAGCGCAACGCCGTGAAGGTCGGGACCGAGATGTCGAACGGCGACATCACGATCCTCGTCGACTCGGACACGGTCTGGACGCCCGGCACGCTCGACGAGCTGCTCAAGCCGTTCGCCGACGAGTCCGTCGGGGGCGTGACCACCCGGCAGCGCATCCTCGAGCCGACCCGCTCCTGGATCACCCGCTGGGCGGACTGGCTCGAGAACTCCCGGGCGCTCTACTCGATGCCCGCGCAGAGCGTGCTCGGGCAGATCGGCTGCCTGCCCGGACGGACCATCGCGTTCCGCCGCAGCATCCTGGCCCGCGTCATGGACCGGTTCATGCACGAGGAGTTCATGGGTGTCTTCCTCGAGGTGTCCGACGACCGGACCCTGACGAACCTGACGCTCAAGGAGGGGTACCGGACCGTCTACCAGTACACCTCGCTGGTGTACACGGACGCTCCGCTGCAGGTGAAGAAGCTGTTCAAGCAGCAGCTGCGCTGGGCGCGTGGCTCGCAGTACAACACGCTCCGGATGCTGCCCTGGATGCTCGGCCACGCGCCGATCCTGGCGGTCTTCTTCCTGACCGACATCATCCTGCCGTTCATGCTCTTCGGCGTGATCGCCGGCTGGATCTACCGGGCGGTCACCGGGCAGGGCGAGAACCTGTACCAGGGCATCCTGCAGCAGTACGGCTTCTCGACGGGCTTCGTCTACGTCGCCGGCCTGATGGTCGTCTCGAGCGTGCTGAGCATGGCGATCCGACAGATGCGCCACCTGGCCGAGAAGCCGAGCGACTTCTTCCGCCTGCCGATGTTCATCATCGTGTCGACGTTCTTCCTCATGCCGATCCGGCTCATCGGCTTCTTCCGCCTGGCGCACGCGTCCGGCTGGGGCACCCGTGCCGGGGCGTACGCCGGCGGTCCGGTGCAGGAGGACCCCGCCGACGCCGTGCAGCCCGCCGCACTCGGCGCACCGCCGGTGAGCCCGGTGGACCTCGGCGAGCAGGGCCGGACCGACCAGGCCGCCGCCGACCGGGCGTTCGACGAGCTCTTCGGACCCGACGCCACCACGAACTCGACCGCCACGGTGCTCGCCACGCGGCGCTCGGCGGCCGTCGCGGCCTCGGCTGCACCCGCGGCCCGCCCGGCTCCGACGACGGCACGTCGTCGCCTCAACCCCTACGCGGCGATCCCGTACCTCATCGGGTTCGCGATCTTCGCCCTGGAGGCGTTCCTCATTGTCTGACCTCATCCGGTCCACCAGCACCTGGTGGGCACAGTCCAGCAAGCACGCCCGACGGACCGCGATCGGCACGACCGCGATCGTCCTCGTGCTCGGCCTCATCACCTGGACCGTCTGGGTCTCGCCCAGCGGCCCGGTGTCCTCCGCCGTCCAGACCGCCCTCGGGGTCACCCCGAAGAAGCAGGCGGCGCAGCCCACCGCCGCTGAGCTCACGGCGAAGCTCGACGCCGCCCAGCAGCGCATCTGGGAGCTCGAGGGCAAGCTCGAGTCGACCGACGCACAGTCCGGTTCCCGGAGCGACCAGATCACGACGCTCAAGGCCCAGCTCGCGTCGCTGCAGTCGCAGCTCGGTGCCGCGAAGAGCCGTGCCGAGGGCCTCGCCGGCAAGGGCGGGGCCGGCGGCGGGGGCGGCGGCACGAGCGGCGGGGGCAGCGGCACGAACGGTGGCAGCACCGGTTCCGCCGTGGACCACGGCGGCGTCGCAGGATCGAACGGGTCCGGGTCGACGCACCCGGTCGGCACCGGCAACGGTGGTCCGTCGAAGGACCCGTCCCCGACGCTCCCCGCCGCCCCCACCAAGGCCGAGGTCCTCGCGCAGCAGGCCCGGTGGTACGGCCTCTACACGGCGCAGGCGCCCTTCAACTGGGCCGAGTACGACGAGGTCCAGCAGCAGGTCGGCAAGGCCTCGAACATGGTCGGGTTCTTCCAGGGCTTCGACCAGGACTTCAACGCGAGCGCCGTGCAGCGTTCGTGGGCGAACGGCCGACTCCCGATGATGACCTGGGAGACCAAGCCGCTGAACGTCGGCAACGACAAGCCGAACGTGCCCGGGTACTCGAACCAGGACGTCATCGACGGTGACTTCGACGCCTACCTCACGAAGTACGCGCAGGCCGTGAAGGCGAACGGACAGCCGATCGTCATCCGCCTCGACCACGAGATGAACGGCTCCTGGTACAACTGGTCCGAGCAGCCCTTCAACCCGTCGAAGGTGGAGCGGCCGCAGAACGCCCCGGGCACGTACCGACAGATGTGGCAGCACGTCTGGCAGGTCTTCGAGGCGAACGGCGCCAACGACGAGGTCATCTGGAACTGGTCGCCGACGCGCATCGACGACCTCGGCAGCGACACCTACCGCACCGTCGACTACACGGCGAAGTACTACCCCGGCGCGCAGTACGTCGACTGGGTCGGCATGAGCGGCTACTACCGGAACGCCGGCGACCCGGCGACCTTCGCCAAGACGTTCGACGCCACCCTCGGGCAGCTCCGGCAGATCGCGCCCGGCAAGCCGATCGTGCTCAACGAGATCGGTGCGACCGAGTCCGGCACCGCCGTGTCGGAGTCGCAGAAGGCGGCGTGGTTCACCTCGCTCTTCGCCGCCCTGGCCGACCCCGCGAACGGCGACGTCATCGGCTTCGCGTACTTCAGCGAGGTGGCGACCTCGGTCACGGACGGCAAGCGCGCGACCAACGACTGGCGCCTGAACTCCCGCAAGGACAGCCTCGCGGCGTTCAGCACGGGGATCCGGCGCGACGACATCGGGTACGACCTCCAGGAAGTGAAGGAACAGTGAGCGAACAGCAGCAGGACGGCGCCGACGTGCGCCCGGCCCCCGTCATCTCCGTCATCGGCACCGGCTACCTCGGCGCCACCCACGCGGCCGCCATGGCCGAGATGGGCTTCGACACCATCGGCGTCGACGTCGATCCGGCCAAGCTGGCGGCGCTGTCCGCCGGCGAGGTCCCCTTCTACGAGCCGGGCCTGCCCGAGCTCATCACGAAGCACGTCGCGACCGGGAAGCTCCGGTTCACCGCCGACATCGCCGAGGCGGTCGCGGCAGCCGACGTCCACTTCGTCTGCGTCGGCACCCCGCAGAAGGCCGGGTCGCACGCCGCGAACCTGTCCTACGTCGAGGCCGCCACCCGCGGTGTCGCCGAGCACCTCACACACCCCGGTCTCATCGTCGGCAAGTCGACCGTCCCGGTCGGCACCGCCGAACGGCTCCGCGGCATCGTCCGCGAGTTCACGCCGTCGGGCATCGCCGCCGAGCTCGTCTGGAACCCCGAGTTCCTCCGCGAGGGCAAGGCCGTCGATGACACCCTGCACCCGGACCGGCTCGTCTGGGGCGGTGCCTCCGCCGCCGCGGACGCCGTCATGCGCGAGGTCTACGCGGCACCGATCGCCGAGGGCACACCGGTCATCACGACGGACCTCGCCACCGCGGAGCTCGTGAAGGTCAGTGCGAACGCCTTCCTCGCCACGAAGATCTCGTTCATCAACGCGATCTCCGAGATGTGCGCGATCACCGGCGCGGACGTCACGACGCTCGCCGACGCGCTCGGGCACGACGTCCGCATCGGCCGGAAGTTCCTCGACGCCGGCCTCGGCTTCGGGGGCGGCTGCCTGCCGAAGGACATCCGGGCGCTCATGCACCGTGCGAACGAGATCGGTGCCGGTCGGGTCGTCGGCCTCATGCAGCAGGTCGACGAGATCAACATGGGGCAGCGCGAGCGCGTCATCGACATGACCATCGAGGCGCTCGGCGGCTCGGTGCTCAACCGTCGCGTCGCCGTCATCGGTGCCGCGTTCAAGCCGCTCACGGACGACGTGCGCGACTCGCCGGCCCTCAACGTGGCCGCCGCGCTGCACCTCCGGGGTGCCCAGGTCACGCTCTGGGACCCGGAGGCGAACGAGACGGCCCGGCGCTCCTTCCCGACGCTGTCCTACGCGGCGTCGAAGGAGGACGCGGTCGAGGGTGCCGACGTCGTCCTCGTCCTCACCGAGTGGGACGACATCGTGCAGGCGTCGCCGACGGCGCTCGGAGCCCTCGTCGGGCGCCGGACCGTCATCGACGCCCGCAACTGCCTCCCGGTCGCCGACTGGGTGGAAGCGGGGTGGTCCGTCCGTTCCCTGGGGCGGCCCACGCCGGTCACGGGTGCGCCCGTGAGCGTGGCCGCGGGGGCGAACGACGTGCTGGTGACAGCGCGGTAGTCGTCGCGTCCGTGCGAGACGGGGTCCGTGCCGGGGGCGGCGCGGGCCCCGTTTCCGTGCCCGCGGGGCCGCAGCGGTCGCGCCGGGTGGGCCCGGGCGTACCTGGTCGTCCCGGGCGTACCTGGTCGCGCCGGGCTTGGCTGGTCGTTCGTTCCGACCGGGTACGCCCGTTCCTGCCAGCCATCGCAACCGTCCTGGGAAGGATCGGGCAGGCGGGTGCGGCGACCGCCTGGAGGCCCGGTGTCGGTCCGCCGGACCGGCACCGGGCCTCCAGGCCGTCACCTGCACCGCCCCGCCGCACGCGGAAGGGCCCCGCACCGAGACGGTGCGGGGCCCTTCGTGCTCAGCGGGGATCAGACGCCGAAGTAGAGCTCGTACTCGAACGGGTGCGGGCGCTGCGCCAGCGGGAGGATCTCGTTCTCGCGCTTGTAGTCGATCCAGGTCTGGATGAGGTCCTCGGTGAAGACGTTGCCCTTCGTGAGGAACTCGTGGTCCGCCTCGAGCGCCTCGAGCGCCTCGTCGAGGGAGCCCGGCACCTGCGGGATGCCCTTGGCCTCCTCCGGGGGGAGCTCGTACAGGTCCTTGTCGACCGGCTCGTGCGGCTCGATGCGGTTCTGGATGCCGTCGAGGCCCGCCATGAGCTGTGCGGCGAAGGCGAGGTACGGGTTGCCCGAGGCGTCCGGCGCGCGGAACTCGATGCGCTTGGCCTTCGGGTTGGTGCCCGTGATCGGGATGCGGATCGCCGCCGAGCGGTTGCCGGCCGAGTAGACCAGGTTGACCGGCGCCTCGAAGCCCTTGACCAGGCGGTGGTACGAGTTGATCGACGGGTTCGTGAAGGCGAGCAGCGCCGGGGCGTGCTTCAGCAGGCCGCCGATGTACCAGCGCGCGGTGTCGGACAGTCCGCCGTAGCCGTTCTCGTCGTAGAACAGCGGCTTGCCGTCGTTCCACAGCGACTGGTGCGTGTGCATGCCCGAGCCGTTGTCACCGAAGAGCGGCTTCGGCATGAACGTGGCGACCTTGCCCCACTGGTCGGCCGTGTTCTTGACGATGTACTTGAACTTCAGGATGTCGTCCGCGGCGTGGACCATCGTGTCGAACTTGTAGTTGATCTCCTGCTGGCCGCCGGTGCCCACCTCGTGGTGCGAGCGCTCGAGCGTGAAGCCCGCCTCGATCAGCTTCAGGGTGATGTCGTCGCGCAGGTCCGCCGTCTTGTCGACGGGGGAGACCGGGAAGTAGCCGCCCTTGTACGGGGTCTTGTTGGCGAGGTTCCCGCCCTCTTCCTCGCGGCCGGTGTTCCAGGCGCCCTCCTCCGAGTCGACGGAGTAGAACGACTTGTTCTGCGTGACCGAGTAGCGGACGTCGTCGAAGATGTAGAACTCGGCCTCGGGGGCGAAGAACGCGGTGTCCGCGATGCCGGTCGACGCGAGGTACTTCTCGGCCTTCTTCGCCACCTGACGCGGGTCGCGACCGTAGATCTCGCCGTTCCGCGGGTTGTAGATGTCGAAGACCATGATCAGCGTGCGCTCGGCGCGGAACTGGTCGATGTAGGCGGTCGTCACGTCAGGGATGAGCTGCATGTCCGACTCGTGGATCGACGCGAAGCCGCGGATCGAGGAGCCGTCGAAGAGCTGTCCGACCGAGAAGAAGTCCTCGTCGACCGTGGACGCCGGGATGTTGAAGTGCTGCTGCACACCGGGCAGGTCGGTGAATCGGATGTCGAGGAACTTGACGTCCGTGTCCTTGATGAAGGCCAGGACCTCGGAGGAATCGCTGAACATGTGTGTCGATCTCCTGGGGGGTAGGTGATGTCGATGGATGCCGCAGGTGCACCTCCGACGAGGCTATTGACACCGGGTTTCCCGGACATGACTGCATTGTTTCGGGCGTGTTACGTCGGTGCGGTCGCCTACCCTGGGGGCATGGCCCGCAGCACCACCCCGCCCTCCGCGTCCTCCGCACACCCGAGCGGGGAGCACCCGGACGGCTGGCCGGGCAAGGACCTGGGGCTCCCCGAGGAGGGCCCGCGGAGCGTCGGGCGCATCGGTCGCCGGGTCGTCGCGCTGCTGATCGACGGTGCCCTCGCCGACCTCGTCGCGTTCGTCACGGGGGTGTGGTCACCGCTCGAGGGCTCGGGCGACATCGCGCACACCTGGATCCAGCTCGCGATCTTCGCGGCGCTGCAGGTGCTGTTCATCTGCCTGCTGTCGGGGTCGTTCGGCCACGTCTGCGTCGGCCTGCGCGTCGTCCCGATCCGCGGGGGCTACGTCGGGGTGTGGCGGCCGGTCGTCCGGACGGTCCTGCTCTGCCTGGTCGTCCCCGCGCTCATCATCGACCGCGACAGCCGCGGGGCGCACGACCGCATCGCCGGGACGGTGCTCGTCCGGCGCTGACCCGGCGGGGGCCGCGGCGGCGGGCTGCGCGTGGCCGGGGCTCGCGCGGTCTGCGACGCCGCACCGGTCGATCGACGCGCGGGATGTCGGAAGATGCACGTGCACCCTGTACGCGCGCATGATCCGACACCGCAGCTGTCGATCGACGCGTGTGATGTCGGAAGATGCCCGTGCACCCTGTACGCGCGCATGATCCGACACCGCACCGGTCGATCGACGCGCGGGATGTCGGAAGATGCACGCGCACGACCGACGGCGGCACTCGGGAGCCCGCGACACGACGACGCCCCCGACACGACGACGCCCCGACCTGGCACGGTCGGGGGCGTCGCTCGGCAGAGGGGAACGCAGATCAGCGCGGACGCCCGGCCCGCGCACGCATCGGGTCCATGCCCTTCGGGATCGCCGCGGCGGGACCGTGGGTCATCGAGTCGAGTCGGTTCGCGACCGCCAGGACCTCGTTCCGGTTCAGCGCCTTCTTGTACTGGTTCATCGCCTTGGGCAGCTTGTGCAGGGTCACGCCGTCCGTGTCGTCGTCCACGTGCACGACGTGCACCGGGACGTTCGGGACGATGCGCTGCACCTTGCGGCGCTCCTCGTCGACCTGGCGCTTGAGGTTGCCACGCTGCCCCTCGGTGATCAGGATGACGCCCGGCGTGCCGACCGCGCGGTAGACCGCGGCCTGCGACCGGCCGTGGACGGCGACGGGCATCTCGCTCGACCGCCACTGACGACGCAGGGAGTTCGAGAGCACCGCGCCGACGGCACCGGGCTGGCCGGCGATCTGGGAGTAGGCGGCGCGCTCGGCGAGCCGACCGAGGACGATGAGGAACAGCAGCACACCGAGCAGGACGCCGGCGAGGATCCAGAGCGTGATCGCGAGCCAGTTCTGACCCGGCAGGAGCAGGGCGAGCAGGACGCCGAGGACGACGGGGCCGACGAACGCCAGCAGGAACCACCAGACGGACTTCGGGTCGGCCCGACGGGTCATGGTGAAGACCTGGTACATCTGCTTGAGACGACCCGGCTCCTTCGCCTTGGGCGCTTGGGGAGTGCTGCGTGCCATGCGACCAGGATACGGCCTCGGTCATCCGCCGCAGACCGCCGCTGCTCAGGCTGTGGGCGAACACGGTCCTCCACAGGTCTGCTCCTGCGGACGGGAGGCCCGCACCGGCTCCGTCACGCTGGTCACCGTGACCACGACCGACTCCACCGACCACTGGTGCGGTGCCGCGGACCCGCCCGCATTCGCGCGGTGGCTCGCCGACCGGTCCGCGGGGTGCGGTACCCACCTCGTGCCCGTGCTCCGCGCCGGGCGCTGTCCGAACGGCCACCCGGCGGTCGAGGTGCTCCGTCCGCCCGTGCGTGCCCTCGACGAGGCCCTCGACGTCGTCGGCACCCCGACCGAGGGCGTCGCCGTGACGCTCACCGTGCCGCTGCTGCAGCTGGCCGCCCGAGCACGGGCCGGGGCCCTGGAGCTCGGGGTGCTCTCCGTCGAGGAGATCGGCGTGGACGAGGCCGGCGCCGTGCTCGTCGCCGATCGTCCGCCCGGCGCGGTGCCGCCCTGCCGCGACGACCCGGCGTCGGGCACCACGCCGACCGAGTCGGTGACGGTACCGGTGGGCCGACCGACTCGTTCGCCGCGGGACGCGGACGGGTCGCGGCAGCTCGTGCTGGCGGCGCGGACGGTGTGGGACCGCGTCGACGCGCGCACCCCGGTCCGGGAGTCCCTCGATCCCGTCCTCGACGCCGCGGTCGACGGTGGTGCGGACGACGTGCGCGCCGCACTCGCACTCGTGCTCGCGGCGGCACCGCCGCGGCCGGTGCGGTGGACGCGGCCGCTCGGTGCGCTCTTCGACGACGGAGCGACCTTCGACGACGGAGCGACGACCGTCCCCGGGCAGGAAGCGCGGGCCGCGGCAGCGAGCACCGCCGTGGGCACCGCCGCCGGGGCTGCGCTCGTCGCCCTCGCACGCGACCTCGTCGAACGGGGCATCCCGGTCGGGAGCACCCGCCGGCTGCCGGTCCGGATCGCGCTCGTCGGGACCCTGGTGACCGGCGGGCTGGTCGCCGCTGCGGTCGGTGTCCGCTGACCGACGTGGAGACCGGACGACCCGGTGCTCCCTCCCGGAACGCCGGACGGCCCCGGTCCCTGCGCGGGACCGGGGCCGTCCGGTGTGGATCGGACCGTCGACTCAGTAGCCGAGGTTCGGGCCGAAGTTGCCCTCCTCGAGGCGGTTCTTCACCGCGACGAGGTACCGCGACGCGTCGGCGCCGTCGATGATCCGGTGGTCGTACGACAGCGCGAGGTAGACGAACGAACGGATGGCGATCGCCTCCTGCCCGTCGACCTTGACGACCGCCGGGCGCTTCGTGACGATGCCCGTGCCGAGGATCGCCGACTGCGGCAGGAACACGACGGGCGTGTCGAACAGCGCGCCGCGCGAACCGGTGTTGGTCAGCGTGAACGTGCCGCCCGCGAGCTCGTCGGGCTTGAGCTGGTTGTTGCGCGTGCGCTCGGCCAGGTCGGCGATCGCCTTCGAGAAGTCGGCGAGCGACAGGCCCGACGCGTCCTTGATCACCGGGGTGAGCAGGCCGCGCTCGGTGTCCACCGCGATCGCGACGTTCTCGTGGTCCGGGTAGACGATCTCGTCGCCCTCGACCGTGGAGTTGATCTTCGGGTGGGCCTTGAGCGCCTCGGACGCCGCGA
Organism: Curtobacterium sp. NPDC089185; assembly: GCF_040685235.1. Taxonomy (NCBI): domain Bacteria; kingdom Bacillati; phylum Actinomycetota; class Actinomycetes; order Micrococcales; family Microbacteriaceae; genus Curtobacterium; species Curtobacterium sp. NPDC089185. Next base: position 10,214 of record NZ_JBFBHK010000004.1, on the reverse strand, counting down.
GGGCGAAGAACGGCATGAAGCTCAGCTTCGAGCCGGTCTGCTCCTGGAAGGCGGCCTTGTTGGCGTCTCGGAACTGCGCGACCTTGGTCACGTCGACCTCGACGACGCTGGTGAGCTGCGCGGTCGAGGTCATCGACTGCACGGCACGCTCGGCGACGACCTTGCGGAGGCGCGACATCTTCTCGCGCGTCCCGCGGAGCGGCGAGGTCTCGGCGACGAACGGGCCGGACTGCGCGGCGGCGGGGGCCGGAGCACCCGCCGACTTCGCCTGCTCGGCGGCGGCGAGCACGTCCTCCTTGCGGATCCGCCCACCGACACCCGTGCCGGTGACGGTCGACAGGTCGACACCCTGCTCGTTCGCGAGCTTGCGGACGAGGGGCGTCACGTAGCCGGTCGCCGAGGCGTCCTGGTTGGGCGTCGGGACGGACGCCGAGGCGTTCGCGCCAGATGCCGCGGGCGCAGCAGCCGGGGCCGGAGCAGCGGCCGGAGCCGGGGCAGCGGCCGGAGCCGGGGCGGGGACCGCTGCCGGCACGGCAGCGGGCGGCGGGACCGGAGCGGCCTGCGGGACCGGGGGAGCCGACGGCGCCTGCGGGGCGGCGGGCTGGGTCTGACCACCCGGCGCCGGGTCGGCCTGCTGCGGCTCCGGAGCCTTCTGCTCCTCGGGCTGCTCGGTGCTCGGTGCCGTCTCGGGCTCGCTCGAGTCGGCTGCTGCCTCGTCGGCGCCCTGGTCGGCCGCCTGGCCGTCGGACGAACCGGAGTCGGAACCCGAACCGGAACCGTCGCCGATCTTCACGAGCGGCGTCCCGACCTCGACGGTCTCGTCCTCCTGGACGAGGATCTCCTCGACGGTGCCGGCGATCGGCGACGGGATCTCGGTGTCGACCTTGTCGGTCGAGACCTCGAGCAGCGGCTCGTCGACCTCGACGCGGTCACCGACGTTCTTCAGCCATCGGGTCACCGTGCCCTCGGTGACGCTCTCGCCGAGCGCCGGGAGGTTGACGGATTCGCTCATCGGGTGGGCTCCTGTTCGCGGGTTGCTGTGGTGGTGGTGGTCATTGTCTCGGTGCGCACGGGTGCCGTGGTGGTCACAGCGCGTGCAGCGGCTTGCCCGCGAGGTGGAGGAAGGCCTCGCCCAGTGCCTCGTTCTGCGTCGGGTGCGCGTGGACGAGCGGCGCGACGTCCTCCGGGTGTGCCTCCCAGTTGACGGCGAGCTGCGCCTCCCCGATGAGCTCGCCGACGCGCGCGCCGATCATGCTCACACCGACGACCGGGCCGTCGACGACGCGGACCACCTTGACGGCGCCCGAGGTGCCGATGATGTGGCTGCGGCCGTTGCCGGCGAGGTTGTACTCGTAGGTGTCGACCTTGTCGCTGCCGTACTGCTCCTCGGCCTTGGCCTGGGACAGCCCGACGGAGGCGACCTCCGGGTCGGAGTAGGTGACCTTCGGGATGTTCGTGTCGGAGATGACGACCGGGTTCAGGCCCGCGATCTCCTCGGCGACGAAGATGCCCTGCTGGAAGCCGCGGTGCGCGAGCTGCAGACCGGGGACGATGTCGCCGACCGCGTAGACGTTCGGCAGGTTCGTGGCGAGGCGCTCGTCCGTGGTGACGAACCCGCGGTCCATCGCCACGCCGACCTCGTCGAAGCCCATGTTCTGCGTGAGCGGGCCGCGGCCGACCGCGACGAGGAGGACGTCGCCCTCGAAGGTCTTGCCGTCCTCGAGCGTGACGACCACGCCGTTCTCGTGCTGGTCGACGTGGTCGAACCGGATGCCGAGCGAGAACTCGATGCCGCGCTTGCGGAACGCGCGCTCGAGCTGCTTCGACATCGACTCGTCCTCGGCGGGGATGAGGTGGGGGAGGCCCTCGACGATGGTGACCTCGGCGCCGAAGGACTTCCAGACGCTGGCGAACTCGACACCGATGACGCCGCCGCCGAGGATGACGACCTTGTTCGGGACGTAGTCCATCTTGAGCGCGGTCTCGGACGTGATCACGCGGCCGCCGATCTCGAGGCCCGGCAGGGACTTCGAGTACGAGCCGGTGGCCAGCACGACGTTGCGACCGGTGACCGTCTGGTCGCCGACCTGCACGGTGTTCTGCGAGGTCAGGCGGCCCCAGCCCTGGACGACGGTGATGCCGCGCGCCTTGACCAGGCCCTGCAGGCCCTTGTACTTCGAGTTGATGACGCCCTGCTGGTAGTCGATGACCTTGGGCACCTCGACGCCGGCGAACTCGGCGATGACGCCGTACTGCTCGGCGTCGCGGGTGGCGTCGGCGACCTCGGCGGCGTGCAGCAGCGCCTTGGTCGGGATGCAGCCGCGGTGCAGGCAGGTGCCCCCGAGCTTGTCTCCCTCGATGAGCGCGACGCTCATGCCGAGCTCGGCGGCCCGGAGCGCGGCCGCGTAGCCACCACTACCGCCACCGAGGACCACGACGTCGTAAGTCTGTTCCGTCACCTGGTGCAACTCCCTCGTGCGTGTCGGGGCCCGGGTCGGACCCCGCTGGACACCGCGGCGGCGGCGTCCGACGGTCGGACCGCATGGTTCCGGTCCCGTCCCGCTGGTTCCGGCGGGCGCGCGTCGGTGCGCAGCCCGCCGGGTCCAACCTACTACCTGGACTGGAGCTCTTCTGCGAGTCCGACGAGCGTGCGCACCATGACGCCGGTGGCACCCTTGCCGAGCCAGCCGTAGCCGCCGCCCTTGTGCTCGGACGGGCCGGCGATGTCGAGGTGCGCCCACTCGATGCCCTCGCCGACGAACCGCTCGAGGAACTTGCCGGCCAGGAGCATCCCGCCGGCGGGGTTGCCGACGGTCGCGTTCACCATGTCGGCGACGTCGCTGGCGAGCCGTGCGTCGAGCTCCTCGGGCAGCGGCATCGGCCAGATCGGCTCGGCGGCGGCGTCGGCCACCGCCCGGACCCGTGCGACGAGGTCGTCGCTGCCCATCAGGCCGGTGGTGCGGTCGCCGAGTGCGACGACCTGCGCGCCGGTCAGCGTCGCGACGTCGACGATCGCGTCGGGCTGCTCGAGCGAGGCCGCGGCCATTCCGTCGCCGAGGACGAGCCGGCCCTCGGCGTCGGTGTTCGTGACCTCGACGGTCTTGCCGTTCTTCAGCGTCAGGACGTCGCCCGGACGGGTCGCGGACCCGGAGGGCATGTTCTCGGCGAGGCAGAGCCAGGCCGTCACGCGCGTGTCGAGCCCGAGGCGGGCCGCGGCGATCGTCGCGGCGAGCACGGTCGCGGCGCCGGTCATGTCGGTCTTCATGCCGAGCATCGACGCGGCGGGCTTGAGCGAGAGGCCGCCCGAGTCGAACGTGATCCCCTTGCCGACCAGGGCGAGGTGCCTGCTCGCGGACGCCGGCTCGTAGCGGACGACGACCAGGCGCGGCGGGCGCTCGGAACCGCGGCCGACCCCGGCGATCCCGCCGAAGCCCTGCTCCTCGAGCTGGTGCTCGTCGAGGACCTCGACGGTGAGGGGGAGGCCCTCGGCCTGGGCCACGGCGACGTCGGCGACGTCCGCGGGGCCGAGGTCGCCGGCGGCGGTGTTGACCAGGTCGCGCACGAGCGCCGCGGCGTCGGCGACGATCGCCGGGCGGACGGTCGCGTCCGCCGCGGTGTCGGCGGGCGCGACGACCTCGATCCGCTGGTCGCCCCGGGTCGGGCCGGTCGTGCCGGTTCCCTTGTGCCGGGTGAACGCGTACGCACCGAGTGCGGCACCCTCGAGTGCCGCCTCGACGAGCTCGGCCGAGTCGGTCGGCAGCGCGAGGGCGATGGACGACACCTGGGGGAGCTGGCGGACGGCGCTGCCCGCGGCGGCGCGCACGGCGGCGGCGTCGAGGGCCGTCCCGAGGCCGACCAGCGCGATGCCGGCCGCGGCGACGCCGGTGCCGGGGAGCCGGACGAGCTGGTCCTTCGCGCCGGTGACGCCGATCGAACCGAGGTCGAGGTCGGCGAGCGCGTCGGGGGTGCCCGCCGCGCTCGGCGCGATCGCGGGCGCGCCGCCGTCGGTGCCGGCGCGGACGCCGAGCACGAGGACGTCGGCGTCGACGTCGGAGAGGGTCGTGGAGGTGGTGGAGAGCGTCGGTCGGACCATGCGGCAAGCCTATCCAGCACGTGTTCGCCGAGAGCGTCGGGACCGCGCACGGGACGGTCGGGGGCGCCGCCTAGCATGGGGACGTGGACCACCCTGAGGACCTGTACACCGTCGCCGTCGGCGCACCGACCGTCCCGGCCGGGCTGCACCTGGTCGCGGGCCTGACCGGCTTCGTGGACGCCGGGTCCGCGGTCGCGCAGGTGACGTCGTCCATCCTCGACGGGCTCGACCACGAGCTGGTCGCCGAGTTCGACCCCGACGTGCTCCTCGACTGGCGCGCACGGCGACCGGTGATCACCTTCGAGCACGACCACATCACGGCGGTCGAGCCCCCTCGCCTCGCACTGCACCTCGTGCGCGACGAGCTCGGGCAGCCGTTCCTGTTCCTCACCGGGTACGAGCCGGACTTCCAGTGGAACCGCTTCGTCGACGCCGTCACCGGGCTCGCCGACGACCTCGGCGTGGCGGACACGACGTGGTTGCAGTCCATCCCGATGCCCGTGCCGCACACCCGGACGATCAACCTGACCGTGTCCGGCACCCGGGCCGACCTCGTCGAGCAGATGAGCGTGTGGAAGCCCGAGACGCAGGCTCCCGCGAACGTCCTGCACCTCGTCGAGCACCGGCTGACGCAGCTCGGCGAGCAGGTCACCGGGCTCGTCCTCCTCGTGCCGCACTACCTCGGCGACACCGAGTTCCCGGACGCCGCCGTCACGGGCCTGTCGAGCATCTCGGCCGCCACGGGCCTGATCTTCCCGACCGACGCCCTGCGCGAGGCCGACCGCGAGTTCCGCACGCGCGTCGACGAGCAGGTCGCCGGCAACCCCGAGCTGCAGCGCCTGGTCGCCGTGCTCGAGGAACGGCACGACACCTACATGGAGGGCAACGCGGTCGCGTCGCCGCTGACCGGTGTCGACGGGCAGGTCCCGACGGCCGACGCGATCGCCGCGGAGCTGGAACGCTTCCTCGCCGACCGTCGACCCGACGGGGACGCCCCCACGGACTGACGGCGCGTCGCCGGCACCGGTCGCGGCCGGGAGGCTGATCCACCGTCCGCCCCGCACACCGCGTCCTCCACAGGTCGGTCCGGGCGCGGTGCGCACGTCGCTAGCCTGGTCGGGTGAACTCCCGCCGTGCCTTCCTCGTCTGGGGCGTCGCGGTGCTCGCCTACGTCCTCGCCGTGGTGCAGCGCTCGTCCCTCGGCGTCTCCGGGGTCGACGCGCAGGACCGCTTCGCGGTCTCCGCGGCGGTCCTGTCGACGCTCGCCGTCGTGCAGATCGCCGTCTACGCCGGTCTGCAGATCCCCGTCGGCATCGCGCTCGACCGTGTCGGGCCGCGGAAGCTCGTGCTCCTCGGGGCCGCCCTCCTCGTGGTCGGGCAGGCCGTCGTGGCCTTCTCGCCGACGATCGGACCGGCGATCGCGGGACGGGTGCTCGTCGGTGCCGGTGACGCCATGACGTTCATCTCGGTCATCCGGCTCGTGCCGATGTGGTTCAGCGGCCGGATCCTGCCGCAGATCTCGCAGTGGACGGGCAACCTCGGCCAGGTCGGCCAGGTCCTCTCGGCCTTCCCGTTCGCCGTGCTCCTGCACACGGCGGGGTGGACGCCGGCCTTCGGCGTCGCGGCGGCCGCGAGCCTGGTGGGCCTGCTGCTCGCGGTGGCCTTCGTGCGGAACGGTCCGGTGCCGGTCCGCACCGACACGATCCCGCTGCCCCTCCCGCACTCGTGGCGCGGCGCGTTCCACACGTTCGGGCACGCGCTCCGGCGCCCCGGCACGCAGCTCGGGTTCTGGTCGCACTACGTCACGCAGTCCTCGGGCACGGTGTTCTCCCTGCTCTGGGGCGTCCCGATGCTCCGTGGTCTCGGCTACACCCCGAGCGAGGCGGCCGGGTTCCTCACGGTGATCGTCGTCACGGGATTCGTCGCCGGCCCGGTGCTCGGCGTGCTCTGCGCGCGCTTCCCGCTCCGCCGATCGAACCTGGTGCTCGGCATCGTCCTGGCGCTCGGGGTCGTCTGGACGGCCGTGCTGCTCTGGCCCGGGCACCCGCCGACGTGGCTGCTCGTGCTCCTCGTGCTCGCGATGGGCGTCGGCGGGCCCGGGTCGCTCATCGGCTTCGACTTCGCGCGGAGCTTCAACCCCGTCGGGTCCCTCGGTTCGGCGAACGGCGTGGTGAACGTCGGCGGCTTCCTCGCGGCCTTCGTGATGATGTTCCTCATCGGCACCCTGCTCGACGTCGTCTCCGGGGCGACCGGGCGGACGGTCTTCGACTGGGAGAACTTCCGCGTGGCGCTGACGGTGCAGTACGTCGTGGTCGGTCTCGGCGTCGTGATGCTCCTGCTCGCCCGCCGGCGGACCCGGCGGGACATGCACGCGCAGGACGGAATACGGGTGGGCCCGCTCTGGGTTGCACTGGTTGCACGCCTGCGGAAGAAGGCCGTGCAATAATGGAGGACGGACCCATCGGGCCCCGGATCTCCACGGCACTGCACCGCGCCGTGGAAGTCGGGGGACTTGACATGGGTCCTCATGCTGCCCGGAACGGTAGGACCTGACGACGCGGGGGACTGCGGCCCAGGCCCTGGGCGGCGAGGGAGGCCACGACCCCACGAACGTGGCACGACGAGAGAGGTGATCGCATGGCTGCCCGGAGCACGACGATCGATCCCACGAAGGACAACGAGCCCGAGGCCGTCGCGGCGGACGACGCCGACGCGGCCGAGGGGAAGGCTGCGCCGAAGAAGCGCGCCACGAGGACCACCGCAGCGAAGACCACCGCCGCGAAGAAGGCCGCACCGAAGAAGGCGTCGACCCGCGCGAAGAAGCAGGCCGACGACGAGGACGAGGACGACGCGGCCGTCGAGCCCGCCGACGACGCCGTCGAGACCCCCGACGACACCGACGCCGAGGACACGACGGACGACACCGAGGACAAGACCGCCAAGCCGGACGCCGCCGCTGCGGTCGCCGCGGGCGCGCTCGTCATCTCGCAGTCCGACGACGACGAGGCACCGGTCTACTCGACCACCATCACGGGTGCGACCGCCGACCCGGTGAAGGACTACCTCAAGCAGATCGGCAAGGTCGCGCTGCTCAACGCCGAGCAGGAGGTCGAGCTCGCGATGCGCATCGAGGCCGGCCTGTTCGCGGAGGACAAGCTCCAGCACTCGACCGGTCTGTCGAAGCCCGAGGAGCGCGAGCTCCGCTGGGTCGCCCGTGACGGTCAGCGCGCGAAGTCGCACCTGCTCGGCGCGAACCTCCGTCTCGTCGTCTCGCTCGCGAAGCGGTACACCGGCCGCGGCATGCAGTTCCTGGACCTCATCCAGGAGGGCAACCTGGGCCTGATCCGTGCGGTCGAGAAGTTCGACTACACCAAGGGCTTCAAGTTCTCGACCTACGCCACGTGGTGGATCCGTCAGGCGATCACCCGCGCGATGGCCGACCAGGCCCGCACCATCCGCATCCCGGTGCACATGGTCGAGGTCATCAACAAGCTCGCCCGCGTGCAGCGCCAGATGCTCCAGGACCTCGGTCGCGAGCCCACGCCGGAAGAGCTCGCCCGCGAGCTCGACATGACCCCGGAGAAGGTCGTCGAGGTCCAGAAGTACGGTCGCGAGCCGATCTCGCTCCACACCCCGCTGGGTGAGGACGGCGACTCGGAGTTCGGCGACCTGATCGAGGACACCGAGGCGGTCGTGCCGGCCGACGCGGTGGGCTTCACGATGCTGCAGAAGCAGCTCGAGAGCCTGCTCGACTCCCTGTCCGAGCGCGAGGCGGGCGTCATCCGCATGCGCTTCGGCCTCGGTGACGGCCAGCCGAAGACCCTCGACCAGATCGGTGACACGTTCGGCGTGACGCGCGAGCGGATCCGCCAGATCGAGTCGAAGACGATGGCGAAGCTCCGCCACCCGTCCCGGTCGCAGTCGCTCCGCGACTACCTCGAGTAAGCCGGCATGCGCTTCCTCGTCCCGATCCTGGTCGGGCGGATCCTCCGCGCCCTCGCACGAGCGCGGGGCGGTGGATCCGCCTACCCGGGCTACATCGTCCTGAAGCTCGTGCCGGACTTCCTGCAGCACGTGACGAAGCAGTTCCCGAACGGCGTCGTCTTCGTGCTCGGGTCGAACGGCAAGTCCACGACGACGCACATGATCTCGGACATCGTCCGGGCGCACGGCCTCCGCGTCTTCACGAACCCCTCGGGTGCCAACCTGCCGCAGGGCATCGCCTCGGCGCTCCTGTCCGAGGTGTCGCTGACCGGTCGGCTCAAGGCGGACATCGGCATCCTCGAGGTCGACGAGGCCTTCGCGGTCGAGCTCGCCGGCATCCTGTCGCCGTCGACGGTGACGATGCTCAACGTCCAGGTCGACCAGCTCTACCGGTTCTTCGAGACCGAGCGCGTCGCGACGATGATGCTCGACACCGCTGCGCTGTCGACCGCGAACGTCGTCACGAACCGCGACGACCAGTTCCTCGACGCGTACGTCGGTCGCTCCGGCCAGCGCGTGCTCCGCTTCGGCGCGAGTGCCGAGGTCGTGGCCGCCGCCCCGAACGGCCTGCAGAACGCCGACGACTTCGACCGCACCGCGGGGGAACCGAACCCGGCCGAGTCCGAGGTCGTGACGAACACCGGCGACGGTGCGACCGTGCGGTTCGACGGGACGGACATCCCGGTCCGCCTGCCGGCGCGGGGGCTGCACTACGCGGTCGACGCCGCCGCCGCGACGGCCACCGCGAGTGCCGCGCTCGGAGCGCAGTTCCGCGCGGACGCCGTCACGAAGGCGTTCGGCACGATGAAGCCGGCGTACGGGCGCGGTGAGCGGCTGCCCATCGCGGGGGAGTCCGCCGAGTTCACGATGTTCAAGAACGCCGCGAGCCTGCAGCTCAACCTCGACGCCCTGCCGGACCACCCGGAGCAGGTCCTCATGGCGATCGACGAGGGCACGCCGGACATCTCGTGGATCTACGACATCGACTTCTCGAAGCTCGACCACGTCGACGTCGTCTCGGGCGACAAGGCCTGGCAGATCGCGATCGCGCTCGAGCACGCCGGTGTCCGCATCGGCCGCGTGGAGCCCGACGTCGAGGCCGCCATCAGGCACATGCAGGGTCTCGGTGCGACGTCGAGCGGCACGAAGAACTTCATCGTCAACTACGAGATCATGATGATCGCCCGCAAGGCCCTCGGCCACGGCGACATGGAGAAGACGGCATGACCGCCGACCGGTTGACCATCCTGCACGTCTACCCGCGCCAGATGGGCGTCTCGGGCGACCGCGGCAACGTCGCGGCGCTCGTCCGCCGTGCCGAGGCCGCGGACATCGCCACCGAGGTCGTCGAGTACGCGCCGGGCGACCCGGTGCCCGCGACGGCGGACGTGGTCGTCGTCGGCAACGGCCCGCTCAGCGCCATGCGTTCGCTCGGCGCCGACGTCACGCGCGTCGGCGGTGCGGTCCGCGACCTCGCAGCCGCCGGTGTCCCGGTCGTCGCGGTCGGCGGCGGGTTCGACCTGGCGACGAACGAGGTCGTGCCGACCGAGGGCGCGCCGGTGGCGGGCTTCGGGGTGTTCGACGCGCGTGCCGTCCGCGGCGCTGAGCGACGGGTCAACTACTTCGTGCTCGACACGCGGTACCCGCTGCTCGGCGGTGCGTCGACGCGCCTCGCGGGGTTCGAGGACCACGCCACCCGCATCGAGCTCGGCGCCGGCGTCGAGCCCTTCGCCGACGTCGTGTCCGGCGGCGGCAACCAGGCCGGGGCCCCGGTCGAGGGCGCGATCGTCGGCACCTCGTTCGGCACGCACACGCAGGGCCCGATCCTGCCGCTCAACCCGCAGCTGACCGACGCGGTCCTCGCTGCGGCCACTGCGCGGCTCGACCGCGCGTACCAGCCGGACGCGGAGCGGACGGCCACCGTCGACCGGTACGCGCGCGAGGCGCGCGCGACGATCGACCGCTACGTCGACAAGGCGTTCAAGCGGATCGCCTGATCCTGCGGTCGACATCCGACCACGAACGGACGGGAGGCGCGGTGCCAGCACCTTGGTGCCCGCGTCGCAAACCTGGGCCAGGGCGTCGATCTCGGCCAGAAGGCTCTGCGCGTCCTTCAGGCTTTCGACGATGACCAGGG